>CAZGDE010000033.1:0-28380 GCA_964524315.1 uncultured bacterium
GAGGTGCGCAAATGTTCGTGTCCTTTTATGCGTGGGGTATCACGTCCTCCGACAAGGTCGTCCATGATCTCGCGAGCGAGGAGCGCGACCTCGGGTTCGATGGCCCGCATCGCACGCGGAGTGAATCGGCGAGCCAGCAGCTCGCGATAATGACGATGCTCCGGTGGGTCCATGTGGATGATCGTCTCAGGCTCACGCTGATCTTCGCTCGCATAGTCGGCTCCTACCACGATCTGTAGGCGCGGACGGTTCGAGTACAAACCGGGCTGTCGCGAAACCTCCACGATGTGTTCGTACCGCGTCAGAGCCCAGAACGGGTATTCGGGACCCTCGAAGTAGTAGACGGGCGCCGCTCGGCGCAGCAGGCTCCATGTATGATGGGGATAGCCGTCCCTCGCATAGAGGTCCGGATCGATCAACTCGGGGCCGACGTCAGAAACACGCAACTCAGAATTCATGACGGCACTTCGATTCGGTGAGAATTTCGAGTGTGTGCTGCAGAAGTGAAGTCACCTCCTCGAGGCACGCATCGATCACTCTGACGGCACGTGCACGAACGTCGGTCGTGTCGTTACCGCAGCTCTCCAAGCTAGCCGCGCTAGCCCAGAACGGGATACGTTGGAGCTCCGAGGAATTCGGCACGCCAAAGATCTGAGCGATGAGGTTGGCTGAGAACGGCCTCGTAATCTCCGGGTCGAAGTCGAGACACCCCCCCTTCAGCGTGGCGCTGGCGAAGTTTGGAGACCGGCTGCCCAGCCCGCCCGCGGATGCGCGGATCCATCGCCGCGATCCGCCGCGGCGGGAAGACACGAGAGGGAACACGGGGGAGACGACCAGGGTCGGGACGATCGTCCTGGATCATCGACAGGAACCCGACGCCCGCCCCAGCGTCCCGGCCGCCACGCGTCGAGAGCGCTAGGCCGAAGGCGAGCTCGAGCTCCCACGAAAAACACTGTGGATTCCTGGCGAACATCAGCGCATCGTCGTAGCAGGTTGCAACCCAGAATCCGAAGGGCTTGCCCCGGAGCCTCAGGCTCTCGTTTCTCGGCTTCTTCCAGAACGGACGAGGATCCGTCAGGTGTGCGTGACCGAGTAACCCGCCATCCATCTTGCCCTCCGTCGATCGAACGCGGCCGAGCCGGGGCTTGTCAGAGATTGAATACGATTATATATTAGAATGGTGGTTAGGAAACACCCTAAAGAGAGCTGACCGACACTGAGAGGTGCGATTTCAGCGTACGCCCCCATGGGGGGCGTACTTGTTCCGGCAAACGTGCGCGTCGGAGCAACTCGAAGATGGGCCCCACGTTTTCCCGACGATTCCCCGTCGACAAATCTCTTCGACGCACATCCGAATACGCGATTCAGTGAGGAGCCTCATGACGTCACTCGCCGACATGCCCATCATCGACATCGACACCCATTGGTCCGAACCGAGGGACCTCTGGTCCTCGCGCGCGCCCGCGAAGTTCAAGAACCGCATCCCGCGCATCGTCGACAGGAGCGGCGCAGGTAGCAGTGCAGGGATGGCTCTCGCCGACCAGCAGTGGGTCGTCGACGACGACGTCGTGCTAGGCCCCGCCGGCATCTCGGTCATCAAGAAGGACGGAAGCAAGGGCCACGGCATCTTCTCGTTCGCGACGATGGACGAGTCGACGCCGGGCGCGTGGAGTGGACCGGCGCGGCTCGCGGACATGGCGAGACTCGGTGTTCACACCCAGATCCTGTACCCGAACGCCGTCGGCTTCGCGGGCGGGGCGATCATGAAGGTCAAGGACGTCGAGCTGCGAAACTTCTGCCTGGCCGGCTACAACGATGGGGCAGCCGACCTCCAGAAGGAATCAGGAGGACGCTTGCTTCCCCAGGCTCTTCTTCCGTTCTGGGACCTAGGGGTCGCAGTAAAGGAGCTGAAGAGGTGTCGCCAGCAACTCGGGCTGGTCGGCTTCACCATGACGGACTCACCGCAAGAGTGGGGGCTCCCGACGCTCAACGATCGGTACTGGGATCCGCTCTGGTCCACCGCGCAGGACATGGACCTCCCCGTGGCCTTCCATATCGGCTCGGGCGGCACAGGGCAGAAGCTCACCTGGGACGGGTACGACCCCACCACTACCCTCGCCGTCACCTCGCTCACGCTATTCATGAACAACATGCGGTGCCTCACGAACCTGGTGTTCAGCGGTCTTCTCGATCGCTTTCCGAGGCTCAGGATTCTGTCGGTGGAAAGCGGGATTGGCTGGGTACCGTTCCTGATCGAGGCGTGCGAGTACCAGTACAAGGAGAACTGGGGCGGCACGTCTCCGCTGAAGCTGACGCCGCGGGAGTACTTCGATCGGAATATCTACACGTCTTTCTGGTTCGAGAAGGAGAACGTGGGCCATACGATCGGGCAGCTGGGAGCAGACAACGTGTTGTTCGAGACCGACTACCCGCATCCAACTTGCCTCTATCCCTCCGTACGCGAGCACGTGGCGGAGGCCCTATCCGGGCTGTCCGAGAGCGTCCAGCGCAAGGTTCTCTACGAGAACGCAGCGAGGGTCTACCACCTTCCCATGCCCGCGTAGCGTTCGACCATCGGGACGGCCAGATACGGTCGAACGACGCGAAGGATCCAACGCGTACCTCCCGGAGCGATCGCGGAGGACCGCTTGATCGTCTACATCCTCGTCGTCCACGATTCCGTCGGATACCGGACTCCGTGACGCAATCACAATCACACCGACGAATCGCCCGACTGGGCGCGAACGACAACGAGCTACGCCAGACCCTCGGGACGGGTTCCGATCACCTTCTCCCGCTCGAGTTCGTCCAGGTCCGAGGCGGACAGCCTCAGGAGACCGCCGAGAATCTCGCGATTGTGCTGTCCAAGTGTCGGTGCCGGAGTTCGAATCCAGGATTCGACCTGCGAGTATCGAAACGGTAGGCCGGGAATTGGAAGGGACCCGACTACCGGATGTTTCTTGCGTTCGAAGAATCGGCGCGCGCGAAGCTGGGGGTTGGTTCTCGAGATCGTCCGCGGGTCCGCGACGCGCGCGGCCGGGATCCCGACGGCCAGCAATCGTTCCACGAGAGCCTCGCGCTCGAGGGCCGCGGTCCACGCTCGGAGATTGACATCGATCTCGTCGTGGTTCGCCCGGCGACCCTCGTGGTCATCGAAACGACAGTCACGGGCCCATACAGGGTCCCCGAGGAGACGGCGCAGGGCCAGCCACTGCGCGTCGCCCACGACCGAAAGAGCCATCCAACATTCCCGACCGTCAAGACCTACCGCGCAGGGATAGAGACCCTGCGGCGCAGCGAGTGGAGAGCGATTCCCATCTCGCTCCATCAAACGTCCATGGGCCGTCCACTCGATCAGCTGCTCCGCCGCGACGTTCAGCGCCGCCTCGACCATCGTGCATTCGACGAAATGACCACATCCCGTCTCATCTCGCTGATCAAGCGCGACGAGCAACGCCAATGCAGCGTGCATGCCTGCGAGCGGATCACAGGGCCCGCGCTGGATCCGAGGCTGGTCGTCCTGATGACCAGTGATCCATGCGAGTCCCGAGAGCTGCTCCATCGTCTGGGCGAACCCGGTGTTGTCTCGCCATGGACCGGTGAGTCCGAAGGCCGGCATTCGAACGAAGATGGCTTGCGGATTGAGTTCGTGGATTCGTTCCCAGGTCAAACCGAATCCGTCGAGTACCCGCGGCGTGAAGTTCTCGACGACCGCGTCACACTCGCGCACGAGGCGTTCGATCAACGCCCTGCCGGACGGTTTGTCGAGGTCGACGGTGATGCCCTTCTTGTTGCAGTTGACCGCGAGGAATATCTGGCTCGCCTCCCACCAATTCTCGTAGTGGGCGGCAGCCATGCCACCGGTCATGCGCATCCCATCCGGCCGAGTGATCGATTCGACGTGGATCACCTCCGCGCCGAGACAAGCCAGCATGTGGGTCGCCGAAGGTCCTGCCCACCATGCGGTCATGTCGAGAACGCGCAGCCCCTCCAGCGGGAGGCGATTTTCCGCGCCCGAGTCCTTGGAGGGAGGAAAGGTCCCGGCTTCGAAGCTGCAGGGCGCTTGGTGTTGCTCGAGCGGCGGAGACGGTCGCGGCAATGGGGGATCCGTGTGGTCGATCCGGTACGGCCGGCGCGGCTGTTGGAAGCGCCCAGACGCGTCGGGGACGAAGACTCCTCGGGCGACGAGCTGCTCGTGTAGGCGGACCGTCGCACCATTACAGATCGGCGCAACGGGGATCCGGAGGAGAGTGGCAGCCTCGATCAGCTCCGCCGTCGTCTTGGTACGCGTGAAGGCATGTACGATCTCACTCCACTCTTCGAAGCGAGCCGCACGCCCCGCGATCTGCGCGAGCTGTTCGTCGTCGCGAAGCTCGGGGCGACCAATCATCAGCAGGAAGTCCGAGAATTGCTGTCGGGTGTTCGTGCAGAAGCCGACGAAGCCGTCCCGGGTCGGCTCGATCGAGGGCGTCTCGACGCTCTGGGGCAAAAACGGGGGCGGCTCGACATCTTCGGCCCCCCCATTCATCAGGCGGAAGGTCAGATCCGAGTAGTTGCTGGCGGCAATGTGGGCCAGCTCGAGCATTGAGAAGTCCACATGCTCACCCCGCCCAGTCTTCCTGGCGCCGCGCACCGCCGCCAGGGCGGCAACGGACGCGAAGGTTCCGGCAAGCCATTCCACGATCCGGCCTCCGGCCTGGAATGGCTCTCGGCCGGGCAACCCGCGCACTCCGATGGACCCCGACTCGGCCTGAATCGTAAATTCGCTCGCCGGACGCCCAGACCAGGGCCCTGCTCGCCCCCATGGCGTGATCGAGAGGATCACAAGCCGTGGATGACGTGCACGAAGATCGTCGAGGTCGATCCGCTCGCCAGCGTCCGTCACAAGACCGTAGGCCTCCACGACGAGATCGGCAGTAGCGATCAAGTCGCGCACCCGTTCGTCGTTCGCCCGCCCAACGATTGCCCTTTTCCCTGCATGCAGATAGCGGAAAAGCCCGGCGTCTTCGTCGCGCAGGTTGATGCTCGAGTCCGGTCTGCGCCGAAGGGGATCTCCACCCACCGGCTCGATCTTGATCACCTCGGCGCCGCCATCCGCGAGCAGCTTCGTCGCGTAGGCCCCGGCAACCTGCGTGGAGAAGTCGAGTACGCGCACTCGCTTCAGTCCGTGCATCTCACCTTGCCTTCTCGTACCCGGCTGACCAAACGTGTGGCAGGCCGACAAGAACCGCTCATCGAGTTGGTCCCAATCTCGGCAGAGCGCGACCGACGAGCCTCGCACGCCTCGCCTCTCGCGCGATCACTCACTCACTCGCTCGCGGTCGAAACATCGGCAGGACGAGTCCCTCTTCGAAACGCTCGAAGTAGAGATCGAGGGGCGACCCGAGCGCAAGGTCCTTCACCTCGACGCCGCGAAGCTGGCTGACCATTCGCACACCCTCCTCCAGCTCCACGACCGCGACGACATAGGGAACCTCCGAGTCGAACTGGGGCAGCATCGCCTGGTGCGTCACGGTCCACGAGTACAAGCTTCCCCGCCCATTGGACGCTCGCCACGACCACTGCGCCGATCCGCACCGCGCACACATCGTACGCGGAAGGTGCCGCCATGTGTCGCACGAGGTACAGACTTGGAAGCACAGTCGCTCTTCCGCGCAGTGAGCCCAGAACTCCTCGTCGAGCCTGGTCACGGGCCGAGGCCCCAGTCGCGGCGTTTCGTCGGACTGACTCGGCATGGGATCACCTCCTCAGGACGACGATGCTTCCGTCGCCGAAATCGCCCCAGCCCGTCACGACTCCGATTTGGGCGTTCGCGACTTGTGTCGCTCCGGCGTCGCCCCGGAGCTGGCGTGTGGCCTCCACGACATGATTGAGCCCCCATACGTGCGCCTCCGAGAGCAGGCCGCCGTGGGTGTTGATGGGGCACTCTCCCCCATGCTCGATCCGACCGTCGCGGACGAAGTCTCCCGCCTCACCAGGCCCGCAGAGGCCGAGCGCCTCGAGCTGGAGCAGGACCACGTATGTAAAGCAGTCGTAGATCTCGAAGAAGTCTACGTCTCTGACATCGATACCGGCCATGCCGAAAGCACGGGGAGCCGCAGAACGCAAGCCGATCCGCAGCATGTCCGGCCGGCTCGGAATGTCGTCGGCCGGGTAGGGGTGCCCCTCAGCAGCGCCCATGACGTAGACTGGCGTATGAGGTGAGTTGCGCGCGCGCTCCGCACTCGTCAACACGACTGCGCATGCGCCATCCGTCTCCAGGCAGCAGTCATTCAGACGAAATGGCTCAGAGATCCAGCGCGAGCTCAGGTATCCCTTCATATCCAGAGGCCGGCCACGCATGACGGCACGCTCGTTCGACTGAGCGTGCTTTCGACAGGCGATCGCCACGGCGCCCAAGTCTTCCTCGCGAATGCCATGCGTCTTCATGTGTCGGGTGGCGATCCACGAGTACATTTGAACAGGCGTCGTCGCCCCGTATGGGAGATAGTATCCGGCCATGGCCCGCTGCATCGCCGGGATCGACATGTTTTCGCGGCGAACGCCCGGCTTGGGGCGCATGGCCGAGAACCCGAGCCACCCGACGACCACGACGACATTAGTCGCAATTCCCGAAGCGATTGCGAGCGCGGCGGTCTGAAGAGCACACGTAGGACTCGCGCCGCCCATCTGGACCGTCACGGCGTAGCGCAGGTCCTCGATGCCCAAGTTTGCGGCGATCTCCTCGGCGGTGATGTTCACGGGCGGAAGGACGAGTCCGTCGATCTCATTCGGGAGCAGCCCCGCGTCCGCCACGGCGATACGAGTCGCCTCCAGCATCAGTTCCGCGGACCCTCGCTCCGCCCCCCGGACGTAGTCCGTCTCGCCGATTCCCACGATGGCCGTTCGGTCCCTCAAGTTCAATGAGCGCATTTCTCCTCCCGACACGAATCCGCTACATCGGAACCGCCACCGCACCCATCGGGCTCACGGCGATCCATCGGAGGTTCAGGGCGCCTGTTTCCGATCCGATTTTTCGAATGTAAGTCGTATACATCCGCGACACAAGTCGAGCACATGCCCAGCGGCCAAACCGAAATGTGAATGGCTCTTCAAATGAAGCTTGGCGATCTGCTCGAGATCGACGTCCCAACCACGCCCGCCGAGCTGGGCGGCGGGGCGTCTTCCGAGAGCGAGCAGGGTCTGCGCCCCATCAGTTCTCGAGAGACTCGCCTCCAACCCGTCGACGTCTATTGAGTCTTCCCGTAGGCCCGTTCGCGTTGCAGCATGTGAGTGAGCCGCTCGGCCTTGCCTGTAGGCACTCCAAACTACTTTCGTCCGGCTCCGGGCAGCTCGACGATCATACGCTGCTTCACGAGACTCTCGTAGGTTTCGGAAGTTTCAACAAACTGCGGATTCCAGGACCCCGCGCCTGTGAAAACCTCGAGGATCAAGGTTCCCTGATCGCCTGCCACGATGGGTCCGATCGTCGACTCTTCATCCAGAACGATCAAAGTTCCCGGCACGCAATCAACGCCATCGATTGCCATCGAGCCATCGAGAACATAGATGACTTCTACACCTGCATGGCGATGTGGTGCAACGACCAGGCCAGGATCGTATCGACTCAGAGCCACCATGCGATCCGCCGAGGCGAACAGGATCTTGAGATGAACCGACAGGATCCGTCCAGCCTGGAGCTGAGGCATGGCCGTTTGCAAATTAACATCTGATTCTCGAGTGATTCGAAGCACTTATAGCGACCTCGGCATTGTCCGCCAAGCATGACGGTAGGTGGCCCGAAACCAATAGCAGATACGGCCGATTCCGGAATTTTGGTCTCAAGCGACGGGGCTTGAAGGGCGGAACCAACGGCTCGTCGCTCCAACGCCGCCGTCGGCAGTGCGCGTGGTCCGTATTCGGCCCCTGTCCCGATGACCAGCGTGCAGTGGATGCGTTCGACCGTCGAATCGAGCGAGTCAAGGCTACGATCCGCCTCGATCCGCCGGCCCGATCACTCCCCGTCGTCGAAGCGACACGATCTCGTCGTCCGAGAGGCCAAGCTCCCTGCCAATGATCTCGTCCGAATGCTCGCCTAGCATCGGCCAGCGCAATGGCTCGTCGTGGCGATCAAATGGCGGCCAGAGCTTGATCGGATTTCCGACGATCAGCAGCGGATCGACCGCGTCGGGACGGGGAACCTCGAAGAGCATTTCGTGGCTGCGCACATGGGGATCTTCGATGACATCCTCGGCTGAATTGCAGGGCCCTGCCGCGATTCCCTGTCCGCAGAGCTCGACGCAGACCTCCAACTTCGTTCTCGTAGAGGCCCACGATTCGATGGCGGGTCGCACGACGAGTTCAAGTTGGCTGTCCCAGCCCTCTCGAGTGGCGAATCGCTCGTCCTCGAGCCACTCCGACCGGCCGATCGCCCTGGCGAGGGCCGCCAGCTGTGACTCTCGTGCCGCTTGGACGACGAAATATCCATCCTTGGCCCGAAATGCATCGATGATCCCCGGGGCGCGTCGCCGATTGTTTCGCACACCCATCGACCAAAAGAACGGGAGGATATCCGCCATGGCGATCATCGCATCGAACATCGCGACATCGACGCGACGCCCTCTTCCGGTCAGATCACGTTCGCGCAACGCGGCAAGAATCCCGATTGCTGCGAAGAGGGAAGAACCGATGTCACCCAGGGCCCCCGACGGATTCGTGCGGGGCCGCTCGTCGCCGACTCGCGCGGCCTCATAGAAGCCGGCCATCGCCTCTGCAACGCAGGCATATGCGGGCCAGTCCGAGTATGGTGACGCCCCGAGGCTGCCGAACCCGGAGACCGAGACGTAGACGAGGCGCGGATTGATGCGCTCCAACACCTCCCACCCCAAACCCAGACGCTCCATCGTCCCTGGCTTGAAATTCTCACCAACGACATCGAATCGCGGCACGAGACGCTTCAACAGCGAGGCCCCGTCGGGGTGTTTCAAATCGAGACAGAGACTCTTCTTCCGAAGGTTGTTGCGAAGGTAAGTTGCCCCGACCAGCCGATCATCTTGATCCCGAATGGCCGGCAGCGCAGCGCGCCCCGAGTCACCCGAAGTCGGGTGTTCGACCTTCACGACCTCCGCCCCCAAATGGGCGAGGAGCTGGGTTGCGAATGGGAGTGCCTGCATCTGCTCGATCGACAAGATACGAATTCCGTCGAGTGGACCCGATCGCGGACCGACATTCTCCATTATTTCGTTCGCTCCCCATCCGCGTAGGTCTACGGGTCCCGGCGCGGGCGTTCAGCCTCGTATTCCGGAGACGCACGAACCGGCCGGACCCAACCGGGCCACACCCTCGAACGTTTGGAAAGTCCGAGCTCCCATCACCGGAGATGCCACTCGGATCGCGATCTCCTTTTCTCGACCATCCGGAAAAATCGGCGCGGGGCGTCAACGTGCGGTGTATCCGCCATCGATGACGAGCTCGGTGCCGGTGACGAAAGAGGACTCATCACAAGCGAGGAAGAGCACACCAAAGGCAACCTCCATCGGCGTTCCCAGCCGCCGCATGGGCGTATTGGCCGCTGCAATCTCGCTCGCCGTCAAAGTTCCCGCCGGCGCCGATTCGTGGAACATCGGCGTGTCGATGCAGCCGGGGTGCACGGAGTTGACGCGTATTCCGTCACGCGCGAGTTCCAGAGCCGCAGTCTTGGACAGGAGTCTAACGGCCCCCTTGCTCGCGTGATACGCGGCAGAACCACCGCTTCCGACGAGCCCGTAGATCGATGAGACATTGACGATCGAACCGGATCTCGTTCGGCGCATCATGGGCAGCACGGCCTTCATTCCGAGCCAGGTCCCAGTTTGATTGATACTCACGACGCGGTCCCATTGCTCCTGGGTCGTTTCCTCCAAGCCCGAGATGTCCGCGATGGCTGCGTTGTTCACCAACACGTCCAGACGACCGAACCGCTCATCCGCAGCAGCGACAGCCCTCGACCAATCGCTGGCGGAACTGACATCGAGGGACAGGGCCAGTACCAAGTGTCCCGCCTGCCGCAGTTCATCTGCGAGAAGTTGGAGCGGCTCGTCCCGCACGTCCCCGAGAACGAGGCTCGCTCCCTGCTCGGCAAAGAGCTTCGCCTCCGCGGCCCCCTGGCCGCGCGCGGCGCCCGTGATCAACGCCACTTTACAGTCGAGTCGTCCCATCCCATCCCCCATCACCGGCAGAAGGTGCATTCCGCTGAGGCAGGAAATCGCTTCCCTCGCACACTTTGTCCCGCAGATGCCGGGGTCTCTCGATCGCCTCTTCTCATTGAAACTTCGACATCACCTGATCGCGATACCGAGCCAGCTCATCGGGTAGCGCTTGCTCGATACCGCCCTTCGGGGGGAGTACGACGACCCGCTCGGCGCCAAGCTCCGCACACAGCTCGGCGGTCTCGAGAGAAGTCGCGCGATCGCTCGTACTCGTCAGTGTGAGACCAATCGACCTCGGGTCTCGTCCGGCCCGCTCAGCGCTCTTCGCGACGATCGACTGCAATCGACGAAGCTCGTCCACATTCGGACCGCGTGTCGACCAATGTGGGTAGAATTCATTTCCGAAACGCCCTGCACGGCGCGCGGCGGCCTCGCTATGTCCCCCGATCATGAGCGGAACCCCGCCGGGTTGAACGGGCTTGGGATTGCTCACGATACCCGCGAATTGGAAGTAGTCTCCGTCGAACTCAGCAATTTCCTGGCACCAGAGCGTTTTCATGACCTGGATCCACTCGTCGGCTCGGCGGCCACGGTCCCGAAAGTCTTGTTTCAAGATCTCGGTTTCCTCTTTGACCCAGCCAACCCCGACCCCCAGTGTGACGCGGCCGCGTGAGTAGCGATCGAGTGAGGCGACTTCCTTTGCCAGAATCAGGGGATGCCGCTGAGGAAGGATCAGCATCGACGTACCGAGCCGGATTTTATTCGTCGCTCCTGCCAGCAGCGCGAGGAGGATGAGCGGGTCTGGCATATTGGCCTCAGCCACAATGGGCGTGCGCCCCGTAGTCTTGTAGGGATATCGAGAGTCGTAGGCCACACACATCAGGGCGTGATCTATCGCCCAGATCGACTCGAATCCAATCTCTTCCACGAGCCGCGCATAGCGCACTATGAATTCGGGGTCTTCGATCGCGCCCATCTGGGGAGGCGGGATGCGGATTCCGAATTTCATCTCATTTTTCTCCTTGTGATCAGTTCCGACTTGCGGCCAATCAGCATTCATCGGTACCCCGGGATGCACCGCAGCCCCATCGAGGTCCAGAATCCAATCGCGATCGACTCTTGCGCCGACGAAGCGGCCGCATCTCGAAGCCGTGGCTGGCTGCCTTCTCGGCTAGATGGTTCTCGCCGGTACAGTTCTTCGGGCGACGTCGAAGGCGCGGCGATCCGGCTCCAGCGTACGACGTCGATACTCCGTCATCGAATAGGGCCATTGAGTGACGATGCGGCCCGAAGGCGACCGGTAGTACCCATTGCAATCAGCCTGCCAGACGTCGATCTTCGAGATCGCTGCCTGAATCTCCTGGTTGTAACGATCCATCACCTCGGCGCGAACGTCGATCCACGCCAATTCGTCTCGATCGAGCCACTGGATCAGTCGAACCACGTGATCGACCTGGCTCTCGATCATCGTGAGGATCGATCCATTGTTCGTGTTCGGTCCGTAGAGCATGTACAGGTTCGGAAAGCCGGACGTCGCGATGCCGAGATACGCAGATGCCCCGTCGGTCCATGCTTCGTCGATCGACCAGCCGCCTCTCCCACGAACTTCGATCGCCGAAACGAATTTCGTTGCCTCGAAACCGGTTGCGAGGATCAACGTGTCGATCCTGCGCTCTCGTCCATCGACCGTCACGACCGAGTCGTACGTGACCCGGGCGATACGATCCGAGACGAGCTCGAGATTCGGGCGATTGAAAGCGGGGTAGTAGTCGTTGGAGAAGAGGGGCCGTTTGCATCCGAAGGGATGATTGGGAATCAATTTCTGGCGAGTCGCAGGATCCAAGACGACATCAATCGCGGCTCGTGCCACCGCCTGTCGCTCGGCTCTCGCCTCGGGGTCGGAGAAGGTCATGCTGGTATCAACGTCGTCGTAGATCTTTTGGCGGATCGACTCGACCAGACCTGGATCGGATCTCAATCGCTCCAATTCCTCCGGCGTGTAGGGATCATCCTCCTTCGGCATGACCCAGTTCGCGGTCCGCTGAAAAAGGTGTAGACATTCTGCATCCCTGACGATCTCCGGAACGAACTGGACCGCGCTCGCGGCGCTTCCGATCACTCCGACTCTCTCGTTCGAAAGATCGTGATCCCATCTCCACTCCGCCGAATGAAATTGGGCACCACGAAAGTCGTTCAACCCCTCGATACTCGGGAGCGCGATCTCGTTGAACATGCCGATCGCGCTCACGAAGACATCGGCCTCGATCACTTCGCCCGACTCGACTCCGATCCGCCACAAGGCGCCCGCATCTTCCCACGAGGCCCACTGCACGCCGCACCGAAATCGAAAATGAGGCAGCAGGCCATACTTCACCGCGATCGATTCCAGGTAGCCGAGGATTTCGGGTTGCGATCCGTAGGGCTTGGACCAGTCCCGCTTGATCTCGAACGAAAATGAGTAGAGGTGGGACGGGAGGTCACAGGCGCATCCCGGGTACCGATTCCGACGCCAGGTACCGCCGACGCCATCCTCCCTCTCGAAGATCACGAAGTTGGTGTATCCCGCCTGCCTCAAACGAATACCCAGGCAGATACCGGCCGGTCCGGCCCCAGCGATCACGATTCGACGACCCGATTGCGGATTCAACCGTGACCCGGATTCCATTCGCTCGCTCGCCCCCTGGTCATCGATCCGGATCGTTCGGCCGCCCATGCATCGGCGGATTCGAGCGCTGACCTTCCGGGCCGCGATCCGATCGGATCGCGGCGGCTTGATCGTTTCTCAACGAACTCCTACATTTCCGATCGTAGTCATCAATGGGTCGGTTCGTCAAGACAATCCCGAAGCGCCGAACTGTGTGGGAGAATGGGCTGATCGCTGCCCGCGCAGTCAACTCATTGCGGAGAGAAGCTCCGAACATACTGGCACAGACTCGAAGGATCGAAGATGAAAAATAGAGCGTCCGTCGCGGGGGTCGGCGAATCTCGTTACTACAAGCGCGGCGAAGCGGCCGAGTCCGAGTTTCAACTCGCCTGCATAGCAATTCGCAATGCAGTCGAGGACGCAGGGCTCACGCTCCGCGAGGTCGACGGCTTCGTGTCCTACATGGACGTCCGGAACGATCCGATCCGGTTGAGCGCTGCTCTCGGAACGGATGCCGTCGATTTCACGGCTCAGACCTGGGGCAACGGCGGCAATGGAGTCGCGTCTGCACTCCAGATCGCCGATGCGGCGATCTGCGCAGGTTATGCGAAACACGTCGTCGTGTTTCGTGCGCTCGCGCAGGGCGAATTCGGCCGATTCGGACAGGGCAACTATGGGGGAGCGGGAACCGTGTCAGGCTCGCGCGCCTTCGAGATGCCTTTTGGACTCGTGACGCCTGCGCACATCAATGCCTTGCAGACGACTCGGTTCATGCACGAACACGCAGTCAGCCAGGACGCGCTCGCGGAGGTCGTGCTGGCGTCGTATTCCCACGCGCAGCGCAACCCTCGCGCGTTGCGGAAGGGAAGGCCTCTGACTCGCGAGGAATACCATGCGTCGCGGTGGATCGTGAAGCCGTTCCATCTGTACGACTGCTGTCCGGAAAACGATGGCGCTGCGGCCGTCGTGGTCACGACGACGGAGCGTGCGCGCGACCTTCGGAAGGGAGCTGTGCCGATCCTCGCGGCGGCTCAAGGAATTGAACCCCGAAATGGGATCGGCGGATTCAATGAGCCGGGATTCCCGACTTCTCACCATCGAGCCGTCGGACGTCGAATCTGGGAGCGCGCGGGGGTGGGCCCTGCGGACGTCCATGTGGCGCAGTTTTATGAGAACTTCACAGGCCCCGTACTCATGGCGATCTCCGAGATGGGCTTCTGCCCACCCGACGAGATCGACGCGTTCGTTCGCGCAGGAAACCTGCGATGGCCGGACGGACGACTCCCGATCAACACGAGTGGGGGAAATCTCGGTGAGGCGTACATCCATGGATTTGAGCTGATCAACGAAGCCGTAAGGCAGATCCGAGGCGAGTCCACCTGCCAGGTCGAGTCGGCCGAGCTCAGCCTCGCGGTTGGCGGACCGGGCTACGCTCCCGGCAGTGCCGTGCTCTTCTGTCGAGATCGTTAGGAGGACTCGGTCGATGTCCAGAATAATGCCCGACTCCTGGCCGATGCCGGCCTTGAATGACAAGACCCGCCCGTTCTTCACATCGGGTAGGATCCTGATCCAGACCTGCTTGGAATGTCGACACGCTCAACATCCTCCGGAGGATGTCTGCAGGCGATGCCAGGCGATGCGATTCGAGTTCCGGGAGCACTCGGCCACGGGAAGGATCTACAGTCATGCTGAGGTGGGGTATCCGGTGCATCCGGCGCTCGCGCACGCAGTTCCCTACGTTCTCGTGCTTGTCTCCATCGACGACTCGCCCGAGATCCGCGTGGTCGGCAATCTGACGAATCCGACCGGCTCGGAGATCGAAATTGGAATGCCCGTGAGGGCAAGTTGGGTCGAGTGGACCGACCCCGTTTCGGGAGAGGTCTACAAGATTCCCCAGTGGGTCAAGGACGAAGTCGCGGACGGCTGAGATGCGGTTCCGTGATGATAGGCCCCCCAGGCCCGCGTCGATCGAAATGAAATGAAGCTTCGTCGCACGACCTCCGTCGAGCCCGAAACAACCTGGATTTCGGCTGACTTCAGACGATCCGACGGGCGGTCAGCTCCGCGAGTTCCTCCGGCGTCATTCCGAGCTCCCGATAGACCATCTCATTGTGCTCGCCCAGCATCGGTGCACGACTACGAAGCGTCCACGGAGTCCTTTGGAATCTATACGGAGCCCCCGGGTACTCGAAACTTCGATCGAGCTCGGGGTGCGACACCTCGACGACGAATCCACGGGCCCTGAAGTGGGGGTCGTCGATCACCTCGTCGGGCGAGTAGATGATGCCAACGGGAATGCCGCGCTGCTGCGAACCGACGAAGAAGTCGTAGGCATCCAATTTCGATGCGATGAGATTCGCCGCCTCGCGTCCGGCCCCAAAGATCGCCGTCAGCTCCTCGTCTCGACCCAACATCGAGAGATCGATAGTCTCGCGCCTCATCCCCATCTCGAGTAGAAACACTTCCGGAAATTCCGACTCGAGACCCAGCTCGAGGATCCAATCGCGAAGCCGGCCAAACTCTGCGGGCGTCCGCGGCGGCACACCTGTGTTCACGTACCGACCGTCGGAACAGCGGACCTGGGTCGACATGGAAGGCTCCACACTCGCGTGGCGCCCGGTCTGCCTTCGCACGATTCTGCCCGCCACGAGCCACTCGTAGGTCGCCGCCTCCGTCGTCACATTCGTCGCAGCGTGCATGTTCACGTCGACGTGCTGTCCCGCTCCCGACCGATCGCGCACGAGTACGGCGACCATCCCCGCGAATACCGCGTGGTGGCATGCCGTCTGCACGGCTTGGTTGCCTTCTCCTCGGATGGGGGGAATTTCGGGATCGTCGTAACCGCAGCTCCAGGCGGCGCCACCGCCAGCCAGAAGCGTAAGGTCAGTGGCCCGTTCGTCCGACCGTGGTCCATTGCGGCCGAAAGGCGTGATCGAGACCATGATCAAGTCGGACCTCGTCGCGGATAGGTGCGTATAGTCGAGTCCTAGATCGAAGAGTACTCCGGGATCTTCGCCCTCGATGAGCACGTCGGATTCGTCGACGAGCTGGCGAAATATCTCCCGTCCTCGGGTCGTCTGAAGATCGAGCGTCACGCCGAGCTTGCTGGTGTTGTAGTGCCACCAATAGAGACTGCGCTCCGGTCCGCGCTCGTCGTCGACGAAGGGGGGGTAGTCACGAGTCGGAGCCCCATGCGGTGGCTCCACGACCACGACTCGTGCGCCCATGTCCGCGAACAGCTTTCCCGCGAATGAACACCGCTCGTGGGACAGTTCGACTACACGTAGATCGCTGAGCGGACCTTTCATATCACGCCGCCCTCCTTGAGCACCGCTATTTCTGCTCTGCTCAGCCCGAGCAGGCCACCGTAGACCTCCTCGTTGTGCTCCCCAAGACACGGTGCACCTCGCTCCATCGACCAGTCCGTCTTCGAGAGATGGACCGGCAGACCATCCACTCGCACGTCGCCAATCTCCGAGTGGTGCACCATCGGCCATAATCCCCAGCTCGCCGTGTTCGGATCCCCGTCGATTCGCTCTGGCGGTGTACGGACAGCGGCCGCAGGAACTCCAGCCGACTGCAGGGCCGCGGCGATATCGAATCGACTGCGTAGTCGGGTCCACGCCGCAACCGCCATGTCGAGGTCATCCTCGTGCACCAGGCGATCGGCGAGAGAAGCGAATCGTTTCTCGTCGACCCATGGTTCCGCGACGACTCGGGTGAATGCCCGCCAGTCGTTCTCGTCGCGAACCGCGATGGCGATCCACTCGTCCTTGCCACGAGCCGGATAGATGGCATGCGGGGCACAGCGCGGAGAACTGCTTCGGTTGCCGTGCGGCTGGCCGGTCCGTCGCGATCGTCGTCCGTTCACGGTGTAGTCGAGGACCGCCGGGCCGTTGAGTGTGGCGCCCGCTTCCGTGCAGGACATGTCAACCCACTGGCCTTCGCCACTGACGTTCCGATGATGGAGCGCCATCAGGATCGCCATCGCCATGTAGTATGCACCCGTGTGATCCATGTACGAGTATCCCCAGCCCGCCGGCTCACGATCTGGCAGCCCCGAGGTGAAAGTGAGGCCGCAGACGGCCTGAACGATCGGTCCCCATGTCTTGAATGACGCGTAGGGGCCGTCATGTCCGAAGCCGCAATTCGAGACGTACACGATGTCAGGACGGATCTGGCGGAGACGCTCATAGCCGAATCCGAGTCGTTCGAGCACGCCGGCCGCGAAATTCTCTGCCACCACGTCAGAGATCGCGATCAGCC
This sequence comes from uncultured bacterium, assembly GCA_964524315.1. Taxonomy (GTDB): domain Bacteria; phylum Cyanobacteriota; class Cyanobacteriia; order Leptolyngbyales; family Leptolyngbyaceae; genus CAZGDE01. Next base: position 17,077 of record CAZGDE010000033.1, read on the forward strand.
GAGTCAGCAGGTCGCGCCCCTGCGCGGTCCGGAGATTCAGCGTGACTCCCAGCTTCTCGACGTTGTGGTTGTTGAACGCACCACTCAGGTTGATGCCGCGTCGCTCGTCCAGGAACGGAGGGGATCCGCGTAGGATGTCCCAGCGTCCCTGACGGACCGGATCCTCAATGCGAATGACCTGTGCGCCAAATGCGGCGAGGAGCCTGGTGGCGCCGGCCCCAGCAAGCTGACCGGTGAAGTCACATATCCTCAGTTGAGAAAGTGCGGTCGCCTGGGTCATCGTTCGAAGGGTTGCGTGTTGCGGTCCACATCCAAGCAGCTCGTAATGAACTGACCGACCTGACGCACATAGTCGACCATATCGCGTACCCGATTGACCCTCTTCGACCTGCGATTGGAAATCTCGACCACTTGCATGTCCCTTGCCCGGATTTCATCGACATGGCGGTGACGAGTGCTAACCCGTCCCCTCGAAGCGGTGCTTGCTAGCTTGCGCAACCTCTCGCCGATTGTCGGAGGCGGCGAGATCTCGCTCGAGCTGATCGCCCCTATGAACATCGAAATCGCCGAGATGTCGCTCATCGAGCTTCCCTTCGCACCTTCAGGATCGTCGGCAAGTGTCCGCCGACGTGCGGCACCTTGACAGTGGAATCCGACGCGCTCTGGACCTCGGCTGGCGTCTCGGCTTCGCCGCGAATCGCGGAGCACCCTGAATTCGGTTCCAGCGCGCACCGGCGATGGAGTCGGCAATGCACGGTCAAGTCCGTTCACCCGGAAAATCTATGCGATCACGGCGTGGCGACCAGGACGAAGATCGAGTGACGAGCGTTCATCGCGACGAATCGGAATGCCATTGACCAGTACGTGACTGACGCCCCGCGGCGCGTCCGCGGTGAGTCGATCGGCTCCGCCCGGGAAGTCGCGTACTCGCCGAATCGGTCCCGGGCCCACCGTCTCGGGATCGATGACCGCGACGTCGGCCCACATTCCGGGTCTCAGATAGCCGCGGTCCGCGAAACCGAATAGGTCTGCGGGCTCGCCCGTCAGCTTCCGGATCGCTCGCTCAATGGGCATCACGCCCCGATCGCGTACCCAGTTGCCGAGCAGATCGGTCGCCTGCGGCGCGTCGCAGAGCTGGCCGACGTGGGCACCGGCGTCGGACAACCCAAGAGCGACCCCCTCCTGTCGAAGCAGGAACGCGACTCCCTCTTCGTCGTCATTCGCGACGATGCAGCGAAATCGAGTCTCAAGGTCCTCCTCACAGGCCAGGTCGAGCAGGACATCGAGCGGGCCCATTCCCCGCTCTTTCGCGATCTCTGTGACACGGCGCCCAATCAACTCATCGTGGACCTTGCTCTCCGAGACCTCGTACGTCTCCCAGCGCGGCACGATGGAGCCAGTCGTGAGTTCCTTGAAGGCTCGCTCGCGCCATGCCGGGTTGGCATACGCGGCCCGACGCTCGGCCTTGGATTGGCCAATGAGTGCGGAGAATGCAGGCGAAACGTGTAGCATGAAGGGGTTGTCCAGGGTCATTTGGAATGTGAGCCTTCTGGGCGAAACCTGGGGCCACACGTTTGCTCCTTCGATCCTCTTCTCGTCGTTCATCCTGGCTTGTGCTCGGTAGTCCTGCCCGGGGAAGGTCAATAACGCGGTGTACGTAAATGGCCGACCGATTCGACGCTGCAGCGCGTAGATTTCCTGTATCGGCAAATTTTCGCCGGGTGTCACTTCGATCACACCGCGCCCCGTGTCTGCGACCGCTCGGCAGAGGGCTTCGAACTCTTCGCGGGTCGCCTGCCTGCTGGGGATCGGCCGGCCACCGTCACCGTTGTGCGTCCCAGCGAAGCTCGTCGAGAATCCGGCCGCGCCCGCCCGCATTGCATCTCGCACGCAACGGCTCATTGCCTCGATCTCTTCTGCCGTCGCAGCGCGCTCGAATGCGGCCTCTCCCATGACAAAGACGCGCACCGCGGTGTGTCCGACGTATGCCGTGAAGTTGAGGGCGGTGCCTCGGCGCCCGATCGTTTGCAGGTATCCGGGGAAGCTCTCAAACTCCCAGACGATGCCGGTTCGCAACGTCTCGAGGTTCATGTCCTCGACGTTCTCGAGCGTCCGGGCGATGATCATCCGATGTTCCGGGCGGGTCGGTGCAATCGAGAAGCCGCAGTTCCCGGCGACGACGGTAGTAACCCCGTGAAAGCACGAGGGGGTCAGGGCGGGATCCCAAAAGACCTGGGCGTCGTAGTGCGTATGGATGTCGATGAACCCAGGGGCCACGACTCGCCCCTCCGCATCGATCTCGTCTCGTCCCGCGAGTCCCTCCCCGATCGCCTGAATTCGACCGTCCGAAACCGCTACGTCGGCCCGACGTCCGGGCGCACCTGACCCATCGATCACGACACCACCACGTATGACCAAGTCGGCCAACATCTCGACTCCTCTCGCATCCCCTGTCGCCGCGCTCGGAGCACGCCCTTGAAGCAATTCGACACCAATGGCGAGGCCTGAGCGACTCCTGGCCGCGACGGATTCTACCCAATCCGATTCAATTGTTTCTTATCGTATACCGCTTATGACACCTTCTGCCAAGACCCGGTCGCGGGGACCACCGGATTTGCTCAGCTTGGCATCGGGGCCGCCGAATCGCCTCGCCTCGTGCGTCCACTCCGGACCGTTGGCGTGGACACCGCCTTTAGACCTGGAACCCGCGCATCCACGACCAGCCGAACGTCTCCGTCCGGATTTGTTCCCCACCTTCCGACGCACCACTCTGGTTGTTTTCCGATCAAAGCTGAGTGATTCTTATCGAATACAGGATGGCCGAGCGATCCAGTAGGGATCCGTCCCGTCTCGGTCGTGGGATGGCATCATTTACCCGTCTTCGAAAGGACCCGATCATGGACACTGAACTCAGGCGTCGACCCGTAATCGACATCGATACCCACTGGACCGAGCCGAGAGATCTCTGGAGCAAGCGGGCACCCGCCAGGCTCGCGAAGCGTGTCCCTCGAATCGCAGTGGATCCGCAGGGCAAGGAGCAGTGGCTCGTCGAGGACGACATTTTTCTGGCCCCGCCCGGCCTGTCCGTGATCCGACGAGACGGCTCGAAAGAGTATGGAACGTTCGGTCTTCCCCGTTTCGAGGACCAGCATGAGGGGGGTTACGACGCCAAGGCCCGGCTCGAAGTGATGGACCAAACCGGGATCTACGCGCAGATTCTCTACCCGAATACGCTCGGGTTCGCCGGCGGTTGGATCATGCGCGTCCAGGACCCCGACCTTCGCAATTTCTGCATCCGCGCGTACAACGAGGGGTGCGCCGAGCTGCAGGCCGCTGGTGGAGGCCGTCTTTTCCCCCAGGCCGTACTTCCTTTCTGGGATCTCGATCTCGCCCTGGCGGAGCTCAAACGTTGCCGCGAGGAGTTCGGACTGATCGGCTTCACGATGACAGATAGCCCCCAAGAATGGGGGCTTCCGCCTCTCCACAATCCATATTGGGATCGCCTGTGGGAGATGGCTCAGGGATACGGGATGCCCATCAACTTCCACATCGGGTCCGGCCAGACGGGACCGCTCGCCTGGCCTGAACTCGATTCGGGCCGCATGCTGGCCGTCTCCTCGACCTGCATCTTCTTGAACAACATTCGTTGTGTCGTCAACCTGATATTCAGTGGACTCCTCGATCGTTTTCCGAACCTCAACTTCGTATCCGTGGAGAGCGGTTTGGGATGGATTCCATTGGTGATCGAGAGCTGCGACTACCAGATGCGTGAGAACATGGGTGCGCCTCTGAAGCTGACGCCGCGCGAGTACCTTCAGAGACAGCTCTATTCGTCGTTCTGGTTCGAGAAGAACGACATCCGTCACTCGATTGAGTCCATCGGAGAAGATCACGTCATGTTCGAGACGGATTTCCCGCATCCCACTTGCATCTATCCGAACGTTCGGGAGACCATCGAGAACAGCATCGGAAGCATGGAAGAGCGCGTCCAACGAAAGGTGCTCTGGGAGAACGCCTCGCGCGTCTATGGGATTCCCCTTCCTCGCTGACCACGGACCGAATCGAAGGGAATGGCGGCGAATGCCACACGTCCGTGCAATGACCACCAAGAATGCTGGACTGAGCCAAGCGGCCATCCAGTCCGCTTTCCGGTCCCTTGGTGTTGGGAGTACTTGGCGATGAAGACCGCAAGACCGTCACGACGGCGCAGCTCGGCTGACGATGCCCGTTGTCCTGGTCCGTCCGTGCAGGACGTGTATCAGAGCGACGAGCGGAATCCGCCTCATCTCCTTCGGGAAAGTGTTGCAGCGCCCCTCGGCGACCGAACATTCGACACGGATGTCTACACCTCGCGCCGTTTCCACGAACTCGAGCTGGAGCGAATGTGGTCCCGGGTATGGCAGGTCGCCTGCAGGGAGGAGGACATCCCGGAAGTCGGCGACCACGTTCTGTATGAGATCGGAGAGACCTCGCTCATCGTCATCCGATCGGCACCGGGAGAAATCCGGGCCTACTACAATTCCTGCCTCCATCGGGGAACACTGTTGCGGGAGGAAGGTGGTCGCATCAGCCGGATCCGGTGCCCATTCCATAGCTTCACATGGAGACTCGACGGCGAGATCGAGAAGGTGACCTGTCCATGGGACTTTCCTGATCTCCAGGCGGGCGACCTCAAGCTTCCCGAAGCTCGCCTCGACACCTGGGGTGGCTTCGTGTTCGTCAACCTGGACGCTGAAGCAGATTCACTTGCAAGCTATCTGGAACGAGTGCCCGAGGACTTCAAGCGATGGCCGCTCGAGGAGCGGTATACGGCGGCCCACGTGGGCAAAGTACTCGATTGCAACTGGAAGATCGCGATCGAAGCGTTCATAGAAGTTTTTCACGTAATCGGCATCCACCCGCAATCGCTCGCGATGTTCGGTGATGCGAACGCTCAGTACGACACCTGGCAGGGACAACGCCACACGAGTCGAATGATCAACCTTTCGGGAGTGGCGAGCCCACATACGCAAGGATCCTATGGCGAGCAGCGTATTCTGGATGCGGCAGCCAGCTTCGGGCTCTGCGAGGTGGGTGCACGAGTTCCGGCCGGCAAGCGGGCACGAGACGTAATCGTGGACCTCATGCGCCGTCGCTTCGAGCGGGATCTTCGGATCGACACCAGTGACCTGAGCGATACGGAAGTACTCGACGTCATCCAGTACCACGTATTTCCCAACCTCGTGATCTTCGGTGGACTCGGCTCTCCGCTCGTGTACCGAGTACGCCCGCTTCGAGACGATCCCGGTCGCTGCTTCTTCGAAGTTCGACTCTTGCTGCCAGCGCCGGTTGAGGAGCCGCGCCCACCCGCAGCAGCCATGACCGTGCTCTCGGCAAACGAAGCATGGTCGACCGTCGATGCGCTCGGATACTTCGGCCCGATTCTAGACCAGGACTTCGACACGATGCCCCTCGTTCAACGCGGACTTCGCGCCTCGAAGACGAGGCGCTCGCGACTCTCGCGCTATCAGGAGAGTCGCATTCGCCTCATGCGCCAGACCCTCGACGAGTACGTTTCGCCCTGAGCCCCGATACGGCGCGGCGATTTCGCTACCGTGCTCTCAATCAACATCCAGGGAGACCGACGTGGAGGAAGATCTCCAGTTCATCGCCGAGAGGATTCGCAGGTGGCGGGAGGAACTCGACTTGTCGCTTCACGAGCTGGCTCGGCGTGCCGATGTCGCGCCGAGCACGATCCAGAAGGTCGAGACGGGCCACATGGTTCCGTCGATCTCGATCCTCATGAAGATCGCAAGAGGTCTCGAACGTCGACCGAGCGAGCTCGTCAACGACGAGTCCGAGGACGTCGAGGTGATCTTCATGCGAGCCAAGGAACACTCGACCACCGGATCCATGAAGAAGATGAAGGTTGAAAGGCTCTCGGGGGATCTCTTCGATCCATCGATCGAGATGTGGCGAGTGAGTGTAAGTCCCGGATTCTCGAGTGGGACGACCCCGCACGCCTACGAGGGCGAAGAAGTGATCGTTTCCGAGGAGGGAACTCTCGGCTTCCAGGTGGAAGGGCGTGATTATCGACTCCAGTCCGGAGACTCGCTCCACTTCAAGGCCGGGCTCGCCCACCGCTGGTGGAACGACGGTGACACCACCGCCCGCTTCATCATCGCGGGGACGTTTCCGCGCGGACTGCGACGAAAGCTCTACCAAGAGGTTCAGGGAACGGCGACGGCGCGAAAATGACCTGTCCCATTCAAGCAGAGGGCTCCCGACTGGACGAGTCGGACCACGACCGCGGACGTCACATTCCGGTTGGCCGGATCAATCATGGCAGATACTCGATCGCGAGGTGGTTCGAGCGCTCGCTGAGTGCCGATTTCCCCTGGGCGGACCATCGGACTTACCCAATCGCGTGTGGTCGCTGGCGCGTAGCGAGTTACGTCGACTCAGAGAACGCATTCGGGGCCAAGATCCGAAACCACTGGACCGCCGAGGTGCACTGGATTCCCTAATCGAAGACGTGGGTCGCTAATTCCGTTCAGTTCCACTGATCGGACCTGTGATCGGCGCGTGAGGATTCGCAACATTCGCGCCCGGGCTTCGCAGAAACTCTGTCGGTTCTCAAAATTCGTCCGCCGCGAGCATCCACTCTGACTCGCGATCGAGGACCCGCGGATTCGACCGGTCATGCTACCGAGAAAGGCTCCCAAGATTCAGCCTGGACGGCACGAGTACGTTCGCTCAGAATCGCGACGTGATTCGAGCCTTCTTCTGCTATGTGGCGATCTTCGTCGCCTTAATCCGGGCCCTGTTCCGTAGCCATCGTGAACAGGCTATTGTCGAGCTTGCGCTTCGCCAACAGCTCGCGGCCTACGCCCACAAGAATCCTCGCCCTCGCCTTTCCCCGCTTGACCGCGCCTTCTGGGTTGCCCTCTTCCGATTCTGGCCCCGATGGAAGTCCTGTCTCGTCATCGTTCAGCCCGAAACCGTGGTCCGATGGCATCGTGAGGGCTTTCGACGCTACTGGCGGTCGATCTCGAATAGGGGACCCGGGCGGCCCCCATTTCGCGCGAGGTTCGTGCGCTCATTCATCGCCTCGCCAGCGAGGATCCTTGGCGTGGGCGAAGGATCCAAGTCGAGCTCGAGAAGCTGGGATTCACTGTCAGCCTCGAAACTGTGTCTCGTTACTTCCCGAAACGAGATGGTAGCGACGACCAACGCCAGCGATGGACCACGTTCCTGCGAAGTCATCGCGACGTGATCTCGCCGATGGACTTTCTCGTCGCCCCGACAATCCGCTTCAAGATGCTCTTCGTCTGGTTCGTGGTCACCCATAGCCGCCGCGAAATCTTGCACCCCAACGTTACCGAGCATCCGACCGCGCCGTGGGTGATTCAACAGCTTCGCGAGGCATTCCCTGACGAGCCTTCGACTCAGTTCCTGATACACGACAACGACGCGCTTTTCTCGGCCAAGGTAATCGAGATGATCGAGAAGCTCGGCATCGACCCTGAGCCGACTTCATTGGGTAGCCCATGGCAGAACGGGATTGCAGAGCGATGGGTGGGATCGGTCCGCCGCGAGCTGCTGGATCTCGTTGTGATACTCGACGAACTCCATCTGCGTCGCCTGCTCCGGGAATACACTGCGTACCACAACGAGGATCGCGTCCACACTCGTCTTCGGGATGCGCCACGGCGCCGATCCGTTGAACATCGCACTTCGCCTGCGGCGAAAGTCATCGAATCGCCGCGAGCCGGAGGGCTTCATCATCGATACTCGTGGACTGATGCTGCTTGATCGAGGCGATTCTTGATCGAACGATGGCAGAACTCTCCGACGGACGAATTCTGAGAACCGACAGGCCGCGGCCAGCGCACCGAAGATGAGGAGCATCACGCCATATTCGGAGATGACCCATGCGCCGAGAGCCAGAATGGCAATGAGTGAGGTGCCGACGGCATCTCCCAATCGCTTCCTACCCATCGTTCTCCCGAATCGGACCCTGGACTGAGCTCGGCTCGATGCACTTCAAACTCATCGTGGGCTCGTCGCGGATCATCGAATCGACAGATCGGGGGATAGAGCGGCGGTCGATTCCCCGACGATTGATCACCCTTCGGGTGCCTAGCCTAGCCCTTCCTTGAACGTCGCGTTCGCGGCCCGCGCGATCGATGCCGAATGCCATGCCCAGCACCGCCCCGCTTCCGCGTCCAGTCCAGCGAGCTTCCGGTGATCCTCTCATAGGCTCTGTGGCAGTCGCGAATGAAGTTGGATAGTTCGCTGTAGGAATGGTGAGCGTTCGTCTTGTTCCATTCCTCGAGGACTCGAATCCATGCTCGACCGTCGTTTCGTTCGAACGCAAAGACCGCAAGCTGAGCATGCAGCTCGCTGAGCGACCGAGTCTTCGCTGCCTCCGAGTCTCGCGCCCACGCGTAGAGTCGAAGGACATCGCGCGTGGGAACGCGAGGATCGACCTCAATCGTGATTCGCGGAGCTCGATGTGCGTTCCCGATCCTCACGGAGCCCAGGAAGGGCCTCGGGACGGTGCCCGACAGAATGAATTCAACGGCCTCCTCTTCTGGCCAGAGGAACTGATGGCGTAGGGCCGTCGCCGTGAACTTGAGGCGGCCCAGGTGGGAGTCGGGGCTCACCTGCACCGAATCGCCCGGATACTGGAGGAAGACCCCGCTCGAGGCCTCTCCAAGCTCCAGCCACGTCTCCATCCCGAAAAGCCGCCGATTTGGCGGCTTAACCTTTCCACCGCCCATCCGTTCCCAACGCCTGACGTAGCGAGCGGGTTCCCCCTGCTCGCGCTCTCGTTCCTCGATCCAGGATTTGATCCGCCTCGGATGAAGGAGTTGCCCACGCATGCACTCCACTCGGAACGACTCCACGAGGGGATGGCGAGCGGCTTCGCCCGCGAGAATTCGTGCCAACGCGATCGCGCGCTGATCGGGCGGAAGGTTCTTCGACTCTTCGCGAGTCCCAGTCCGCGGCCGATGGCGCAGCTCTTCGAGCTCGCGGATCCGATCAAAGACGGAATCGATCTCCTCGGGATCATCGATCACGTCGGCGATCCATTTCCAATCGATGGCCCGACGCCAGGCGTCCGGATCCGGATCTCGGCGGTTTCGGCGACGAAACTCCTTCTGCACCTCGTCAACGTTCTTAAACATCATTTAATAGTACTACTCAGCGATGAATATTCTGTGCTCCATCTGGCGTGGCCAAAGAAACACGGTCGGGACCAGTCGCCAGCCCGGAGCCGACTCAGTCGAGTTGGGACCAATTCTTTAGACAAACCGAGCACTTATGCTCATGGACCGCCGGTCGGAGAGATTCAGATGGACCAAGTTGAGAAGCAGCAGAGCGGGCGTAACCAGGACAATTCGGCGCCGACGAGCCCTCTTTCGATGGGTCAGGCAGCACGCCAGGCCCTGCACGGAAAGCCTTCGGGCACCTTCGGCCGTCACGACCTCCGCGTCGAAACGCGCCCGACCGCATCCCTCCAGGCACGATCCCGAAACCCGCGCACCCACTCCGCGAAGCAGATCCGGCAGATCGCAGAATCCATCCGGACCTTTGGCTTCACGAACCCCGTGCTCATCGATGGGACGGGCACCGTCATCGCCGGGCACGGGCGATTGCGTGCCGCTAAGCAGCTCGGACTGGAGCTGGTTCCGACGATTCGCCTCGACCACCTCTCCGCAGAGCAAGTCCGAGCGCTCGTCATCGCCGATAACAAGCTCGCCGAGCTGGCCGGCTGGGACCAGGACCTCCTCGCACTCGAGCTCCAGGGACTTGCGGAACTGGAGCTCGATTTCAATCTCGAGGTGATCGGCTTCGAGACCCCGGAGATCGACCTCCTGATCGGCAGCGCCGCTAAGCTCGCGGAGCCCGACTCCGCCGATGCCCTCCCGACCCTCGATCCCGCGGCCCCCGCGGTGACACGCCCGGGCGATCGCTGGGCCGTCGGTCCCCATCGTCTCCTCTGTGGGAATGCGCTCGACAAGTCCGCCTATGAGAGGCTCCTGCCCGACCATCGGGCTCGGGTCGTGTTCGTCGACCCGCCCTACAACGTCCCGGTCGAAGGACACGTCTCCGGCCTGGGTCGTCGCCGCCATGGCGAGTTCGCGATGGCGAGCGGGGAGATGAACGAGGCCGAGTTCGTGCGATTTCTCGAGGAAGCGCTTCGCCATCACGCCGCCCACAGCGCTGACGGCGCCATCCATTACGTGTGCATGGATTGGCGGCACCTGAGTCAGCTGATCGACGCCGGGCGATCCGTCTACAGCGAGTTCAAAAACCTCTGCGTGTGGGAGAAGACGAACGCCGGCATGGGCTCGATGTACCGGTCTCAGCACGAGCTAGTCGCCGTCTTCAAGGTCGGCACGGCACCCCACATCAACAACATCGAGCTCGGCCGCTACGGGCGATATCGCACGAACGTCTGGCGCTACGCCGGAGCGAACAGCTTTGGCCCCGAGCGCGACGACCATTTGGCGATGCACCCCACCGTCAAACCCGTACGGCTTGTCGCCGACGCGCTTCTCGACTGCACGCGCCGAGGCGACCTCGTGCTCGACGGGTTCGCTGGCTCGGGGACGACCCTCCTTGCGGCCGAAAGGACCGGGCGCATCGGATTCGGGATCGAGCTCGATCCTCGCTACGTTGACGTCGCGGTTCGGCGGATGGCGGAGCATGCGGGGCTCGAGGCCTTCCACGCCGAGAGCGGAAAATCATTCGACGCGATTGCCGAAGAGCGCGCCGCGGTGACCCCGCCGGTGCAGGACCCCCTGCCCGATGATCAGCCGGCTTCTCAGCAAGGGGGTCGATCGTGATGGACGACAGCAAGAGACCCTCCAAGGCGGAGTCGCCCGACTACGAGGTCGGCTACCGAAAGCCTCCGAAGAGCAATCGCTTCAAGCCGGGGCAGTCCGGTAATCCGCGGGGTCGATCCAAGGGTACCCGGAACCTGAAAACCGACCTCACGGAAGAGCTCGGCGAGACGATCCTCGTCCAGGAAGGCGGTGAGCCACGCAAACTGAGCAAGCAGCGGGCCGTCGTCAAGTCGCTCGTCAACCGCACCCTCAAGGGCGATGCGCGCGCCGCGAACTCGCTCCTGTCGATGATGATGCGGCTCCTCGACACCGGGGAAGGCGCCGAGGCCGACGGCGCCGACGACCTTCACGATGATGAACTCGCGATCCTGGAAGCCTACAAGCGGCGAATTTCAGCATCGGCCACGGGAAACCCGCTCGCACAAGCTGCTGATTCTCAGCAGGAGTAGATCGGATGGACTCAGAT
>CAZGDE010000034.1:0-7709 GCA_964524315.1 uncultured bacterium
AGTTGAAGCTGACTTTCAGGGGTTGTGATTAAAAGATCAGCCTCTGAGACGCGTACTTGACTAACGTTGAGGCGCTTTTAGCGATTAAAAGCTCATGTTGATGTTTCATGTCTTGGCTCAGGTTTAGATAATTAAATAAACTGGTTAACAATCCGTAACGCATTTGTGCAGCAGCATCGGCTAAACCATCTTGAGCAAGCTGGTGCATCCGCTTCATGTATGCGTCGTATCGCGATCGAGCTGAACCTATCCAGTCTGTTTTCTCATCCCATAAGGATTGATTATCAACCTGGGGCTGATTTTGTTGCTGCATCATCCAGTTATAGGCAGCCACATCTTCAGGAAAGATCGGACGTTGATCGAAAAAGGCAAGAGTGAGGTGCTCTGCAAATTCTCTAAAGTTCATATTCTCAGCTAAGAGGGGGGGACTAAAACGTAAAACATTGATTCCCTGCAACTTGAGCAGTCCCTCTTTCACCAGCGCAACATCGTCTCCTGGCTGTTTACCCAATACATCCCGCCGAGCGCGATAGTACTCGCCAGGGTAATGGCTGAAGTGATTTTGTACCACGACAAACTGCACTTGTTCAGTCAGTTCCCGCAGGGTATGATAATTGCTACTTTCCAGGAGTAGCTTGGGTAGATGTGGGCTAACTACCAATTGCCCCTGTTTGATCAACCCACCTGTAGCGGCAATTCCAATTGAATAGTTATATTCGAGCAATTGATTCATATCTCTATAGCACTTACGCACATCCGTCAGGTAGCTACGCTGAGTTGGTCGTTCCCGTGGAAATGGTAAGGTTCGTGTCAATTGCATTAGAGCTTTCGACACTGGATGATGATAGAGATTTTCACCTGCAACACTGACTAATACCTCATAACCTCTACGAAAACGCTCAAGACTGATGACAATACTATCGTAGGCATGGTTATGATGCTCCCATAGATACACGGTAGGCTGGGTTAAATCGTGTTGATCAAATCCTTCAATTCGTATATCAATCAGCTTTCCAACAACAGCCGTGAAGAATTCATCGGTTAACCCAGCAACTTCAGACATATTGGATATTGTTGATACTCTTTCAGGCGTTAACCAGGGAGCGACTTCCTGAACCAAGTCAAACAATTCACGAATTTTGGCAATAAAAGTACAAAGCTCTACAATGGTCTGCTTTTGTAAAATAACCTGATTGAAATCACAGCTTTCCAGAATCGGCAAACTTTGATTCTCATTTAAGTTTTCTAAGGATTCAAGATAATTTCTTGTCATACTCATAACATGAAACTAGAGAATGCTAGTTAAGAGTCAGTCAAAAGTGCAAAATACTGTCTAATTCAGTTTTTACGAGTAGCGAGATACGATCACAATACCCATAACAATTAGCCCTAAGCCTAAGAATTGGCTGGTGTGCAATCGCTCACCCAAGATAATGCTGGCAGAAATGAGAAGTGTGCTGAAAACAATGCCCGAAAATACAGGATATACAGATGAAATTGGTAGTTTATCGAGGGCTTTGGTAAACAAAAGCAGATAGGTGAGCAAAAATACCAGAGCCGATAGGAACCAGGGCGAGATTAAGGACTCAACTAGCCCTGCCTGGGGGGCAACCATGCGAAACTTTTTTAATAGAAGATTGCCAATACAAGTGCAGATGGCTGCAATGATGACCAGTACCCAGGATTGCCAGGAGGAAGATAGCATAATAAATAACCGTTAACGCATGAACCAATCATTGACTGCTGACGATCGCCCAGCTATAGAAACTGCTGAGTACAATGGTTCCTAGAAAAAAAGGAATTTGCCAAATTCCCTGAGGTTTCGGTACCTGAAATGAACTCACCATTGCGATCGTATGCAACAGAAATACGATCGCCAGTAGAGTCAGAACTGAGTTGGCAGGAAGAAAAAATTGAGTCAGACAGATTAAGGGCAGGAATACGGCAGAGTATGCCGTTGGTAAACCGATGTAGAATTGCTTTGAACCAGTATTAGTCAGCCCCGTACAACTAAAATAAGCCGTTCGTAACCCTGCTGCCACTAAATAGAGCATCAAAATTAGACAAGTTACAGGGGCTTGTAAGCCAAAACAGTAGGCGAAAATTGTTGGACAGAATCCAAAGGAGCAGAGGTCTACCAGTCCATCTAACTGTTCACCCACTGCTGACTGTAGGGATGTGCGAGAGATGCGACGGGCAACACCACCATCTATCAGATCCACAACACCCGCAAACATTAAGCTAATCAGTGCCAGGTAGAACTGTGACTGGATGGCAGCAATGACAGATAGAAACCCCAACAGTAACCCCAGAAGCGTGAGTATGTTGGCGTAATCCAGTTGGAGCAAGATGGGCTGAGAGGATGACTCTGTTTGCAGAGCCGCTTGAGGTAAGCTCATAGTGTTAACCTCCGAGTAACTGGGTGACAGTAAAAAATAGAGGGACTGTGAGCATTAACCCATCAAATTTATCTAAGACACCCCCTGTCACTGCTAAAGTTTGACCAAAGTCTTTAATCCCAACTTCTCGTTTGATCACAGAGAAAAGCAGGTCACCAATTAACAGAGAAATTGAAACTCCACTCGCCAGAAGTAAAATAGTCCAGGTTTGCCATTCTGGGAGTAAAAATTTGAGCGCGTAGCCGACCAGGAGAGCAGAGATCAATCCTCCGATCGCACCTTCTAGAGTCTTACCAGGGCTAATTTCTGGACATAGCTTGATCTGTCCCGCAAACCGCCCGATCCCTTCTGAGAAGCCATCATTCACCATAGCTACAGTGATCAGGAAACTAAAAGCTCCATAGTGAACATCCGTCAAGTTCAGGAAACAAGCTAAAGGCAGACTGATGAAACAGATGCCAAAGGTCGTTGCAAACAGGTGATGAAGCGGAAAGGTTCGCCGTAGGATGAGTAGTGGCAGAGCGACGATTCCCCCCAAACTGAGTAGAAGCCCTGCAAACAAATGCACCGGATTGCTCCAAAGCCCTGATAAAATGGCGATTAGTCCACACACAATGTTTAAGTTTGGCAAATGCATTGATTCGTACTTCTGATCTATAGCGTTCAAAAGTTCCTGCCAACTGAAGTATCCCAAAAGTAGCGCGATTGGTAAAAAACTCCATTTACCCCAGGCTCCAGCAAACAGTAGGGTGAAAAGTAGCCCCAGTGCAATGCCAAACTTCATCCAGGTCTTTAGATACTGAGTACGTTCAGGTTTCCGGACAATACCTGTAATGCTATTCACCACAACACCGATCGCGACAGCTACTCCAATCACCGATGCAATGGGAACAAAGAGTGGATTCATTACCAAGCTTGAATCAGGATACATGGACACAATAGGCTCAGTCATTCAATTACTTAGAGATGGTCAAAGATTTAGTAATTTTAAAGATTCAAGGATAAAAGAGCTAAGTTATTACCACTGCTTGATGTTGAACAATATGAGGTTTTGCTGTGGATGAGCTTTGAAGTCCAACACATCGCTGCTCGGTAATAAGTGGGTAGAGTATATTCTTAGCGCGCGATCACCTGCTTAAAACTCATAAACATGGTGCTTTTCAGAAGTTTATTGATGGAATATTGGAAGTTTATTTCAGGAACGCACTCTAACGCACTCTACAAGATCGGAGATCGTACTCTAATTACACGCCCCCATAGCTTTACAGAGTTCTTCAATCATAAGCTCTACAGCCGTTGCTCCACCTGCTGTTCCACCAGCAACAATACTTGATAAAATTCCCATTACTACTGCTTCTGAGAGACCAGTAGCGGCAGCAATCACAGCAACTTCTGGAATAAGAGCAAGTCCGCCAGTAACAACTGCTGCCGCAATTGCCGCTGCAATGGTTGCGCCCAAGGCTACGTTTAGACCAATCTTACAAGACCAACATTTAGCAACGTTTGCACCTCCTAGAGATGCTAAAAGGTCAGAATGCTCAAATGCTAAGTTCGTTCTTGCCATAAGATAACGTGCGCTTTCAGATGTAATCATACTTTTAGCCTCTAGTAAATTTGCTGCATATCCAATGATTGAATCAGTGCTTCAACCATTTCAATTTATCTCAGTTACTACAGTGTTGCTCCATTGCCATCGTTGGCATAAGAGTTGCAAGTTGAGAAGTAAACTTTTGCCTTGATGGCTCTAAGTTTGACGATCTATCTAGAAATTGACAATCTATAAAACTCATAGGAGTTTCATACAAAACCTATATTGAAGCTCATAAATTGTTTTCTCTCTTAATCGCCCCTGCTTCCCATAGCACTTTGCGCTTGAATCCGTGCAATTGTTTTGAACAATCTTTCTGATAATGTATGTTTTAAGACAATCCCGATCGCCACTTAACCAGACGATCGCATTGAATAAATCACTGTAGGATGCATGATGCCCCAACCTCGATCGCCAGGAGTTAGCTGCTTGGGCATTATTGGAGTTCTGGTTACGTGGAGTAGTCTAACCGTGACCGTCCTGGCTCAAGTTGTGCCAGATAGCAGTCTGGGAACTGAGCGATCGCAGGTCACTCGCAGCACAGTGCAGGGAACACCTGCTGAATTGATTCAAGGTGGAGCGCAACGAGGAACAAACTTATTTCACAGTTTTAGTGATTTTAATGTGGGCGATCGCCAGC
This sequence comes from uncultured bacterium, assembly GCA_964524315.1. Classification (GTDB taxonomy): domain Bacteria; phylum Cyanobacteriota; class Cyanobacteriia; order Leptolyngbyales; family Leptolyngbyaceae; genus CAZGDE01. Next base: position 4,628 of record CAZGDE010000034.1, read on the forward strand.
GAGTTTACTTTGCCAATCCTACAGGGGTCTTAAACATTCTGTCGCGAGTTACGGGTAGCAGTCCCTCTAATATCCTGGGTACTTTGGGAGTGAATGGGAGCGCCAACTTATTTGTAATCAACCCCAATGGAATTTTGTTTGGCCCCAATGCTCGTCTGGATATTCGTGGCTCCTTTCTGGCCAGCACTGCCGATAGCCTCCAATTTGACAATGGATTTCTGTTCAGTGCCAGCAATCCTCAGGCTCCGCCTCTGCTCACTGTCAATGTGCCGATCGGATTGCAGTTTGGCCCAAATCCAGGAGGTATTCGCTTGCAGGGTGTTAAGCAGACGGATCTACGGGTTGGAATTGGACAAACCCTGGCACTGGTGGGTGGTGAGATTCTGCTGGACGGTGGGAGTTTAGCCGGATCACCTCCCCTGCGCTGCCCTGACCCCTCCTGTGCCCCGCGTGTGCTGGAGGGTGGTGGTTTAACAACTCCCGGCGGGCGAATTGAGCTGGGCAGTGTGGCAGCAGGCAGTTTGGTGGCGATCGCGCCAGCCAGTTCAGGATGGCAACTCGGATATCAAAACGTAGAACAATTTCAAGATATTCGGCTCAGTCGGGCAGCTCGTGTAGAAGCCAGTGGCAGTGGCGGTGGCAGCATCCAGGTGCAGGGACGTCAGATTACGCTGACCAACGGATCACAAATTGTGACGCTAACTCGAGGAACTCAAACTGGGGGGAACCTCACCGTTCGCGCATCTGAGTTAGTAGAACTAGTTGGATTCGATCCATCAACTGGAAGCCCCAGTCGTATTGCCAACGAATCGACTCCAGGTTCGACTGGGAACTCAGGCAATCTGATGGTTGAAACGCAGAACTTTCGTTTAGTGAATGGTGCAGTGATGTCATCGGGTACTTCTGGTGCAGGTAATGGTGGCAACCTGACTGTACGGGCAAAGTTGATCGAAGTGATTGGCAATAATCCACAACTTCGTCTTCCCAGTTCCCTGGTCAACCAGGTGGGGCAAGGTTCGACCGGGAATGGCGGCAATTTGACCATTGAAACAGAGACTTTGCGCGTACTCGATAACGGCAGTATTTCCGTTGGAACGTTTGCAGCAGGTAATGGCGGCAACCTGACCGTACAGGCAAAGTCGATCGAAATTATTGGCTCCCTTCTCAACCCACAAAGAGGGCCTTCCAGTACTTTGGTTGCTCAAGCCTTCCGAGGATCGACGGGAAATGCAGGGGATATTACCTTGATCACTGATCGTTTACAGATCACCCAAGGCTCAGTTCGAGCCGCCAGTGTCGAATCGGGCAGTGCGGGGAATATTGCCATTCAAGCAAATTCCCAAATTGTACTGACCGATAACGGTCGCATCAACGCCAGCACGATTAATGGACAGGGAAACATTACGCTGACGACACCTCTATTGCTGATGCGGCGGAATAGCAGCATTACAACCAATGCGACTGGAAATGGAACAGGCGGCAACATCACGATTAATGCAGACTTTATCGTCTCAGCCCCCAATGAGAATAACGATATTATCGCCAATGCCTTTGCCGGTTCGGGTGGACAAATTAGGATTTCAGCGCAGGGCCTCTTTTGGTTTAATCTCCGTACCCGCCAGGAGTTGCAACGCTTACTGAACGCTACCGATCCAGTTGACCTCGATCCGCGTCGTTTACCGACTAATGATATTACAGCCTTTTCCCAGGCCAATCCAACGATCGACACCGGTGCCGTCAGGCTCCAAACTCCTGATCTTGACCCCACCCAGGGCCTTACTGCCCTACCGACTGACCTGACTGATCCGAGCCAACTGATTGCTTCTACCTGTCCAGTCGATCAGGGGAGTTCATTTGCCATTACGGGGCGGGGCGGGTTGCCAGAAGACCCGCGACAGCCATTGATAGGGCAGGTGATTTGGCAAGACGATCGCCAAGTGGGGGAGAATGGGGCGACGGGACGAGGGGAAAGTGGGAAGGTGGAGCAATCCAATTTGGCGACAGCGTCGATCGTCGAAGCGCAAGACTGGATTGTCGATTCTATGGGTACATTCGTTTTGGTGGCACGGCAATCCTCCACATCCCAACTAGCAGAATTTGGATATCCAACCTGTGCATTGTCAAATCTTTCACCTTAGCTGTCGCTCGATCTCTGCCTGGTGTTCTTTTGTTTCCGATTGCTTTAAGTATTCGATCGCAATGCGTCCAGCCGTGGGATAGTCCCGTTGTGCGTCTAATAGTAAGGCCAGTGTTCGTTGAAACTGAAGGCGATCCCGTTGTTTATCTGTGATGATGATGAGGGCGATTGTGGTTCCCCACAGACTCAGCAATGCAGGTACTACAGGAATCCACCACCCTGCCAGAAATGCCAGATAGCTACCACCGATGAGTCCACCACTGGTGAACAAAGCACCCATTGTCAGCTTCAACGGCGATCGCAGTAACCAGCCCGTCACCGCGCCAACTCCAGACCATAACAGTACCCAGAACCATTCAATTGGATCAGTCCAGACGCGCATCAGCGATCGTCCATCTACAGCAGCACTGATGAGTTGACTGACAATATTAGCGTGGAGTGTTACCCCATTGATCGGCTGTACAGGATTGAACCAACCGCCATTGTAAGGTGTGCGGAAGCGATCGTTGACACTTTCGGCCGTGTAGCCAATTAAAACAATGCGATCGCGAAACAGGTCGGGCGAAATTTGACGATTGAGAACTTGCTGTAATCCAACGGTCAAAAAATTTTCCTCAGCACCTCGAAAATTTAGCAAAATTTGATAACTCTGTCCTGCTTCAGCATTCACATAGCCCCCATCCTGTGGTTCAAATTTCTCGAAAACTGCTTTCCCTAACTCAAACCGTCGCCCCGCTGCATCCAGTTGTTTTAAACTGATGCCTTCAGCCGCTAAGTAAGGCAGTGCCAGTTGCACCGCCAAACTGTAGTGTGATTTTTTTTCAGTCCCAACCGACAGCAGTGCCCGCCGCACTGTTCCATCTGCATCTTCAACCTGATCGGCAAATCCAACTTGTTGCCTTTGTTGCAATACAGGAGGTGGGGCAACCCGATGACCCACTACTT
>CAZGDE010000034.1:7719-26860 GCA_964524315.1 uncultured bacterium
ATAAGTGTGGAACCGATCGAAATACCTGCAATAAGTCTGCATGTCCCGGTTCTACCGGCAAATCGCGATAAATATCCAGCCCAATCACTCGTGGTTTTTGGGTCTGAATCGTCTTAATTGCTTGCGCTAATACGCGATCGGGTACTGGATAACCGATCTGGGTAATATCCGGCTCAGCGATCGCCACAATCACAATTCGTTGATCCATTGGCTCCAGGGAGCGCCAGCGAACAAAGCGATCGAACAGATTCAATTCCAATCCTTGTAGCAGTCCCAGGCTACGCAGCAGCAACAGGGGAACCGTCACACTCAACGTCATGCCTGGTATCCAGTGCCAGCGAATACGACGGCTTTGTACATCCCGACTGGCATATTGGCGGGCAGTTGCTAACATCTGGCTGGCCTGTTCCACAGCTTCCAGAGCGGTTTCTGCCTCCCGTTTCGCCAGATCCTGACTTGCGGCCAAAAATTGATAGTCCTCATTACTCAAGCTTTTTCCCAGAGCCCAGGCTAGGACATTCTGTAAGGTTTGTCCCCGTAACAAACAGGATTCATCGGCTTTACCAGCAGTTATCCAGGCATCGAGCGCTGGAGCGTAGGGACGCAACTGTGCCAGATGGTGGCGCACCCAATTGAGGTTAAATACGGCTTGATAAATGGGATTCTTGACTACCAGTTGCCCCTGCTGCTTGATCACCAGACCAGAGAGCAGGAGTTCAATCTGTTCGCGACTGCCATCGAATTCAACGCTCTCCTGTTGCAGGATTTGCTGATAGATGCCTAACAGCCTGCCGGTGAATTGGGGATTGTTCAGCAGGCGATCGCGAATGGTACGCAAATGTTCGGGTTCATCCTGGAATTCCCAGGTTTGAATGATCAATGTCTGAATGAGTTGCTGAATGTGGTCGTGATCCGTGATCGATGGAGTTACAGTGGGATGCTCAACAAGCAATTGACATACCTTTTGCATCAAGAAAGGCTGTCCTCCTGTCCACATCAGGACTGCTTGCAGGGCATGGGACGGATTGTGAACAGAGCCTACTAACCCCTGTGCTAACGGTTGGGCATCTGCTGGATCAAATTCACACAGATCGATTGCCCGACCGATATTGAACGGCGTTCGCTGCCGATCAGTCATCAGATCAGAGGGGGTCGCCACTCCCAGGAGCGCAAACGTTAGCCGTTGATACACTGGCTTCAAACTACGCCGGTTATAGCAGTTACGAAGCAGCCCAAAAAAATCGTTCAGCGAGAAATCCAGACCTCGGATACTATCTACCTCATCCAGAAATAGCACCAGACTAGTATTGACTTCTACCAGTAGCACCTCTTCAATCAGTTGGCCTAACCGTTGTACTGGAGATAGATCAAACCGCTCATCCCACCAGCATTTCAGGTTCACGGCGTGAAACAAATCAAACGCCTGCCACATTTCCACAGCAAAGCCCTTGTACCACTGCTCCACGGTGAGTGTTTCACTCCCAAGGCGAGACAGATCGATCGCCCCACAACACACGCCATCCTGTTGTAACTGATGCAACACCTGTACCATCAAGCTAGATTTACCCATTTGTCGGGCATTGAAAACATAGCAAAATTGACCACTCCTTAATGCGTGATAAAGGTCAGCATCTGCCTGTCGTCTCACATAGTAAGGATGGTCTTGACTCAAACTGCCACCAACCTGGTACTGATTCATACAGCGGGTGTTGATTCATACAGGGAAATTAGCACACGAAGAGTTTGATTCAAACCGTGAAGTGGGTTTTGACTTCGCTCAACCTACTGAAGGTTATCGCGGACTGAGGGTAGCTGAAGCACAATCCCTAATAGAATTTATCAATAGCATTGTGCTTTCACATCAGGCAATCCTTAAATCTCGTAAGTTATCTCATAAAACATCTCATACTGCGTTCTAGAATTCTCTCCATCCCTCTACCCCTGTGTATCGCCGCTCATGGATGTTGATACATTCTGTGAAAGTCTCAACCGCGAGTTAACTGCCAGACAGAGTCGTCCACTCAATGCGGTAGAAACATTGCTGTTACGCGGAATTTGGCAACATCAAACCTACAGCCAAATTGCAGACGAGGTTGGCTATAGTCCTGGCTATTTGACCAATGTGGTTGCCCCGGAACTGTTGCATCGGCTCTCAGATCTGATCGGACAACGCCTGACGAAGAAAAACTGTCGCCTGCTGCTGGAGGCGTATGCTGCGTCCCAGCCTTATTCCAAACGCCAAACACAACTGCAACCACTGGTTCCGTCTTCTGTTGCCCATTCGCACAGATCGGGTGCCCCAGCGTTTCCCAGTGGACCGATCGCGATCAACTCCCCGTTCTATATCCCACGTCCACCCATTGAAACCCAGGTGTGTGATGAAATTTGCCAGCCGGGCGCACTGGTGCGTGTCAAAGCCCCCAAAGAAATGGGAAAGACTTCGCTGCTCCTACGGCTGTTAGACCATGCTCAGAAACAGGGCTATCTGACTGTTTACTTGAATTTAGAACAGATGGATCAAGCCATTTGTGCCAGTCTGAATCGTTTTCTCCGGAGCCTGTGTGCCAGCATTACCCGCGAACTGCACCTCGAACCCAAACTTGATGACTACTGGGATGACGATATTGGTAGCAAAGTCAGTTGCACTCTGTACTTGCGGCAGTACCTATTAGAGCAAATCAAGACACCGCTGGTTCTGGTATTTGATGAACTCAATCAGATTTTTGAATATCCTCATGTTGCCAAAGATGTTCTACCGTTGCTGCGCTCCTGGTATGAAGAGGCAAAACGGGTTCCTATTTGGCAGAATCTGCGCCTGGTCATTGCCTACTCTACTGATGTGTATGTGCCACTGCAACTCAATCAGTCCCCTTTTAATGTGGGGTTGGCAACTCAACTCGTCGGGTTCACCGTTGATCAGGTGCAACAACTCGCTCAGCGTTACAGTCTGGACTGGAGCGATGGAGAATCCGCCACACAACTGATCGCGATGGTTGGCAGACATCCTGCGCTCATTCATTCTGCCCTGTATCATCTCAGGTGCAAAGATCAAACCCTCAGCCAACTACTGGCGATCGCTGCAACACCGGCAGGAATCTATTACCATCATTTGCAGCGCCATTGGGTGATCCTACAACAACAGCCTGCACTGCTTCGGGCATTTTATACACTCGTGAATAGTAATGTACCAATGTACTTAGAACCAGTCTTTGCCCATCAGTTGAACAGTATGGGATTGATTAATCAGTTAGGAAGTGAAGTCACTGTAAGCTGTGAATTGTATCGTCAGTATTTTAAGGTATTTACCAATACCGATGTTTAGTCAACGAATGCTCCGACTTACAAAGGATGAAGATTGACCATCAATATGCATCTTACGGTTACGAAGCAAACTCCAGTGGCTTCAGCAATGCTCACCCTCAAAATTAGTGGTAACACTCAACAACCCTCAATCCAAGTGGCAACTTCGGCCTTATGAGCCCCAGTATCCCATCATCGTCGGCTTGCTCACCGCTTAGTGAGTGCATGATGGGGCAAGTACTGGTGAATGACTTGCAGCAGTTGTTTGAAGGAGACTGGTTTGGTCAAATACTCATTGGCCCCCGCCGTCAAGCACCGCTCTCGGTCACCCGGCATGGCCAATGCGGTCAGCGCCATAATGGGTAGGGCCGTCAGATTGGCATCCGCCCGAATCCGCTCAATCGCCTCCAACCCATCCATTTCTGGCATTTGAATATCCATCAGTACCAGATCCGGTTGGCATTGCTTGACCAGTTGTACGGCTTCTAAGCCCGTGCGGGCAATCGCTGTGCGGAATCCGTAAGCCTGCAAGTAATTCAAAACGACCGCAATGTTGGCTTCATTGTCTTCCGCCAGGACAACCAGTGGTGCCGCCATCTGATTGGTAACGATCAGCGCCGTTTTTTGGGCCGGATCAATGACACCCGCCAGTCGTTGCAACACTTGTTGAAGTTGCAGACGTGCAATGGGTTTAAGCAAATAATCGGTGGCTCCCAGTGCTAATCCCTTAGCCCGCTCATCTACCACGGACGCAATCAGTACCGGAATCGAACGGGTCACCGGATGTGCTTTCAACTCCATCAATACTTCCCATCCTGGGAGGTCGGGGAGTAGAACGTCGAGAATAATCACATCAGGTTTGTGATGGAGCGCCAAATCGATCGCTCCTCGCCCCAGCGGATGTACCACGGTCGTTGTTCCCCATTCTGCGAGATAGCGGGAGATCTGGCTCGCCGTAGTTTCTGAATCTTCCACCAGCAACGCTCGTTGAATGGTCAACGTTGAGGCATCAGGGGGGGGCGATGTCTCTAGAACGGCTGGTGGCTGTTGCCCCCGTTGCCACGGCAGAATGACGGTGAAGCAACTGCCCTGCCCCGTTTCACTGGCAACCGATACGCTACCACCATGCAGTTCCACAATGCGGCGCACCAGGGCGAGGCCCAGCCCTGTACCGCTATAGCGCCGGGAGAGACTGCTATCAAGTTGGACAAAGGGTTGAAACAGCCGTTCCAGTTGGTCGGCAGCAATTCCAATGCCCGTATCCGAAACGGCAAATTCAACGGCTTCCTGTGCCTGGTTTGCCCGGACGGATAACTCGACCCGACCACCTTCTAACGTAAATTTGACGGCATTACTGAGCAAGTTGATTAACACCTGACTGATGCGGCGTTCATCTAACTCAACGCTATCGATGCCTGTTTCAACATGGCACGCAAGATGAATGTGCTTCTGGTATGCCTGTTGTTTGACAAAACTGAGACTTGCGTCACACAGAGTTCGGATCTTGACCGCAGTGATATTGAGATCCATTTTGCCCGACTCCACTTTAGCCAGATCGAGGATGTCGTTGATCAACGTTAATAGATGCTGACCACTGCGTTCGATCAACTGAACCGATTCCCGTTGACTGCTAGTCAAACTGCCATGAATTTCCTCCAGTAAGACTTCCGACATCCCCAAAATGGCGTTCAGCGGCGTCCGCAGTTCATGGCTCATGCCTGCCAGGAATTCATCCTTGAGCCGCGCCGCTCTCGACAGTTCGGCATTCGCCAGACTGATCCGTTCCGCACTGATCCGTAATTGTTCCTCTGCCTGTTTGCGATCGCGAATATCCACCAGTGTTGCCCGATTATAGGCAGGATTGCCCTGCGCATCCTTGACGATGGTGGCGCTGATTATGACCGGCAGGATCGTGCCATTTTTGCAAATCATGTCATATTCCAGATTCTGTACCCATCCCTGGGCCTGGAAGACCTCATAGTTTTTCGCGAAAGCGATCCGGCTAGCGGGGGTGAAAAAGTCAGTGATGGGTCGACCAATGATTTCCTCACGGCTGTAGCCTAACAATTTCAGTTCCGTCTCATTCACGCGCACATATCGCCCCTGTTGATCCAAGGAATGGTAACCACAGGGAGCATTATCATAGAGGTCTTCAATTTCATGGGCGTAGTCACTCAGGGCTTGCTCAGCCTGCTTCCGCTCCGTAATGTCATAGTTAATCCCGACCATACGTTGGGGTTCGCCCTGGGACTGCCGCTGCACGAGCGCAAATGCTTTGATGTAGTGCAAACTGCCATCGGGATGGAAGATGCGAAATTCGGTATCAAATTCCTTTTCGCCGCGCCGTGCCGCCTGCAGCGCGACGGTGGTAGTTTCGCGATCGTCCGGGTGCAATGTATTGATCCAGTCCTCATAGGTAGTTGCCCGGTCAAGCTGCTGTAACCCATACAGTTCATACATCCCGTTATCCCAGGATACCTCGTGAGCGAGATCCCAAGTCCAGGTACCGATCGCCCCTGATCGTAGTGCCAGGGTTAGCCGTACCGACAGATCGCGCAGTTGTTCTTCTACGTGCTTGCGATCGTTGACATCTTGACGAATCCCAACCATCCGCAGCGGTGTGCCATCTGCCGCCCGTGTCACCACCTTGCCATATTTCGCCACCCATTTCCAATCACCTGATTGTGTGCGTGCCCGGTACTCAAAGGTATAGGGAATTTGGCTGTCTCGCAAATGAATATTGAGTGAATCCATCACCCAGGGGCGGTCATCGGGGTGGATTAACTGCTGCCAGGTACTAATATGCGCGGGGAGTTCGCCTTCGGTGTACCCCAACATCTGCAACCAGTTTTCGTCGAAATACATCTCTCCGGTGGCAATATTCCAATCCCACAGGCCAATGCCCGATCCTTCCAATGCCAGTTTCAGGCGCTCCTCGCTGATTTGCAATGATTCCTGAATTTGTTTCAAGTGGGTGATATCTCGCCCCACGGCTTGCAATTCCCCAAGTTGAGCGTCCTGGTGAGATAGCAATCGGGTGATCCACTGGGTCCAGCGAACTTCGCCGTTGATCACCACCCGATTTTCAATTTCGACAATGGGATTGTCAATACTGATTGACGCTACCTGCTGATTGACAAACTCCCGATCAGCTTCCAAGATAATTGGTGCGTAACTTTTCCCAATCACTGCCTCAGCCTGTAGTCCAAAGTAGCGGCAGTAAGCCTCATTCACAAATAGAATCGTATTATCGGGGAGAAACCGCACAATGAGTTCTGTCTGATCTTCTACAATGGCACGGTAGCGTGCTTCACTTTCCTGTAAAGCGGTGGTACGCTGGATAACTCTGGATTCCAACTCCTGGTTCAATTGCTGCAACGTTTGTTCAGTCCGAATGCGCTCATCAATGTTCATCACTGTGCCGCTGAGACGGAGCGCCTGACCCTGCAAATGACAAATCACCTGCCCCCGACTTTCAACCCAGTGAATACTGTGATCGGCCCAAACAATGCGGTATCGGGTGGTCAAATCACCTTTTTGCGCGATCGCTTGCTGAACTAACTGCTGCACCTGATGACGATCCTCCGGATGCACCAAGGAGACAAAGCCTTCATAGGAGCCATCAAATGTGCCAGGTGCTAACCCAAATAACCGCTCATGCTCAGGTGACCAGCTAATTTTGCCTGTTTGCAGGTCATAGTCCCAAACACCCATGTTGGCTGCCTGTAATGCTTGATGCCACCGAGCTTCACTTTGTTGAATCTGATTTTGGCTCAGTACTTCAACGCGGTGACGACTATCAAGCAGGGCTGCAACCAGCCAATTAAACACCAGCATGATGGCAAGATAAAGGCCCAGTCGAGCGGTGTCCTTAACTGACAAAGTCCAACTAAAGAAAGGCGGTATGAAAAAATACCAAATTGCCAGCAACGATAAAATAGTCGTCGCCAATCCTGGATATCGACCCCCATACCAGGTGCTGATGAACACAGCCAGGTAAAAGAACACAAAAAGATATTGACCAAAAATTTGGTAGTAAAGAGTTGTCAAACCGATCACCAGAGGTACCAGTAGGACAGCAAACATGTAGGTGACTAGTCGAGGAGGGCGGTTGGATATCATTACAATTGCCTGGCAAAGCTTTATTCAGGAGCAGCAAAATTAGAACACTGATGAGACTTAGATCTAGTTTGTATTTAGCTGCTTGAAAAAAAATAATTAAAACAATAGTTAAATTCTCCTCAAATATAAAAACTGTTAGGTAAACAAATGTCGAGTATCAGAATAAATGAGTTCTTACGCAATTCTGATGCGGATTAGGTCGCCGCTTGCTGCTGTGCGAAGCGTGGCGATCATCTTTATTTATGTGATTGCAGTGAATGGGCCTCAGATGCTTCGAGGAGCGCTCAGTTCTCAACCCAGTTCAAAAACTAAGGAAAAAACAGAAAAGTAGTTGCAAACTATTCGCATTAAGCCCTATAGTACCAACAGTAAATTCTAATTGAGAATAATTTCTATCTATGGCCAAGTCGCTACTGTCGATTTGGGTGTTTTGCTGCGAGGAAATTCATGCAGAAACTTGGTGAGATTGTCATCACAGCCGGAATTGTCGGTATTCCATTGCTAGCCTTTTCGGTCGTGGCCATCGCTTTGATTATTGAACGCATCGTTTTCTGGCAACGGGTCATGCGCCGCCAGGATCACGTGATCAAAGCCGCCCTAGCCCTCTATCAACAGACGCCGGTACTCGCGATCGAAAAATTGCAACGCCATGTTGATTTACCCATCGCCCGCATTTTTCTGGAAGCGATCTCCCTGGAAGATGGCGAACCCGAAGAATTTGCCCTGGCGATCGACGGTGCCACTCAGGCAGAAATCCCGGTGCTTAAACGCTTTAACAACATCTTTGATACCATTGTCACCCTTTCCCCTTTGTTGGGCCTCTTAGGCACTGTCCTGGGCTTGATTCAGTCCTTCAGTTCCCTGAATCTGGGGGATGTTGGGGGCACCAAAACGGCGGGGGTTACGGCCGGGATCAGTGAGGCCCTGGTTTCCACTGCCTTTGGTCTGGTGGTGGCATTGTTCACCTTGTTTTTTGCCAATACCTTCCGGGGCTTTTACCTCCGGCAACTGGCGCTGATTCAAGAACGTTCTGCTCAACTGGAACTGTTGCATCGTAGACACTTAAAACAAAACCGGGAGGAAACTTATGCGACGACGCAGAGTTGAAGAACCCGATGTCTCTCCGCAGATTAACATCGTGCCCATGATTGATGTGATCTTTGCGATCTTGACCTTTTTTATCATGTCTACCCTGTTTTTAGGACGGTTCGAAGGACTGGCGGTGAACTTACCCAACGCCCAGTCAGCGAAACCACAACAAGTTGTCCGTGCCACTGTAACCCTCGATCGTGCTGGCAATCTCTATCTCAACAAAAATCTGTTACCAGCTGAAGACTTACCGAATGCCATTCGACAAATCAATCAGCCGGGACAAGACTTAGTCGTCGTTCTGAATGCCGATGGTGCCGTCACCCACGCTCGCGTCGTCACTGTCATGGATCAAATTCGTCAGGTTGAAGGTGCCAAATTAGCGATTGCGACGCAACGTCGTCAATAAATTCAACTGCTTGGCGATCGTGCTGTTCCCTGATTCATTCTTCTATTGACGTTGTTGATTCTAAATATGAATTAAGCGTTGCCTGAATTGAAACTTCGTGACAATTCATACTGCTACTTAGCACTACCCTTCTATCTTCTGCGTCAACTATGAATTCCCTTGAACTCATTACCCAACAACGGCAAAAAGAAGGCAAATTTCTGCAAATTTTTCTCGTGAGTAGCCTGCTGGCCTCTCTGGTGGTTCATGCAGGTGCCATGACCTTAAAAGTAGGGGATCTTTGGCACAATCCTGCGACACAAACAGAAGAGGATGAAATTGAATTGACGGTAACAGACGCGTTAGCCGAAGAAACCATTCAGGAATCTCCCGTCAATGAGGAACCACCACCGGAACCAGACGTGTCGCCAGAAGTTGCCTTTGTCCCGGACATGCCACCACCGTCCGTGCCGTTAGCCCCAGACAGTCAAGCACCTTTAACCCCCGGAGAAGATGCCCCCAGTCAAACCCTAGCGGCACCAACCAATGATCCGGTCACACCGCTGACCAATACAACTGGGGATACGCCAACTACAGGTAAGGCTAGCGGTCCCATTACCAGTCCCACTGGTCAAGGTAGCGGGTTTGGCAATGCCACACGCCCAACAGGCTTTGCACCGGGTGGCAAACCCGACGGGAAACTGGATGGTAAACCCGGTGGTACAACCACTGGCAAACCTGGTGGGGAACCAGGGCAAACAGCGGTTAGAACGGCACCACCACCCCAACCAGCGAAACAACAACCTGTTTGTATGAGTTGCCCAAAGCCAAAATTTCAGGGCACAGAAGCAAGTCCACGGGTCGATTTAAAGATTCGGCCCGATGGCAGTGTAGAAGTGCGATTACGGAAGTCGAGCGGTAATCCCGCTGTCGATCGCGCCACGCTGGAAACGATGAGCAAATGGCGCTTTGATCCCCAAACCGTACCGCAAGAAGGAGTTCGCAAGCGAGTGCGGGTGACCTATGAGGAGGAAGGCTCCAACTTTCAGCGACAGAATGAAGAACGACGGCGACAGGAATCCACCAGTAGACGCGAAGCTGAACAACGACGGTTGGCAGAGGAAGCACAACGGCAGACCGAAGAACGCAACCGTGCCCCGGCAACAGCGACGACTGAAACGCCTGCACCTAATTCATCCCCAGTGGTTCCCGCGCCTGCTGTCGAGCCACCTGCCCCGGTCTCACCGCCCGCCCCCGAACCGATAGTGGACACTCCCCCGCCTGCCCCCGCAGCCCCAGAACCTCCTCCTGTGGAGGCACCCCCGCCTGCCCCCGTAGAAGCTCCGCCACCCCCGCCCGTGGAAGTGGCACCTAGTGAACCCAGTAATTGAGGCAGGTTAGTGGCGAAGATTATCGCTTGACTTTAAGTTTCGTTGTGGCACTAATGGGAATGCACATTGGTGTCCCAAAAATCGGATCAGGATAAATTTGACATTGCAGATTAAATACAGCCTGTACCATTTCCTCAGTGATGACTGTTTGTGGTTTACCTGCTGCAAACACCTGTCCTGCCTTGATTGCAACCAGGTAGTCAGCATAGCGACAGGCTTGATTCAAATCATGTAACACCATCACAATCGTGCGTCCTTGTTCCTGGTTTAAATTGTGCAATAGATCTAATACCTCAATTTGATGGGCGAGATCTAAAAAGGTGGTGGGCTCATCCAGTAATAAGATCTGGGTATTTTGGGCAAGGGTCATTGCAATCCAGGCACGCTGACGTTGACCACCGGAAAGAGTGTCGAGGGGGCGATCGCCCAGCTCCACCAGGTCAGTCAATTCTAATGCCTGCTGCACGTATCGTTCATCTTGCACCGTCCACTGTTGCAACCAGTTCTGATAGGGATATCGTCCTTGCGATACGAGATCTTTAACCGTCAAACCTTCCGGTGCAAGCGGACTTTGGGGCAGTAAACCTAACTGCTGCGCTACTGATTTGGTTGAACGTTGCGCAATCGATTTTCCATCTAAATACACCGTTCCCTGAGACGGTTTCAGCAACCTGGCTAACCCTCGCAGCAAGGTTGATTTGCCGCATCCATTCGCACCAACTAACACCGTTACCTGCCCAGATGGCACCGCCAATGTGAGATCTCGGACAATCACCGTTCCTTCATAGGCCAGGGTGAGTTTGTGGGCCGTCAGACCAGGGGGTATAGACATGCAAATAGTTCTCAATAAGTAATTGAGTTCTGATTGTAATCACATTTTCCGTCCCTGTGAAGTAGGGATCTTGCGAGGCAACACCATCACGATACAATACACAGGCTATTGATATAGATTCTCATTTATGGTAGCGTACCTCAGTATTCTGAAATACGTTCTCAAGGCTGCAATCTCAATATGGTCGGTGTCCTTTCTGGTGTTGTTTGTGATCACCTCTGGCAGGTCAGTCGGCAACAGGCCCAACCAGCCGATCCCCAGGATGCCAGCGATCGCCTGGCAATCTGTCCACCCGCTTTAGGGAAAGGATACAAGCGCGATATTGAACTCCGAAATGGCATTGATCTAACATTTCATCGCTATCAACTTAACGATGATCTGGTGATGGATCAAATGCCCGTTGGCGAAACGAACTGTCTGGAATGGATGTTTACTCTTTCATCAACAATAAAGTTGTCCAATGGCATCCAGGTCAATCCGGGGCAACATCTTCTTGCCGGACTAGTTTCACACGGCGGCAATGTGGCAGGGTCGGCTGACGCAACAACGGTAGAAGTTGACATCCATTTGGAACCAGAACGGTTGCAATCCCTGATTGGCGATCAACCGGATGTTTTGCCAATAGAGTTACAACGGATGCTGGCGCGGGATGAATCAATCCCCTTTTCACCTGTCCGCGCAATTACACCGGCAATGCGACTTGCTCTACAGCAAATGCTTGATTGCCCCTATCAGGGCGTAATCAAGCAAATGTATCTGGAAAGTAAATCTGTAGAAGTGTTGGTTTTGTGGTTCGACCAGGTTCGGGCGAACGATCAGCCAAATTTGTCCACTCCAACCCTATCTACTATAGACACTGATCGCATTCATCAAGCAAAAGAAATTTTGTTGCAACAGTTAGATAATCCGCCCTCGTTGCTGACATTAGCACACCAGGTCGGGCTGAACGATTGTTCGCTGAAGCGGGGGTTTAAACAGGTATTTGGCACAACTGTATTCGGATATTTGCACCAGTACCGGATGGAACAGGCGCGATCGCTGCTACTCGAAAGGCAGCATTCAGTCAGGGAGATTGCCCAGGTCGTCGGGTACACTAATCTTTCTGCTTTTAGTACTGCTTTTCGCAAAAAGTATGGCGTGAGCCCAAAAGCAATGCAGCGACGATGATGCTACTGAATTTTGCTACTGAATTTAGCCAAATTAAAGGTTGGTGTTTTGATCGGTGTTTCGGCTACGCTCAACACCCTGTCAATATATTGGCTTTGACTACGCTTAACCCACATTGCTAAGCCATCCCCCACATTAAAAAATTCCGTTTCAACAAACAAAAATTCCGTTTCAACAAAACATTGATGATAGACCCGTCCTACTATTTGATTTATGGCAGTTGAGAATTATTCCTAGTTAGCTGCTTCGAGGTTTGAGGTGTGAAGGATTGTACAGATGAAGCAGAAACTGATGCTTTGGTGGTTGGGTGTGACGGTGGTACTGGTAGTTCCAGCAAGCGTAGCAGGGGCATCTCAGGAGCAAGGACACAATCAAATTGTCACTCCACATCACCGCGATCGCGATGCGTCGCTGCAAGGGCGTCGTCCAGCGGTAACAGTACAAGAGTGGATGGCGCAAATTGAGGCAGAAACGGTCAAAGTAACGGGAGTGAGTGTCGAGCGGACTGATTTTGGTTTAGATATCACACTCACCACAGCCGATGGCAGATTATTGCAAATTGATGCCACAAGATTCCGTACAGAGGGAAATAGCCTAATCGCAGACCTTCCCAATACGATTCTGGCATTGCCTGATGCCCCAGAATTCACGACCGAGATTCCTACAGAGGACATTGCGAGTGTGCGTGTTGTGCCGCAATCCGCCAATACGATTCAAGTGATCGTAACGGGCAAGGAGTCACTCCCAACCACCGATGTCACCCTGAAAACGGGAGAACTGGCGTATAGCCTCAATCCGGAAGGGGCTGAAGACGAAGAGGAAGTGATCGTGACAGGGGATGGGCAACGAGGCTACCGTGT
This sequence comes from uncultured bacterium, assembly GCA_964524315.1. Classification (GTDB taxonomy): domain Bacteria; phylum Cyanobacteriota; class Cyanobacteriia; order Leptolyngbyales; family Leptolyngbyaceae; genus CAZGDE01. Next base: position 20,869 of record CAZGDE010000034.1, read on the forward strand.
CCCCAATGCGACTACTGGCAGCAGAACCGATACACCCCTGCGCGATCTACCATTTTCTGTCCAGGTTGTTCCCCAGGAATTGCTCCAGGATCGGCGGGTAGAAAGCGTGAATGAAGCCCTCCGTACCGTTGCCGGAGTCACACCCGATAATCCCTCGTTCTCTGCCTTTGAAGGGGTCACCATTCGTGGTTTCACGGGACGGAACATCATTCGGAATGGGTTGCGGGATGACACGAACATTACGACCCGCATTGCGATTCCCAATGTTGAACAAATTGAAGTTTTAAAGGGGCCAGCAGGCGCGCTATTTAGTCAGGGTGGTCCCGGTGGTACGGTGAACATCGTCACGAAAAAGCCGTTAGCGACTCCTCGTTACACCATTGAGGCAACGATCGGTAATTTTGATACCTATGCTGGTCTGGTAGACTTTACCGGACCATTGAATGAGTCGAAAACCTTGCTCTACCGCTTTACAGCCGGTGCTTCCACCACTGACACGTTTATTGACTTCTTCACCCGCCGCAACTACCTGATCGCCCCTGTTCTCACCTGGCAGATTAGTCCCGCAACTAAACTCACTTTTGAAGGCGAATATAGTATTGGTCAACAACCGAATGCGCGAGGATTACCAGCGCAAGGAACTGTTTTACCGAATATCAATGGTAAATTACCGCGTGATCGCTTCGTTGGTGAACCCGACGATGAACTCGATAAGAACGATCGCTATGCACTGCGGTTGGGCTATACACTGGAGCACAACTTCAGTCCGAACTGGCAGTTACGGAATGCGTTTCGTGCTACCCTCACTCGCACGCCGCAGAATTCCCTCTTTCCCTCGGCACTTCTGGATGACGAGCGAACATTAGAACGGGGCTTATTCAGTACCAAGGATCAGTCACAGAATAATTACATCCTCGACACCAATGTGGTTGGTACCTTTAATACGGGCAGTGTCCGGCATAAATTGCTGTTTGGTTTTGATCTCAACCGGGATGTGTATGCTGCCAGCAGTCGGGAGTTTATTTTAGATCCGATTGATATATTCAACCCGGTGTACCGCCAGGCGCAGAGATTCTTTGTTGCGGACTACCCCAGAGAACCATTTATCTCAAACTCCCTGGGCATTTATGTCCAAGATCAGCTCGATCTGTTGCCGAACTTGAAACTTCTGTTGGGCGGACGATTTGACATTGTGAGCCAAACGATTGACTTTGCCGATGGCTCGGCCTCGTTTCAACAGGATGAAGCCTTTAGTCCGCGCGTTGGTTTAGTGTATCAACCAACCGATTTTCTCTCACTCTATGCCAGCTATAGTCGCTCGTTCCAGCAAAGTGTGGGTACGGCGTTTGACAATACTCTTTTCCAACCGGAGCGCGGCACTCAATACGAAGTGGGGGTGAAAGCAGACTGGCTCGATCACCGCCTGTCCACGACGTTAGCGTTCTACCAGATTACCCGGTCTAATGTGTTAACGACGGACCCGATCAACCCCAATTTCTCAGTCCAGACGGGGGAGCAGAGAAGTCGTGGGATTGAACTCGATATTGCGGGTGAAATCCTGCCGGGCTGGAAAATTGCGGCAGGCTACGCCTATACCGATGCCCAAATTACGGAGGACAATGTGTTGGCGATCGGTAATCGCATTAATAACGTTCCGGAGAACGCCGTTAGTTTGTGGACTACCTATGAGATTCAAACAGGTTCCCTCAAAGGGTTAGGATTTGGTCTGGGACTTTTCTACGTGGGCGATCGCCAGGGTGATCTGGATAATTCCTTTGAAGTTCCGGGCTATACCCGCACCGATGTGTCTCTGTTCTATCGTCGAAATAACTTACGGATTGGGTTAAATATCGAGAACTTATTTGATGTGGGTTATTTTGAGACGGCAGAAAGTCCACTACGAGTGTATTACGGTGCGCCATTCACCGTCAGGGGAACCATTTCCTGGACATTTTAAAACTGAACTGATCGGGAATCGCAATGATCCGTAAATCCTGGTGGCATCGCATCCAATTATTTTTCGTTGGTACTCTGATTGTGGTTCTACTTCAGGGTAGTTATGCCCGCTTGCAACCACTGTCACAGTATCAACGAACAGCAGTGGTGCCACCAACCTGTCGAATTGTCCAGCATGAATTAGGGGAAAGTTGCATCCCCTATCATCCCCAACGGGTGATTGTCATGGATCAGGAAAGTCTGGAGATTTTAGTAGCACTGGGTTTGAAACCGATCGCAACGACAAGAGCCAATCGCGTTGGGGTAAAAACGCCTATCTTACAAACCCAAATTGATATGGGTGCGATCGCGGATTTAGGCAAGGATAGCCATCCCAATCTTGAAAAAATTGTTCAGCTAAACCCCGATCTCATTCTGGGAATGTTCATCAGCCCTCAGATCTATTCGCTGCTTTCCCAAATTGCGCCAACAGTTTCAGTGGAGTATTCACAAACGGAATGGAGAAAGACATTACAACAGGTAGCAAAAATCTTTAATCAATCAGCCAAGGCGAATGAATTACTGACTGCTTATCAACAACGACTTGAACGAATGCGATCGCAAATTACCCAATCAATCGGTAAATTAAAATTCACGGCGATGCGGTTCTATACAGATGCCCATCTGACGCAATTTCTCAATCAGAATTCATTTACCGTGAGTGTGCTGGAAGAACTCGGAGTTCTGTCGATTCCTGAAATTCAGCGACAGCAACAGCAAGTACCAAATTCAGATTGGGGTTATGTGAACATCAGCCTGGAACGGGTCGATTGGCTCGACGCCGATGTGATTTTCACTGCGCTCGATCCGGGATCGGAGGAAAGTTTTCGGCTATACGCGAACAGTCCCCTATGGCAAACGCTCAATGTGATTAAGCAGCAGCGAGTCTATCCTGTTGACTCGGGTTATTGGATTTTTGGCAGCATCCTTTCTGCCAATGCCATTCTGGATGATGTCTCCAAGTATTTGAGTAGCCAAAATAATTAGCAAACTACACATTTCAACAACCCTTTCAACAACATGTCAAACTCAATTCTGTTTGTCTGTCAGTCCTGTCGTATCAACCATTCCGAATCATCCGATCGCCCCGCAGAAGGGGAACTCTTACTGTCCCGACTTCAGCAGTTGCACCAGGCATGGTCACGGCGAACGGAACTAGAAATTCGACCTGTGGGCTGTTTGTGGACCTGTGATCATCCCTGTGCCGTGGCACTTTCGTCTCCCGATAAACCGACCTATATGCTGGCAAAAGTGCCTGTTACGGACAGTGTAGTTGATGAAACGGCTGAGGCTGTATTGTGTCTCAGCCAACTTTATCTCGATAGTCAGGACGGTAACCTTGTCTGGAAAAAATTCCCCAAGGTATTGCAAACTGACATCATTGCAAAGATTCCATCTCCTATCTCCGTCAGTGCTAACAAACACTAAATCAGTCTTCTGTGCGTACATTTATCATTATCTGGTTGGGTCAACTCGTTTCTACCATTGGTAGCTACATGACCGAATTTGCTCTAACCCTCTGGGCATGGGAAATGACCGGATCGGCAACCGCCCTGGCACTGGTTAGTTTTTTCGGACAATTACCTCGTATTCCAATTACTCTAATCGCTGGAATTATTGTTGATCGCTTCAACCGCAAACAGTTAATGTTGCTCGGAGATAGCATTGCTATCGTTTCTACCATTGGTATTGGCATTCTCTATTTCACGCACAATTTACAAATCTGGCATCTTTATGTAGCAGCGGCAGTTAATGGTAGCTTTAGTCGCGTTCAAAGTCTGGCATACCAAACCTCAATTTCACTGATCGTTCCCAGGCAGCATTATACACGGGCAAATAGCCTGGATTCTGCTGTTCATTACGGTGCCGTCATTGTAGGTCCGGCTCTTGCTGGGTTTCTATTTCCGCTGATTGGCTTACCGGGAATTTTATGGATTGATGTCATTACCTTTGGTGTTGCGATCGCCACTCTACTATCTATCCACATCCCCCAACCACCATTTCCCACGCAGTCAGATCGCAGTGATTCTTTCGTCACCCAGTTGACCTATGGCTTTCGCACCGTGTGGCAGAAACCTGAACTACGAGCGTTGCTCACAATTACTGCTGGATTCTGGTTTGCCCATGATCTGGGTGGGGCGATTTATGATCCGATGATTTTGGCCCGTACCAATGGTAATGCCCAAGTGTTAGCCACTACCGCAGCGGCAGCTGGTTTGGGTGGTGTCGTGGGAGCTATTTGCTTGGGTGCCTGGGGTGGTCCAATACGTCGGATTGATGGGATGTTAGGTGGCTTTATTGGTGCGGGGTTGAGTAAGACCGTATTTGGCTGGGGGCAATCGCTACCTGTCTGGGTGACAGCCCAATTGTGTGCCTCACTGAATTTTCCCTTACTCGGTAGCTCTGAGACTGCCATCTGGATGGAGAAAATGAGCCCAGATAAGCAAGGGCGTGTATTTGCTGCCAATGCATTAGTCATTCAGATTGTGAGTGCGATCGCCACTCTCATCGCTGGTCCATTAGCTGATCAGGTATTTGAACCACTGATGCAATCGCACCATCCTATTGCGACTCTTTCCCATACCATCGTTGGTACTGACAAAGGAGCGGGGATGGCCATTCTCTACATCCTTACTTCACTGGGGTTAATTGGCGTTGGCGCGATCGGCTTTATGACTCCAGCATTACAAAAAATTGAATAAAGTTAGCCGAACAAAGTTAGCAGGCATTCCCCATTTTCGCGTGGCAGGTGGTGCGACTTCATGATCATACAACCGCAGAAGTAGGTGGGAGGCCGCTTCTGCCAGTCGCTACAGTAGACCCAGAGTTTGCGTCTACCCCAGTATTTTTAACTCCATCAACCACATCGTCCAGATAGGATGGACTGTACTATGTCAACCTTACCGGGATCGCTTACGAATCAACAGATACAAGAAGAACGGCGCACCGATCGCCGCTGTCACCACGCCGCAGGGTAACTCAATCGGTGCAAACAACGTTGGTCCCAGGAGATCGGCAAGTGTGACCAACAATCCGCCTAGGAGTGCCGTCACAGGTAGCAGATTTTGCTGATTGGAGCCGACCAATTGTCGTCCGGCATGGGGAGCCATCAGACCCACAAATGAGATGGTACCGGCAGTCGCGATCGCCGCGCCGGAGAGGGCAACCGCCACCAGAACGAGTACACCCCGTTCCCATTCCACGCGACTTCCTAATCCCGTTGCCATATCATCGCCCAAGTTTAAGACATTCAGTTGACGGGCTAACAACAATGCCATCGAAACTCCTGAAATAAACCAGGGAAAAAATGCAAAGAATTGCTCCCAGGTACGACCGTACACACTTCCCGCTAACCACACTAATGCCTGACTGACATCATAAATCGAACCAAAGGTAATCATTAAATCTCTTACAGCAATGGCGATCGCCGACAACCCAATGCCCATTAAAATTAGCAACATGGGCGCACTGCCGCCCCGCCAGGCCAAACGATAAATGAGTGCTGCTGTCACCAGGGCACCGCTAAATGCAGCAATCAGTAACACATAAGCGGGTGCAGCCGGAAAGCGGACAATCACGGTCACCGCTACCAGACTGGCTCCGGCATTAATGCCAATAATACTTGGATCGGCCAGTGCATTCCGGGTCAGTCCTTGCAAAATTGCCCCAGCCAGTGCCAGGGCCACGCCTACCATAAAGGCAATTAACGTTCTGGGTAAGCGTAAGGTGTAAATCACAAAGGTATGGTCGGGGTTGCCCGTATCCATCCTCAACAACGTCTTGAGGATATCTACTATGGCAATGGGATATTGCCCCTGTTGCACATTCAAGACAATGACAACCAGACTGGATAGCAACAGAACTAACAACAGGCTCGGCAACTGCCGATTCACCCGAAATGAGACGAATCGGGAACGGATTAGTAAACCATCTTTCATCGCTTCACCGTCGCTTTGGCCAGGTAGACAAACACGGGCGCACCGATCATGGCTGTCAT
>CAZGDE010000035.1:0-10926 GCA_964524315.1 uncultured bacterium
CACTACAACTGAATAATCAGAAATAGTGCAACCCCATTGCACGACGTTATTTGTTGTCCAATATTGTTCGATGCCACACTACTCTCAATTACAGGCCAAATTATGACGAACCAAACCCTGACACAACTGCCCATTCCCAGTTTCTTTGATGCTCAACGAGTGGGTGAAGTCTGGCGTGTTCCTTATCAGGAACGGGCAACCCAGGCACGCAACTGGGCAAAGCAACAGGGCATAGCACCCGCCGCCAAGGACAAAACTCGTATTTGTTTGATGATCATTGATGCTCAGAATACGTTTTGCATTCCCGGATTTGAGTTATTTGTTGGTGGCAGATCCGGGAATGGTGCAGTGACAGACAATGTGCGTCTGTGTGAGTTTATTTATCGCAATTTAAATGTCATCACAGAAATCGCCCCCACGATGGACACCCATACGGCGATGCAGATTTTCCATCCATTGTTCTGGACGAACGATGCGGGCGACAATCCCCCACCTCTAACCATGATCTCACTGGATGAGGTGCAGAAAGGTGTGTGGAAGGTTAATCCGGCGATCGCCCATGCCCTCGCAAATGGCAATTACATGACGTTGCAAAACTATGCACTGCACTACGTCAAACGTTTAAGTGATGATGGGAAATATCCTCTGACCATCTGGCCCTATCATTCGATGCTGGGTGGCATTGGACATGCGCTGGTATCTGCCGTGGAAGAAGCCTGTTTCTTTCACAATATCGCCCGTCATAGTCAGACCAATTTCGAGATTAAGGGTGGCAATCCCCTGACAGAAAACTACTCTGTCCTACGACCGGAAGTGCTGGATGATTCGACTGGACGACCGATCGCCCAGAAAAACGCCCGCTTCATTCAAAAATTGCTGGAATTTGATGCGGTGTTCATTGCAGGACAGGCAAAAAGTCATTGTGTTGCCTGGACAATTGATGATCTGTTGACCGAGATCAAAGCACAGGATCCAACCTTGGCGCAGAAAGTTTATTTGTTGGAAGATTGCACCTCTCCAGTGGTCGTTCCCGGTGTGGTGGACTTTACCGATTCTGCGGATGCTGCCTTCCAACGCTTTGCCGATGCAGGTATGAATATTGTTCAGTCAACAACGGTGATCTCATCCTGGGCAGGTATCACACTTTGACCAAGCTTGTCCTGATTGTTCCCATCTAGTGACTGATCTGCAATCGACAATCTCAGTGATTACTTTCACATATGGTTTGCAACGATTATGAGAAACGTTGCGAACTAAACGCCTTGACTACTCAGCGATCGCATCTGAGTTAATGATTCCATTTCAGCACAATCTTCTCTAGTCGAACACTTCAGTAGAGATGAATTGTGTGCGAATGATAGTGCCTAATCAGGTTTTCGTGAAACGTCCCCTATAACGCTTTGACCAGGCGATCAGGTTAACAGGAGTGTTGCACCTCTCTTCAGAGTAGCTTTGTCTATTTTTTGTCTGCATTCGTTTAATTTCAAAGGAATTCACCATGTCACACGTACCCGATCTCAATCAACTATTTCAGTCTGCTCATACGGATGGATCGCTATCCAGCGCATCATTACAGGCATTAAATGTGCATGACATTGGTGCCCAGATTCAAGCAGGGTTGGGCATTCATGTCGATGATGTAACTGCCAGTGAAGTCGTACTTGTCACCCTCATGCCAGATGATTCGGGTTCAATTCAATTCAGTAACAATGCGGCAACGGTTCGCGCCGGACATAACACAGTTCTGGATGCGTTAATCAGTTCTAACCAGCAGGACAACATTCTGATCCATAACCGCTACTTGAATGGCTTTGTTCTCTATCCCTACTGTCCAGTGAAACAGGCGATTAGAATGGATGAGCAGAATTACGATCCCAATCAAGGGACACCGTTATACGACCAGACCGTTGTGTTGCTAGGCACCGTTCTAGCGAAGGCACAGGAGTTTGCCGATAATGGGGTACCTGTCCGCACTGTCACCCTGATCATTACCGATGGTGCCGATGCCCATTCGCAAAAGGCAAATGCAAAAACGGTGCGATCGCTCGTGCAGGACATGCTCCGCACCGAAAACCATATCATTGCCGCAATGGGAATTGATGATACCGAAACCGATTTCCACAGGGTTTTCCACAGCATGGGAATTCGTGACGAATGGATTTTGACACCGGGCAACGGTCAGAAGGAAATCCGTCAGGCATTCCAGATGTTCTCCCAGTCGGCAATCCGTGCCAGTCAGAGTGCAGGTAGTTTCAGCCAAACCTCCCTAGGTGGATTTGGCACCCCATAATTGTTCCTGACATCGGCAATTTAGGTCAGGTCTGCAACTTCTGTCAGAAGTCGCAGACCTTGCCCGTACCATGCATCAGAGGCAATTGATGTGAACAATTAATTAGCTGAACAATTATTTAGTTATGAGAGTTTAAAGTTTTTTTGAAGAGTTTAAACTTCTGCTGATTTAGACTGGAGAAACTAATTCCAGCAACCCAGTGATCGTGACCGCAAAACAGCCATTTGATATTGAACGAGCCATTAAACATCTGCGAGAGGCGGTGCGTCCATTTCCCAAAGCTGCCATGTTTGCGTTAGCGGATGAAGGATATCGATCGCTGTTTGAGCAACTGATCGCCTGCATATTGTCGATTCGCACCAAAGATGAAACGTCTTTGCCCGTCGCCCGCCAACTGTTGCAATGTGCCAATACGCCAGAGGCAATGCAACAACTCTCCATTACCGAAATTGAGCGTTTGATTCAGGCATCGACCTTTGCCGAAACGAAAGCCAAACAAATCTGGGAAATTAGCGATCGCATCGTGCGCGAATTGAGCGGCGACTTACCCTGTGATGTTGACACACTCATTTCGTTCAATGGGGTTGGGCCAAAATGTGCCCATCTAGCATTGGGGATTGCCTGTTACCATCCCTGTATCAGCGTCGATGTGCATGTCCATCGGATCACGAACCGTTGGGGCTATGTGCAAACTCGTACTCCGGAGAAAACCCTCGTAGCACTGGAAGCAAAACTGCCCCGGTCGTACTGGATCGAAATTAATTCGCTGTTGGTGCCGTTTGGCAAACATATCTGTACTGGAGAACGACCAAAGTGTTCAACCTGCCCATTACTGAATATGTGTCATCAGGTAGACGTTAGCAGTCATCGATAGATGAAGAAGACTTATTTAATCTAACGATCGCCGATACTGTTCTAACAACGTTGAGACATGATCATAGCCATCGAACCCAATCACAGGAATAATTTGTGATCGCTGCTGTTGCAATGCCTGTTGAAAACCCGTTTCACCTAACTGTCCTTGCAGAATTGTCAACAATGCAGCAGGTTGTTTCCATTCCTCACTCTCGACTTGTTCTAACAGGTACATTCCCAAACAACCCGTGAGGATGGCGCGATCTCGTTGTTCCAGCGCATAACAGACTTCCGCCAGAAAACGGTAATTGACTCCCTGAAGGTAAAGGTCGCCTGCGTATAACGCCGCGACTACACCATTTTCCAGGTAAGGAAGGGCAAGCTGGAACTGACGCAAAATCACATGGGCAATACCGAGGCTGTTATAGCAAAGCGCCTGACTTTGCCGAATGGTGTACTCATCTAATGGGGAATCGCCCGATCGCTCCAGCAAATGGAGCCCCTGTTTCAGATAATTAATCGCCGCATCATAAACATCCGGATCGACCGATTCCTGCTCCCGCGCAAGTAGCACTTCGCTATAGCCGAGATTGGTCAATGCATTTGCCTCACCAACGCGATCGCCCGATTGACGTGCCTGGATTAATGCCCGTTGACTATAGTTGATGGCTTCCTGAAAATGACGTTCCGCAATACAGGTACGGCTGAGATGGTTCAGGTTGGCAATCGCACAGGGGCGATCGCCTGCCGTCTGGGCAATTTCCAACGCCTGCTGATGGAATACCATTGCCTGACCATACTGTCCCGTTGCCCGATGGGAGTAGCCAAACAGGGTGAGGATACGAGCTTTTGCCTGGGTACCGTCGACTTGACGTAACGGTTCATTCAAATAGGTGAACGTTTCCCGCAAAGAACTGTTGGAGAACAGGGCAAAAATTCCTCCATAAAGCGGAAAGTAAGGTCGTTGGGAAAATTCCCGCAGGATTTGCAACATCACCTGAAAGCAACCATTCGTCAGTTGATTGCGGTCTGCGGTTGGGATAGTCGTCGCCAAACTGACCCCACTCGATAACTGCGACCAGATGACCGCAAAGCTGAGGAACGTCGAGATCGCCTGTTTCGTGCCCCATTTCGAGTCGTAGGGCTGTTTCTCAAACCACACTACCAGCCCCCGTTGGGTATATTGGAGCGCGATCGCCAACTCCAGCCAGTCTGCCAGATTGACCTCTGTTTGGCGGCTCATCAGTTCCGTGACGGATTGGTTCTGCCCCAACGCCTGCAACAGATTTTTCAGTAATGGGGAATTGGTTTGCTTTGCCCACAATTCCCACGGCCCCTGTTGCCCACCCCCACCCACAAACCCAATGGGACGACTCTGGTCATACATCCAACTGATGAGATTCCCTTCCAGTCGCCCCCAGGTGACTAACCCGTTGTGGATACCAGTAGCAATAGGCAAAATATCCTGTCTCAACTCTGGATTTGTCGTCAGGGTTGGTGATTGCTCCAGCGCCTTTGCCAATTGTTTCAACTGATCCAAACTCAGGCTATTCGGCTGGTTAATGTCGATCGCCCGCAGCAACACCAGAATGCGTTCATCGGCTGCTCCAGTGAGAATCGCTTGCACCAGGGAGGCGATCGCACTGGTCGCCTGATGGTCTTTCTGATAACGTGCCCATTCGCCCTGGATCGTTTTCAGTGCCCGCAATACCCGTTCTGCCTTCGCTTTCTTTAAGTCGTCGGTTGCTGCCTTGACCTGCGTTTGACTGGCATCGTAGCGTTCTTCCAGGCAGTATTCAAAAATCTCCCCGGTACCCGCCTCAATCTCTTTCACCAGTCGTTGATAGACCTGCTCCTTCGAGCGAATCTGCCCCTTCAGGGTCGTTTCGACAATCTCATCAATTAGTGCCAGGTAGCGATCGCGCAAGGCAGCCTCCTTCAAGACAATGGGCAGATTGAGCCATTCGCTCATGACTCGATGCTACCAATGGAACTTGATTTCTGCCGACGGAATTCATTTCTTAGGATCATCGATTAAATCATTGCCGCTATATTCCTCGATTCCTGTACGGGCGTAGCATTCGGCAGCAGTTCGGGGCATGTTACAGAGGATTTTGCCCGAATGCTACGCCCCTACCCAATATTGAACCTACTTAATCCCCATTCCATCGACTAAATCATTGCCGCTATATTCCTCGATTCCTGTACGGGCGTAGCATTCGGCAGCAGTTCGGGGCATGTTACAGAGGATTTTGCCCGAATGCTACGCCCCTACCCAATATCGAACCTACTTAATTCCCATTCCTTAGCTGGCAAGGGCGATCGTGCCCTTTTCCTGTAAGCGATGGAGATGCCAGTAGAGTCCCCGGCGATCGAGTAATTCGGGATGATTGCCAACTTCCGCAATTTCGCCCTGGTCTAACACGACAATGATATCAGCATTACGAATCGTACTGAGGCGATGGGCAATGATAATCGTGGTACGAGTTCCCAGAATCGATCGCATCGCGAGTTGAATCGCGTGTTCCGATTCGTAATCCAGACTGGAGGTGGCTTCGTCGAAGACCAGCACATCCGGATTCACCAGCAACGCCCGCGCAATCCCTAACCGTTGCCGCTGTCCACCAGATAGCCGCACTCCCCGTTCGCCCACATTGGTAGCGTAGCCATTAGGTAATGCCTGGATGAAATGGTCTGCCTGGGCAATCTGACAGGCAGCCCGCACCTGCGCCATTGTTGCCGTGGGATTGCCGTAAGTGAGGTTCTCGAAAACGGTACCGTTAAACACATCCACATCCTGATGGACGATCGCCAGTCGGCGACGATAGGCTGCAACGTCGAGCGATCGAATATCATCCCCATCAATCAAAATCCTGCCCTGATCGGGTTCAAAGTAACGGAATAACAACTTCATCAGCGTGGACTTACCAGAACCTGAGGCACCGACCAGGGCCACAGTCTGGTAAGGCTTGATCAGTAATTCTATATCCCGCAGCACCGGATGTTTCCCGTCGTAGCTAAAGCTCAATCCGGTGAAATGCACCTTACCGCTGAATTGGTACTGGTCGGGGGTAGGAGCCGTCGTCAACATCGGGGCATCGGCACCACCCGGTTGTTGCATCAATTCATGGAATAACAACATCGGCACATAGCGCCGCGCCAGCGTTTCGGTCAGGCTATGAATGGGAGAAATTTCGGCATACGCCATGTTGGTGACGGTAAAGGTGGTAATGAAATGACCCAGCGAAATTTCCCGCCGCGCCGCCGCTAACAACGTGAATGACAGTACCGTAAACACACAAATCTGTACTAGCGTATTCTGGCGACAATTCAACTTGACAAAACCGGTATGCACCCGATGTTGCCGTACCTTAAACTCACGTTCAACCCGTTGTTGCTGGCGTTTTAGCTCCGCATGTTCTGCCGCAAATGCTTTCACCGTTTTGATGTTGGTGACAATCTCCGCCGTGCGACTGTCCGTATCTTCGCGATACCTTTCAATACCCTTCTCATACTCGACCATACGGCGCAAGCCCTGCATGTTAATGCCGAGGATGAAAATGAAGGAAGCCAGCAACAGGACGGCAATCTTCCATTCAATTAGACAAACAATAATGAAAATACCCAGTAAGCGAATGCATTTAGGAATCAACTGTCCAGCGACTTCCCCAAAGGCCCAAGTGTGATTGATCACACCATTCGTTATGCGAGAGGCAATGCGACCAGAATTATTCTCGTCGTAAAACTTTAGTGGCAACGATAATAGTTTCGCTAATGAGTGCCTGAGGGAATCACGACGGGCACGTAGTGCCGTACTCCAGTTCAACCAGGAACTAACCCAGGGTTGAACTGGCGCTTTAACTACAGTCACCAGGAAAATGGTACCCAACAGAACGAACAACGTCAGGAAACGACGTGTCTCTGGATGGGTGACCGCCTTGTTGGGATGAGTCCAGTGGGCGATCGCATTAACTAAGTGCTGAATCCAGCTATCAACGGGTTGATCAGACAGGGTGTTCAGAATTTGACCCAGCGTGTAGGGTGCGACCAGATCAATTAATTGAAAGAAACTAATGCCCAGGGTACTCAAAAGGGCTAACCGCCAGTAGGGGCGGTAATAACCCAAAATGTCTCGAAATGTTGCCATGAGACTTGCTGCACTCTTCACTCATTACCAGCCAAGTCTCTGCTTTTCGATCAGCTTAATCCATCCGCATTTTCTCTAACCTTGGATAGATGAAAATAATGACAAACCAGAAATTACTGAGTGACTCAGGAAAATTCTGGGTACATAAAATCCCCACCTTCGTCATGCAGAAAGTGGGGATCTAAATGTTGAATCCTAATGCCAAAAAACATTAACTATACTTCATCATCCGATGCGGAATGGTCAGACATACTGTCCGCTTCCGCTTCTGGCTCGACCGTACCCCCAAGTTCCAATTCCAGATTTTGAAAAGCTTTGTAAAGCCAGATTTTAGATAATTCTAAAGTACTGATCTGATCGGGGATGGTAACGGACGTGTCAGACATATTCAAAAATCCTTAGTGTAACTGCATCTTTCTTAAGATTAACCGGAGTGTTCACTCTCATCATGAAGAGATATACCTAAAGAGTGACACTTTCTTCAGAATAGCAAGAGAAATTGCTGATGCCCATCCCTTTACTGCTTGTTGATGTTCAGAACGGTTTCCTTAATAATTTCACCCACCATATTCCTGATCGCGTGGTGAAATTAATTCGTCAGGAACAACATGCTCCCATCCTCTTCACCCGGTTTCTCAACCAGCCCGATGGCCCCTATACCCGCCTGCTCCATTGGGAAGGGTGCAGTGAGGAGCCAGAAACAGCCCTGGTTGATCAACTGACAGAGTTTGCCGACCCGGCACTAGTCTTTGCCAAACCGGGATTATGCGGGTTGCCGAGTGAGTTAACCAGTTATCTGTCCCAACATCAGATAGAACAGGTCGCGATCGCAGGCATTGACACTGACATGTGCGTGTTGAAAATAGCAATGGACTTATTTGACGAGGGGATTGAACCCATCGTTCTCACTGATTGCTGTGCCAGTACAGCCGGTTTACAGGCACACCTCGCCGGTCTAGCCGTGCTGAGTCGCAACATTGGTGCCCAACGATTACAGGATGCGGGCTTGGGGGGTGGTAGTTTGGCCGCTCCTGAACCATGAGGCGATCGCCCCTGCATCGCCCAGAAGATTACAACATTACAAAGGTTTAGGGGCAACTATATTTTGTAGCAGCTATATTTTCACAAGGCGGGTGTTCACAACGAACAGGGGTTTTTATGGAAATTGTCTCCAATCACGATGGCAACTTAGTAACGATTTTGCCAGAAGAATTACCCCGTAAGAAGAAATCGAAGGAAAAGCGTAAAGCGGCAGGCAAAGAAAAAGCCAACGATAAGGATAAAGCCGCGAAAAAGGCAAAGAAACTGAAAGAGGAAGGCACGATTCAGGATGCCATCCAAAACCGGACAGTTGATGAACCACTGCCGAGAAAAAAGTTAAAAACCGAAGTTTATGAGCAAGAACTTGCCCAGTTGCAAATGGAACTGGTGAAGTTACAGTACTGGGTCAAGCACACAGGCTTGCGGGTGGTCATTATTTTTGAAGGCAGGGATGCAGCCGGTAAAGGTAGCACCATTAAGCGTATTGTTGACTGCCTGAACCCGCGTGGCTGTCGCGTTGTCGCCCTGGGAACTCCCTCGGATCATGAAAAAACCCAATGGTACTTTCAACGTTATGTGGCCCATCTGCCCGGAGCCGGGGAAATTGTTCTGTTTGACCGGAGCTGGTACAACCGGGCGGGGGTGGAGCATGTCATGGGCTTTTGTACCGATGAACAGTATCGAGAATTCTTACAATCCTGCCCCGAATTTGAACGGATGCTGGTGCGATCGGGTATCGTGCTGTTGAAGTACTGGTTCTCTGTCAGTGATGAGGAACAGGAACGACGATTCCAGTCTCGCATGATGGATCCCTCCCGCCGCTGGAAGTTGAGCCCGATGGATCTGGAATCGCGCAATCGGTGGGAAGACTATTCCCGCGCGAAGGACGAGATGTTTGCCCACACGAATATTCCCGAAGCACCCTGGTTTACCGTGGAAGCCGATGACAAGAAGCGATCGCGCCTCAACTGTATCCATCACATTCTCAGCAAGATTCCCTACGAAGACATTACCCCCGAACCGTTTGAGCTGCCACCCCGGAAAGCTGCCGTTGGTTATGCCCGCCCACCCAAAAACGAACAGTTTTTTGTGCCACAGGTTTATTAGGGGGCTTCACTCTGGAGCAATTCCAGTAGGGCAGCTTCCGATAGTTGGGTAATGCCTAAGGACTGGGCTTTAGCTAGTTTAGAACCGGCATCCTCCCCCACCACGAGGTAATCAGTTTTCTTGCTGATGGAATCGGTCACTTTGCCACCTGCCTGCTGAATCATGGCTTTGGCTTCATCGCGTTTGAGCGTTGGTAACGTTCCTGTAATGACAAAGGTTTTGCCAGCGAAGGGTTGGTTAGCCGGGTCAACGCTGGGTTTGGCGGTACCCGCCAACTGTAAACCTGCCGTTCGCAAACGGTTAATGAGTTCCTGGTTGGCAGGGGTTTGAAACCAGGCATGGACGGATGCGGCAATCTCGCTACCAATGCCATAGACGGCAGCAACGTCCTCGGTGGTTGCCTGGGAAATAGCATCAACACTAGGAAATTGATCCGTTAATGTCTGGGCATTGACACTCCCCACATGCCGAATGCCCAGTCCATACAGAACCCGTGACCAGGGCTGGGATTTGGAAGCCGCGATCGCCGTCACCAAATTCTGCGCCGACTTTTTGCCCATTCGTTCTAATGTCAGCAATTGGTCAACCGTCAGATCGTATAGATCCGCGATCGAATGGATTAAGCCATTATCAACTAACTGAATCACCCATTTCTCACCCAGTCCGGCAATATCCAGCGCATCTCGCGATGCCCAATGTTCCACCCCTTTCCGCAAAATCGCCGGACAGGAGGAATTGATACAGCGAGTGACGGCCTCATCCTCTGGTTTGACCAGCGGTTGGCTACATTCGGGGCAGTGGGTTGGCATCGCAAACGGTTGCGTACCAGCGGGACGCAGTTCGTACAACACCCGCACCACTTCCGGGATGATTTCACCCGCTTTACGAACGATGACCGTATCCCCTTCGCGGATATCCAACTCGGCAACGCGATCGCGGTTATGTAACGTTGCCCGTGACACAGTGGTACCCGCCAACTGCACCGGACGCATCTCCGCTAACGGGGTAACAGCCCCAGTGCGACCCACATTCACACTGATCCGTTCGACAATGGTGGGTGCCTCTTCCGCCGGGTATTTGAGGGCGATCGCCCAGCGGGGAAACTTTTGCGTGAAGCCTAACTGTTCCTGTAATCGCAGGGAATTGAGCTTGATCACTACCCCATCCGTCATGTAAGGCAGATTGTGACGGTCTTCCAGCCAGCGATCACAATACTGCTGGACTTCCTGCAAGTTGGCACAACGCGATCGTTCCGGGTTCACCCGAAATCCCATCTGTTTCAGCAGTTCCAGGCAATCCCACTGACTGGCCGGCGGTGTAAATGAGGTGGGTGGTGGGGCAATATGTTCTGCCGCCAGTTCCGTCGCGTTCGCTAATAAATCCAGCTGAGTATCACCCGCCCCCACTTCAGCGGGTTTCGTCTGACTAACGGGCAGGTGTAGCGTATAGGCAAAAAAGTCAAGTTGACGTTGCGCCACAATGCGCG
>CAZGDE010000035.1:10936-23768 GCA_964524315.1 uncultured bacterium
CGCGAATCTAACTGTCGCAGGGTTCCTGCCGCCGCATTACGGGGATTCGCAAACAACGCCTCACCCGCCGCTTCTCGCTCCTGATTAATTCGCTGAAACGATGCCAGGGGTAAAAACGCTTCACCCCGCACTTCCACCAATGGTGGGGGCGATTCCATCTGTAACCGGAGTGGGATCGACCGAATGGTTTTCACATTCTGGGTGATGTCTTCCCCGGCAACCCCATCTCCACGGGTAACACCCCGCACCAGCAGACCGTTTTCGTAGGTTAGCGCCAGGGCAGACCCATCAATTTTCAGTTCACAGACATACTCAGATTCCTTGATATCGGGAGCAACCCGTTGCCAGCGTTCCTGCCAGCGTGCCAGGTCGGCTTCACCAAAGGCATTTTCCAGACTGTAAAGGGGAATGTTGTGCCGGACAGAGACAAACTGACTGGCGGGACGCTCACCCACACGCTGGGTCGGACTGTCGGGGGTAATCAGGTCTGGATGCTGGTTTTCCAGGTCGAGCAACTCATGGTAAAGCTGGTCATAGACGGCATCTTCCAGCGTCGGTGCATCCAGCACGTAATACTCATAACTGGCTTTTTGCAGCAATTGACGGAGTTCACGGACGCGATCGCGAATTGCTGGAGTTGCCTGCTGGGAGGTAGTTGGCTCAACCGATGTCATGGGCTGCTATTGTTCCGTCCATTCAGATTTCATCCATTCAAAACCTAGTGTAACCAGGTAGCGTCACCATTCAAGCCTGTTGAGGCTGTTTGGTAATTTTTCGTTCCAGACTGAGTGCCATCACACCCAGAGTAATCATGACAATTCCAGCAACTTGCCGTGGCTGCAAACTTTCCTGAATTCCTAACCAGGCGATGAATGCAGTAAAGGCAGGATTACTGACAGCAATCATCGAAAAAACTGCCGCACTGGTTAAATGAATGCCAAAATTATAGAACATTTGTCCTACAAGAGTCAGGATGGCTGTCGCTAAACTCACCACCCAGAGAGACGGCCAGCTAGCTGTGGGCACATCAATCGCAATGAACAGTAAGCTCACGGTCGATAAAATCGCCATGACGGTGAAATTAACCACTGTAAAGACCAGCGGGTGAATCGTCCGCATACAGGTCTGAGCAGTCAACCCCTGGAGTGAGTAAAAAATGCCAGCGGCGATCGCCGTCATTACGCCTGCAACAGTTTTTACGTCCGTGTTACCAATCAGTTTGGGCACCAGCAGCACACTACCTGTAAACACCATCCCCAGCACAATAAACCGCAGGTAAGTGGGACGATCACCAAACCAGACCCAGGACAACAGCACCGTGTAGGCCGGATGGATAAAAAAGAGCGCTACTGCGATTCCAGTAGAGATGTTGGCAATCGCAACAAATAAGCAGGCCATTGCCAGGTACATCAAGCTACTGCTGCCTACCGCCGTCAATAACACCCGCCGTTGGGGTGGTTGCCCCAGTTGGGCCAGATCTTTCCAGGTCGCAGCATAGGACAGGGAGGCTAGCAGTAATACCAGAGGGAGAATGAGCAGCGATCGCAACTGTAAGACAAAAAGAGAATTGTCCAAATTAGCCGGAAGCAGACCGCCAAAAACAAACCAACCACCGATCTTACAAGGAACAAAAACCACGCGCAACAATACATTTTGCAGCGCTAAACTAAATGACCCCACAACCACCAACACAAACCCCAGCATATTTTCCTGCCTGATAACACCAAATTGCCAGGGTACAGGCTATCGCTTCAGGATGAGTTAGCAAGCGTTACCGTTCAAAAATTAAAAAATCGGCTATCCTGCCTGTAGTGGTTAGGCTGTACTAAACAGATGCGGATCTGGGTTACTTGTTTTATTGTTCTATTTGGGGCAACAGAGTTACTGCAATGGTTCCAGAAGATCTCGTTGCCGTTGCCTGTTTTTGTTGTGGCAGGGGTATTATTGGCATTCGCGTCCAACTACGAGCAACGCTCTCACCTCCCCTGGCAGCAGGATGAGCAGGAATCGGAACCAACACCACCAGAAATTCCTGCCGTCCCGTCTCCGCCTGCCGTGCCAATTACCCCACCACCCCGATCAGCACGTCGGTCAATCTCGTTTGAAATCAGAAAGCCCTTTCAAAGCGGCAATTAATCGTCCCGTTTGCCGTCTATTCCTGGAATTGGAGCGCTAGGGCACAATCAAAACTGGACAGGGAGAAAGGTTAATTACCCGATTGGTGACACTGTCAGACGCTCCTTCGTCGGTCAATCCTAAACCACGGCAACCCATCACAATTAAGTCAGCACCTATTTCATCAGCCACATCACAGATCGTAAAGGCTGGCTTACCCGATCGCTCAATCGCTTCTGCTGTAATTCCTTGCTGAGCAAAGGTGGATTTCGCACCTTCCAATAGTTCCGCGATCGCCTCTGGTGAGGTCATCACATCTCCAGTCGGTTCGTCATCGGGCGGTTCTACCACAGACAGCAGGATTAATTTACTACTGTGGATTTTGACAATCTCAGCCACCGTTTCAGCAGCCTGAACCGACTCACGGCTTTGGTCAACAGGAAAAAGAACAGTCTTAAACATGGTCACATCTCCGTTTGCAGTGAGGCACTGGATTGGCTCCCTAAATTAGCCGTTCCCCTTGATCAATGGGCTAAAACGCTCATTCACGGGTTGAGCCCACACCCATTCATAACGAAATTTAAACAAATTCCCCCTGACACATAGCAAACGTCACATTAAAACGCTTCATCAAATGTCACAATCGTGGGAAAATAGCTCATAGGTAAAAAGACTTACTTAAAGCTATTTAGGAGGTTTGTCCGGTGCCCAAGAAGACTGTAGCAAATTTATCGTCCTCTGATTTGTCGGGTAAGCGTGTTCTGGTCAGGGTTGATTTCAACGTACCGCTGGATGACCAGGGGAACATTACAGACGATACTCGCATCCGGGCAGCCCTGCCGACGATTCAAGACCTCATCTCAAAAGGCGCAAAAGTCATTCTAACCAGCCACTTTGGTCGTCCCAAAGGCGATGACTTCGCTAGCCGTGCCGTCGACAAGTTCCGTTTAACCCCCGTCGCCAAGCGCTTGTCGGAATTGCTCGGTAAGCCTGTTGCCAAACCGTCCGATTGTATCGGGGCAGAAGTCACGAGCGCCGTGGCCACCATGCAAAACGGGGATGTCATTCTGCTGGAAAACGTCCGCTTCCACCCCGGTGAAGAAAAGAATAATCCCGAATTTGCGAAGGAACTGGCGTCCGTTGCCGACCTGTACGTGAATGATGCCTTTGGTACCGCTCACCGGGCCCATGCTTCGACGGAAGGTGTGACGAAGTATCTCAGCCCTTGCGTGGGTGGCTTCCTGATGGAGAAGGAATTAAAGTACCTCCAGAGCGCGATCGAAAATCCCCAACGTCCCCTTGCCGCCATCATCGGTGGTTCCAAGGTATCCAGCAAGATCACCGTGATCGAAAGTCTGTTGGAGAAGGTCGACAAGCTGCTGATTGGTGGTGGCATGATCTTCACCTTCTACAGAGCCCGTGGGCTAAGTGTGGGTAAGTCGCTGGTTGAAGATGAGTACGTCGAACTGGCGAAGACCCTGGAAGCCAAGGCAAAAGAAAAGGGTGTCGAACTACTCCTGCCTACCGATGTTGTCGTTGCTGACAACTTCGCGGCTGATGCCAATGCACAAACCGTGAGCATCAATTCCATCCCCGATGGCTGGATGGGTCTGGACATTGGGCCTGACTCTGTAAAAGTCTTCCAGGACGCGCTGTCCACCTGTAAGAGCGTGATCTGGAACGGGCCTATGGGTGTGTTCGAGTTTGATAAGTTTGCCGTTGGAACGGAAGCGATCGCCCACACTCTGGCAGGTTTGACCAAGACGGGCACTATCACCATCATCGGTGGTGGTGACTCAGTTGCAGCCGTTGAAAAAGTTGGTGTTGCTGACCAAATGAGCCACATTTCCACTGGTGGCGGTGCCAGCCTCGAACTCCTTGAAGGCAAGGAACTCCCCGGCGTTGCGGCTTTGGATGCGGCATAACATCCAGCCATAACGGTTTCTTCCTTGCACGATA
This sequence comes from uncultured bacterium, assembly GCA_964524315.1. Classification (GTDB taxonomy): domain Bacteria; phylum Cyanobacteriota; class Cyanobacteriia; order Leptolyngbyales; family Leptolyngbyaceae; genus CAZGDE01. The sequence goes on from CAZGDE010000035.1 coordinate 15,011, forward strand.
AAAACCACCCGTAGCCTCTGAGACTGTGTTCAAACAAAGGCTGTTAAACGGGTGGTTTTTCTATGGCAATCCCCAGTTCACCAAATTTTCTCAAAACTATTGCATAATCACGAAGATTGCGAATATAGTACTTATGTACTAAATATATTTGTTTAAGGCTGCATCTCACATAGGGCAGAATAATACAAATGTATTTAAATTGGTTTAAATCTTCCTGAATTTTGTCAGATCAAGTTCTTCTTTGATTCCTGCCTTCCTGAAGTCTGCTTTAAAGCATCTTTTCACACGTTGTTCTTTCAATACGCACACCATCCCATTACGCAATTTCCCTGGAAGCAAAATTGTTGCATCCCTAATATTCAATCTGCGGTAGCAATCTGGCTAATGTTCCTGGAGTGATGTACCTGTCTTTACCCATGTTAATTAGTAACGATTTTCGAGGATTGAAGCCATGAATCGTCGTCAATCTCATACAACCAATGTCAAATACATGCTGGCGGGTGGTTCTCTCGTAGCAGCATTGGGCTTACTTACCGATGCCCGCAGCCTGTTACCAGCCCCCGCCCCCAACAGGGATGTTTGCCAAGAAATTGTGCGATCGCAGGTAGTACTTTCACGCGAGCAACTATCCCAGTTATTGACCATTCCGGAGCGATCGCCCAAAGATCAAATCCGACAGGTGATGCCCGCCCCATACTGTAAACTCAAACCTCTATCTCTCAGAACAAACACACCTGCCTACCGGGAAGCATATCCCCTGGCCTTCGACCCGCAAACCTGGTTTGTCGTGCTGTACGAGGGGGATGAGTATGCCGGATATTCCTTTAGCTTCCGCCATTAAAGCGACTGTCAAGGTAGCTATGCTCCAACGTTCAGCAGACATTTCCCTGGGCTTAACCCTGCTCCTCCTAATGGGAGGGTGCCAATTTACATCCCAGAACGTGCCCACCGTTAACATTAAGTTGTATCAAACCTGGGAACTGCAGGCGGGAGATGTCATCGGCAATCGCGCCGTACTGGGTGGATTAGGGGACATTTCCATTGCTCTGGATGGTAACCCTGTCTATGCTCCCTTTAATGGCCGCACTCAACTGGATCAGCGACGTTGCTTAATTTTCTCCAGTCCAGAGGTGCCTGCTTATTTGTTTCGCCTTTGCGGGTTAGAACATCCCCGTCTTGGTAACGTCAATCAGGGAACTGTGATTGGGCGAGGCAATCTGCTGGAATTTGCCGCACTGCGGAAGCAACCTAATGGTACCTGGGCGATCGTCGAACCATCTAAAGCCATCCTGGAGCGAACTCTGGCCCAGTCCTGATGTAACCCGACTTTCTATCAAGTTATCACCCTGATCTCCGCGCAACGTTCGCATGGAGTGATTCCCATGTCCTCGTTTCTGTTTCCCTCGTTGGTGCCATGAATTATTCGTCTACTTTGAATTTATCTACTCTAGGTTCATCTACCCTGAATTCATCTACGTTGGTATTTGGCTGGTGCGACCTGGTTGGGCAACCCCTTCAGTTAGAACCTGTATTCAACCAATCGTCCCGGTCCCAAGCATCTTTACCAACATCTACGGGGGTGATCGCCCCTGCATCCCATTCGCCCTCGACACCACTGTCGCCCGTCTCCATCATCGCAACCTGCCTCAAATTAGCCTGGAACATGCGAGTGCTACGTTATCTGGTCACACTGATCAGCCTGGTAACAATTCACCTCAGTACCATATCCATTGCCCGTGCTGATAGTGGCGGTGCAGTCTCATTTGACCCATTTGGCCAGGGAACAGGAACGTCGTTGCCTCTAGATCGGGCGATCGCCCGCGCACCTGCGCCCCCCTCTGAATCGATTCCAGCTACATCTAGCACGCCTGATCCAGGTGCCATTGAATCCACTCCCCCTAAACCCGTTGAATCAGCCCCCTCTGAATCGGCACCCGTGGCAATTGCCCCAGCACCAACAACCTCACCGGCACTCGATTTCAATGTCGTGCCTCCAACCACACCATCGGTACCCGTACCAGCACCTGTCGCTACCGCACCTGTGGTACCTAAACCACCTGCTCAACCGGCAGCACCCCGCCCGGACATTAACCTCTTTGCCGGTGGATCCGAATCCCTCGTTGCCCGCACCGTAGGACATGCCGAAGGTACCCGCACTCCTGATGGAAGTAAAACTCGCGCCTATGAAGGACACACTGATCCGGGTAACGGTGTTTGGAACCTGGGTAGTTTTTCTTTTCAGCATTGTCGCGAAGCGCAATACAATTGCTCCACACCAGCGCAGGCAGACGTTCATCAACTCCGACGTTTAGAAGGACAGGCAGAAAAATTGCGGCAACGAGCCGCCGCCCTTGGTCTAGAACTAACCCTGGAGGAAGAACTCAATGGGATTGACCTGGCGAATCAGGCACCCCTGGCGGCATTGGGTACACCGGAAGCCTATCCCGAACATCTGGCCCGCGCCAAGCAGATGGGACTGACCGGACAGGATGCTATTTTAGAAGGGCGGGTTTGGGGCTATTGGAACACCACAGCGGGACGGTGGGAAGCACCTGGCTTGGGTAACACAGAGGCGAATATTCGGCATGATCAGAACCGGCGGATGCAGGCGATCGCCCGAGCCCTGGATATCTACCAGCAACAGGTCGCCGCTGGCAAACTGCCCCACATGAAAGAAGAAAAGGTTGCTGCAACCCTACCGGAACAGGAAGGGATGGCAGAACAAATCGCGGACTTAATCATTTCACAGAACTTGAATTAGGTTTTTAATGTTCTCTTTACCCTTTTCCGTTAGGGTAAGCATGGAATTCCTTGTTTGCCAACAGAGATGGCGATCGCAGTACAGATGACTTCAGGTTCAACCCAAAATTTCGCCACATTAATACGTTCTCTAAAAATACATTCTCTTCTGCTGGTGCCTGGGCTCCTACTCCTAACCTCCTGTGGAGCATCTCTGGACACCCAGAAGATTGCGGTCACCATTCAGGATGATGTGATTAAGCAGGGAGGACTGTCACTCAAGGAAGTGCGTTGTCCGGAGAAAATTACTCCCGCAGTCGGTCAAGCATTTGAGTGTGTAGGTGTGTTAGACGGGGGCGGAATTTTCGCCATTTCTGTGAATCAACAGGATACTCAGGGTCGTGTGCAGTGGCAGATATCCAGTGTTCGAGGGCTGCTCAACGTCCCAGAACTGCAAACTGCTGTCCAGCAGGAAATCCAGAAGGACAAAGATATTGGGCAGGCAACCGTTGATTGTGGCCGCACCACATACCGTCCCACAAAACCAGGGGAAACCTTTGAGTGCAAGTTACTCAAGCGCGGGGAACCAACTACCAAGTCATCCGAGAAATCCGGCGATCAATTGCAAGACACAGCCAAGCTGGAAACGAGCACCAGTAAAACAATAGCGGCAAACCAAATCAGGACAACATCAGCAAAGCCCCCGAACAATCCAGAAACCATCCTGATCACTATCGATACAACTGGCAATGCCAATTGGCAAAGGGTGTTACCAGGGGCTTCCCAAAGGGGGTCAACACCCAAATCCCCTGCGGCGACGACCAAATCAGAAGCGGCAACGAAATTGACACCGGGTAAACCACAAACAACAACAACCAATATCCCCGATCCCAACCGTCCCAGTGACTCAGAAGTTGTCGTTGATTGAGCGACACTCCCCCCAAACAAAGTAACTAGGCACTTTTCAACACCTACATTCCACTCCAGCGAGATTCTTAACACTCTGTTTACTATCCTGTTACCTGGACTTAAGCAGCAAGGTTAAACGTTCAGGTATTCTAGCTAGGGTATGCCTTTCCGTTTCCATTCCTGGTGCGCGGTGACGTTATGAATAATATGCTCAATCTCGTCATTAAGGGTGGGCCGGTGATGATTCCCATCGTCGGACTGTCCGTTTTGGCGCTAGCCACCGCTCTTGAACGGGGATTGTTCTGGTTGCGGTTGTTGCAAAGTGAGGAACGGATCGCCCATGATGTGCTGGAGGCTGCCCGTCATAGTCTGGATGATGCTGCCGCGATCGCCGAACAAGCGCAGGATCTACCCATCGGCCGCTATTTACTGGCCCCCTTACGGTTGACCAATGCTGACCCGGAAACCTTTCGTCTGGCCATGGAAGCTGCCGCCGACAAGGAGTTTGCCCAGATGCACAAGGGCGACAAATTGCTGGAAACTGTTGTTGCAATTTCGCCATTGTTGGGCCTCTTAGGTACGGTGACTGGGTTAATTGTCACCTTCGATAACTTAAATATTGGGGGTGGGGGAGCCAGTGAGCAAGCCACAAAAGCCGCAGGCGGGATTGGTGAAGCCCTGATCACAACTGCCGGTGGCATGATCGTAGCAATTATCGCGCTGATGTTTAATCGGATTTTTGTCACACTTCAGGCACAACAAATTAATTATTTCTCTGACATCGGGAACGAACTGGAATTGATCTACCGCCAGGTCTGGTATGAACCGGCGCAGTTAGCGGCAAGCAATGGCGAACGTGCCTACGGCCACATTGCACCCACTACCGTCAAGCACGGGTAGATATCCATCCTTCAAACAGGTGAGTGAATGCGTTCCAGACGACGAGCAATGCAGACAGCCGCACCAGAGGTCAATTTGGTGCCCATGATGGATGTTTTGATGACCGTACTGACCTTTTTCATCATCGTTTCCATGCTGCTGCAAAATCTCAAAGCTGTGGATGTCAATATTCCCAGCAGTCAAGCCTCTCCTTCCCCTCAGGACGTTTTGCCAGAACCGATGATTGTCGAGTTACTACCCACCGGGCAAATTACCGTGGATGGCAATGCCAGCGATCGCGCCCAACTACCTACTGTCATGCAAGGGTATCTAGCCAACCAGCCGAAAGGAGCCGTGCTCCTAAAACCAACCCGGGGCATTAAGTACGAAATGGTCGTGCAGTTGTTGGGTGAAATGCAAACCATCGGGGGCGATCGCGTCTCCCTGGCACTAGAAAATTAGGCACAGGAAGGAGCGCGGTATGCCAAAACGGAGGCGGATGGTCACAAAAGCGCCAGAGGTCAATCTGGTACCAATGCTAGATGTCTTGATGACCGTGCTGACCTTTTTCATCATTATTTCGATGACCCTGACCGGGCAAGCATCCTTCAACCTCAAATTACCCTCAGCCAAACAAGGGGTGAAAGAAGCGAGATCGGCTCCCATGATGGTAGTCAGTCTGGACAGCCAGGGAGAAATTACGCTGGACGGTCAGAAGGGCACGGTGGATCAACTGGCACGGGATATGGCACGCTTTCTTGATACCAATCCAACTGGCCTGGTAGTACTCAAAGCCGACAGTCAACTCGACTACGACAAGGTCGCCAATCTACTAGGGATCATGCGGGACATTGGCGGCGACAGTGTTTCTCTCGCCGTCGAACAGGCCAAAAACTAAGTGGTGCGGAATTGCAGATGACCTTATTATTGGCGGACCCCTGACCACTGATAGGTACGCACCGTATCCCAGGCAATTTGCTGATAAATCTTTGCTTGTTCTGCGGTTAGCCCCGTCCCTTCAAAAGAAACCCCCATAGGGTTACGCCGATAGATACAGGCATAGTGAACCAGGGCTACCATGTACGCACCTCGCAGGTTTAAATGCAACATGTCTTGAAAGTGCGTGTCGAAAAATTCATTGGTTTGAGGGATCCGTCCCGCTGCGATCGCCTCCTTTAACCGTACCAGTGCTAACCCTGCTGGAACGATCCGGATGGGTTTACCGTCATTCAGGTCATCCATTCGTTGACGGACTGCTTCGTGATAAGCCAGATGATTCATGACTGCTTCAGCCCAGTTCGTAGCGGGTTTCAAGCCCAGATTTGCAGCACTACTGACCGCCTTCGCCCACGGATCGTCAAAGTCACGGATGGGCCACTGGGCATAGATCCAGAACTGTACCTGTGGGCTTTTTTGCCGTGCCAGCCGATAGAAACGGCCACTATACTCGGCTTCATTCTCCAGCGAGCGATCATGCCCTGCGTAGGGTTGGGTAAACAGGTGATCGATGGGTGCTTTGGTGTCAAAAATCTCACGGTAATCCCGTTCACCCAAGGCCTCACCGGGATGATCCCAGTTCCAATCAGTGGGCGCGCCAGGGATGGTCGATCGCAGGTACTCATGCTGATACCCGGCACTTTTAGCAATCGGTTCCAGCAGGGGATTAATGGTATCCGTCAGGCTATTACCAATGTGATAGGTTCGCTGTCCCCTTGTAACAGGGGCAGACTCGCTGGCCATCTCCACGGGAGCCTGAGACGCAGCGGGGACGCTGACCGACTGGCTCACGGTAATGGATGACGGGGGCACCGATTGGCAACTTTGCAAGCCGGCCAGACCCGTGAACAAACAGCCGAGGAGAAGGTAGGAATGGATTGGTAACTGGCGATTGCGGGAATTTTCCATGCCCCTATTCTATAGTTGGGGCCAGAACCGTGAGGAGTGAGCCTGTGCCAGTGGATAAAACCGCCGCTACCGTCAATGAGGCATACAATTAGCGGATATTGATACGGTTGCCACCAGATTTATTTTACTTCACCAGGATATAGTATTAGCCGGGGTGTGAGTGGTTCCATGTTGATCAAGCGCTATAAAACTGGATTATGGGTTGCCCTGGCTCTGCTATCCTTTGTCGCAGTTTGCCTGTTTAGCCCAGCAAGAGCATTGTTTGATGCTGTCTTTCTGGTACAAGAACTGCACAAGTGGGGCATTTTAGCAGCGCCCCTGTTTGTCCTGACATTTACCATCGCAACGACCTTTGGCTTCCCTGGCAATGTCATGACCGTCGTAGCCGGTACGGTGTTTGGGTTAGTTTGGGGCACGATCTGGTCAGTCATTGGAGCCACATTAGGGGCAACAGGAGCCTTTTGGTTGGCTCGCTACTCACTCCACAACCTGTTCGCCCAACACCTTGGGCATCATCCCCTATTACAACGCTTGAACCGTGCGATCGCCCATCAACCGTTCAATTTTGTTCTGGCAGTTCGGTTTACGCCATTGTCACCCTTCAGCCTGGTCAATTTTCTGTTTGGCCTGACTCCGGTTGATCTCAAAACCTACATGGCAGGAACCTTTATCGGTATTATCCCCCTATCACTGGCCTATGCCTGGTTAGGCGTTTCTGGTAAACAGGCATGGCAGGGGGGCGATCGCCTGTCTTTTTTCCTGGCACTTGGCTTTCTATCCTTACTGTCCTGCCTACCCATATTGGCCAAACGCTACAAATCTAACGCCTGAATATCTGAAACAGCCTGTCATTCAACTCCCATCCCCCCGGATTGAACGAATCACATTACACTTGAAAAAACCACACTTGAGTCCGGGGCGATCGCTCCGCTCGACTATTCCCTCCTATCAGTGGAAGACCTATGGCCGTTCGTGAACACTCGATTTTCGAGCGATTTCTCGCCCCCATCTTCAAAACCTTCCTGATTAATGAGGAAGAACTGCTGCGTTTTTACAAAAGTATTGATTGGGATGGGGCAACTGCTCGACTCAGCAACCCCACACTGACCTACCCAACGTATTACAGTAAGCAAAATTTTCATGGGATTGAGGGCGGTTACCTGAACGTCAACGCTGCCATCTCCTACGATCCCATTACCCAATATGCACTACCACCATCAGAGGCATGGGTACGGCAGGCGATGGTGGATGCCATTCAAGCGAGACCCCGCCGTATTCTCGATTTAGGTTGTGGCACAGGGTCTAGCACCATTCTGTTAAAGCAAGCATTTCCGCAAGCCGAGGTCTTTGGTATTGACCTGTCACCTTATATGCTGGTCGTTGCCGAGAATAAAGCCCAAAAAGCGGGTTTAGATATCCAGTGGCGTCATGCCAATGCTGAACAAACTGGCTTTCCGGCTGATTCATTTGACCTGATTACAATTTCGCTGCTATTCCATGAAACACCTCCCGCCGTTTCGCGGAAGATTCTCCGTGAATGCCATCGCTTATTAACCGTAGGTGGTGAAGTGATCGTGCTGGATGGTAGTCAGAAAATACTGCGGCAGACGGAATGGTTAACCCAAATTTTTGAGGAACCTTACATCCATGCCTATGCCGCCGAAAGCATTGATGCCTGGATGGGCGGCGCAGGGTTCGGTGCGGTACAGACTCAAGACGTTTGGCTGGTACACCAATGGACACGGGGTGTGAAACCCAAGACTCAACCGTTAGTCGAAACGGAATTATTTGCTGACCTGGAGGCAATTGAAGGGTCACAATGGGCCGTTGGCTAGGGCCTATCCAACATTTTGAAACCAGGCAGCCAGCGCCAACGCCAGTGCATCAGCAGCATCATCGGGTTTAGGTATAGATTCCAGATGCAGTTCACGGGCAACGGCTGACTGGACTTCGTGTTTTTTGGCATTACCATATCCGGTCAAAGCCTGTTTAACCTGGGCCGGAGTAAACTCCAGGAGTGAGACCTGCCGTTGTGCCAGTACCAGCATGACGACGCCCCTGGCCTGGGCAACGGCGATCGTGTTACCCATGCGGTAAAAAAAGAGCTTTTCGATCGCCACCAGATCGGGTTTCCACTGCTCCAACAGGGTGTGCAGATCGTCATATAACATGATTAATCGCTGCCCAATTTCCAGGCCAGCGGGAGTTTGCACAATTCCAAAATCCAGCACATGAATGACATCATGTTGATTGGTTGTAGCAGCTTTCTGGCAACCGATCGCGCCAAACCCCAAGAACACAAATAAAACCGCCCACATATACGGGT
>CAZGDE010000035.1:23778-26848 GCA_964524315.1 uncultured bacterium
ATCCAGTCCAAGAATACGCTTTTCCATTCAGTTGGAGATAAGAGCCAACAGGTAAAAGGGATCTTATCTGGCTTTTATCCTACCCAGAAGTATGGCGTTGTTGATCCGGGCGAGCCTAACGGAGCGGGAGTACATCGCTTCTTTAGCATTGCTAGCTTTGCGATCGCCACAGTTTCTAACTGACGACTGGCAATTGACTGGATAAATTTGTCCAGCGGATTAAAGTCAGCCACATAATGACCAATTCGCATCCCAACGGGCTCCAAATGTTTACCATTGAGCATTCCCATACAACTCTCATTTAAACTTTGGGCAAAGTGGATACAGGTTGGTTTAGCGATGGTATCGTCCTGAAATTGGATCATTTCCATCAGGTTAAATGAGTCACTTTTAGTAATCAAACCATAGGTCTGTTCAATCGTTGGGAAGACTTTTAAGCCCCATTTCTCAAATCCATGCCGCAGCGATCGCAACGGAATGGCTGCATCTAAGTCGGCAATGACGGGAGCAATTAGCAAGGAAGCCTCATCATGGATCGATGGTTGACCATAATCCACTACTTGCCCCGTAGATGCTTGAATTTTCTGCTGAATGCTTTCCAGTTTTAAGGCAACCCGTTGCAGTCCCAATTCAATTTGTTCTAGCTGCGATCGCTCCAGTTGCATGTCCGCAGCATTTGCCTGAACTTTTGCCCAACCATCGTTCAAGATTTCCAGCAAAATAATATATTTACATCCCAAACTATGGCCAACCCAGTAATAGTTAGAAGCGTTCAAATATAGGCTGCAATCAAGCAGATTATTCCCTCTATTCGTCAGCCTATCAATAATTGCCTGACGAACCAAATAATGTTCCTCCAGTAGTTGCAACGCCACATGCCAATGGCGCAATGTAAATTGAAAAGGGAAGGCAATAATGGTATATCCAGCCTGATATAGCTGGTTCAAAAAATGGCGATAGTTGACTGTCGGCAATGTGCCATAGAAAGCACCACCAATAAACTGAACCACCCCAAGTGGCTGAGGATGAATCGCAACCCAGCTTGATGAAAGGCGCTCAAAATGCATGGGTTGATCCGCTTGAATTAATTTACTCATTTCTGCTTTTTTAGTGCTGTGAGTTTACGCTTAAGAGGCTAACTTTCCGACATTCACCTAATAGCCTGACACAGTCATCAATGGGTCAAAGCACCCACACGGGTACTGCCATAACGGTTGATTTTCACGAGACTGGGACAAGAACGTACTTAACTGAGCCGAACGTAATTACCCTTTCGAGGTTTCTCTAATGGCTATCTCAACTGTTGTTTCAAACTTTGAACTACTCGTTAAACCACTCGTGCAACCCCGTGCCGATATCCTGGGTGCCGGACGTACCATTATCCAGGGTTACTTTTTGACCATTTCTAATCTCAATCTCAGTAATGCTGTCAGCTTAAGAATCAATTTCCGGGCGCAATCTCCCGATATCAACAGCAGACCCCTTCTGGCCTTTTTTGACATCAATGACGTAAATGCTCCTCTCGTCGCCAGTGGTACGTCTCCCAATCGCACCTATACCATTACCGTGCCAGCAGGCGATACAGGTCTATTTCTGTTGCAACCGGATGTTACCCAGGCGAGTGTAGTGACGAGTGCCGACACCGAAATCCGGGGATACGTAACCGTTTCCCTGGCGGCACCGTTTGGTTCTAACTCCTATAACCTGCTATTGACCCCCCAACATCGGGGCACCTTCCTGCCAAAAGGATTTGTTGTGGGCACACCACCGAGCAATCCGGATTTTGATCAGCTAGCTTACTCACTACCAACTGCGAATGGAGGAGCGCAGGTGACATTAAGCCAGATTAACTTCCCAGTGATTCCGCCCGTTCTCACTTCACCATTGCCAGAATTGGCGAGCCTCGACCCGGAACTACTGCAACTCATCCAGCAGAATCCTAACGCTCTGCGGGAAGTAGTTCCTGCCAATGGCGCATCTGCCGCCAACGGAGTTCGTCCTGCTGTCAATGGTGGTTTTCAGCAAGCCATGAATCAGGTATTCGAGCGATTGGAAACATTAGAGCAACTAAATTTGCGCTAATTCATACCCACGTTCATGCTGTTTCAGCACCCCGAAGCATGAAAAGGGGCATTGGGCATTCGTCATTCATCACTATATAAAAGCAGACTGCGCTGGGAAACTAACCTAGAGCAGTCTGCTTTAAGATATACGGTCAATGGTAAGGATCGTGGATCGAGTAAATTCGCAAACTGTACGGGCGGGTTTAGACAACCAATCTCACGTTGCCATGGATTTGACAACAAAACCCGCCCCTACCAATATCGAACGTATTTAATTCACATCCCTAAATGCCTGGACAATACTTGAGTGACCAGCCAACCACGATACCACCTATGGTGTTTCAGTTTGTTGGATACCAAAGACCTCGTTAAACACCTTCTGTACCTTATAGCCAGAGTCAATCGACTCTAACGGATCTTTCCGCAGACGGTGACGGAGACAGAGGGTAATCACCCGTTGGATGTCCTGCACAGTTGCCTCGGTACGACCTTCAAAGGCGGCGATCGCCTTGGCTGCACGAGTCGTCACGATATCACCCCGTAATCCATCGACGTTTAGCTCCGCACAGACCTGGGAGATTTTCACCCGCAGATCGTAGGCGATCGTCACCTGCTTGAGTAATTCCTGGGCATTCACGATCCGCTGTTGCAGGGCATCCTGCTCTGCTTGGTGACGGTCTAAAAAGACAGGTGGATTGCTATCAAACTCCGTTCGTTGTTCCACAATCTGAACCCGCAGGGTTGGTTCCTTCACTGTCCGAATTTCGGCGTGCATGCCGAAGCGATCGAGCAGTTGAGGCCGCAGTTCACCTTCTTCCGGGTTCCCCGAACCAACCAAGACAAACCGTGCCGGGTGACGCACCGAAATACCTTCCCGTTCGACGGTGTTCCAACCCGACGCGGCCGAGTCTAACAGGACATCGACCAGGTGGTCGTCCAGCAGGTTAACCTCATCGACGTAGAGAATCCCCCGGTTTGCCTTTGCCAGTAGACCGGGTTCAAATGCC
>CAZGDE010000036.1:0-26747 GCA_964524315.1 uncultured bacterium
AAGTCGTCACCTTCTCATATTGAGACCACCTGAGATTTCTGCACCACTAAGGAAGGGGAGCACTCGGTCATTGAGGAGGTCTGCGGCAGTGAGTGCGGTTTTCATTTCATAAAGTTTGACGATCGCCACTCTCGAGTAGGTGTCAATGAAAGTCTGTTGATAGATCCGTCCGACCCCTTTAATCGTGCCGACATAAAAGGTGTCCTGGGACCCGAGATAGCCGGGATGTTCAGTTTCAATCTCACCGTGCGCTTCTTTCTCTTGTTTCGCCTTCTCCAAGGCTTTGAGTTGCGCTTCGGTCAGAATCAGATTGTCTTGAGCGGATTTTGCTTCTAGCGCTTTCAGCCGTTTGGCAAACGTTTCTAAATCATGGCGTAACCAAATGGACCGCACACCACTGGAAGAAACGAGAATTCCTTGTTGCTTGAGTTCGTTTGAGACCCGCACTTGTCCATAGGCGGGTTGTTCAATGGCAAAATCGACCACTGCTTGTTCAATCCGGGCCTCCACTCGGTTCTTAATGCAGGGTTTCTTGCGACTAATTTCTTGTAGGGCGGTTTCGCCTCCAGTCTCATACAATTGCTTAAAACGGTAGAAACTATCGCGAGAAACGCCCATCACTTTACAGGCTTGAGAGACATTGCCCAGCATCTTGGCGAGATTGAGCACACCCAGTTTGTTTTGGATAATCTTGTCTTGTGTATTCATTGTGACACTCCTGATCCGTAGTCAGTTTACAGGATGTGTCAGATTAAGTCTCAACTATTACATCTAAAAACTTAAGAACAAGCTCAGCAAATTGATTTTTAGTTACTTTTGGAGTTGTTGTCATTTGCGTTCGTTTGTTGGCTTCAGCCAAAGTTGGTTTTGTTCAGTAAATGTGTAGTCTGTCAATCCAGTGGCGTTCAATAGCCGCAACGTTCTGAGAGTGTCAATCCTAAAAGATTTCAACAACTCCTCTCTAACGCGATCAGGGCCCACTTGAGCCGCCAAATCATTGCAACCAATGATCGCGTTCCAAGTATTTCGGCAAATAGTGAAGTCCAATTCTACGGCTAACCTGATTGCTCGATACAACCGCCCTGGGTCCATTACAAAGCAATCAAACGGTTCTCCTACCGCTCTGATTAGTTTACTCTGAATGTCCTCTCTACCGTTGTGAGGATCGAGGATTTGACCGTCAGACTTAATGGCGATCGCATTCATAGTGAAGTCTCTGGAAGCTAAATCTTCTAGGATGGAAACACCTTCAGCGAGGGTTTTAGGTTTAGGGCTCCTATCAGTGTGACAGAGAACCCAATCTTTGGGAGCTTCGCTCATCTTGGCGGGAAGCCAAAGAGTCGCACCGTTACGCTCAACTCTTTCCATGAAATCAACGCTCTGCCAGTTTCGCTTACCTGCTTTGATCCGCAAGTATTCTGGCTCTTCCGCACAAATGCGATAGTCGTTGTCTAAGAGCCAATCTCTGAGCTGTTCGTAAGTCAGACCTTCAACAGCAATGTCCTCGTCCTTAGAAGGCAGAGGCATGCTAAGAAAGCGGTTGCGTACAGCACCGCCCACTTCATATAATTCCATGTCAATATCCTTAGTTCAAAAATAAAGAGGGCAGGAGTTGAACCTGCAATAGTTCCTTTTCAAAAAGAACTTTTAACCAGTTGCCTCTCCGGGGTTGTGCGTTACCAGTAATAATCTTCGCCGTTACAGCAGATATAAGGCTTTGCCTTAATGATCTGACAGGCTGCTTTAGCCGCAGGCATGAGCCATTCGGTATAAGCCCTAGCTTCAGTTTCACTAGCGAATCTGGTTTGACAGTTATTAACGCCCGTTGTCCACTTGCCTAATTCCAGGGGCAGATACAATCCGCTCTTTACCTGGTCTTGCTGGTCATAGTGGGGACGATTAAAGAAACCTTGATCTGGGTGAAAGATCAGATAGACATATTCTGGTTCGTTAGAAAGCATAAGTTGGGTGATTGAAAGTACTCCAATTATGGGAAATACCTTCAATCATCCACTGAGCAGATTTCTAAATTAGCACTCAAGTATCGATCATTTTGAAACCGTGTAGGGATGAATAGTTTTGAACTAACTGAAGACGTGCGAGATAGATTGTTTATTTTTTAACTGGCTAGTGGCAGTTCTTCACGCTTCACAAACTTGAAGAACTGCCACTAGCCAAAAAAGTGCTTGCCTAATGCCGCCAGAAAAGTAGTACATAGACCACGTCCGACCACTGGCATACCAGTATCTGTGAATCAAGTTTTAGATGATTGTTAAGCTATGACTGAGTTTTGCGCTACCAGCATTGTTGGATTTAGCATTGTGGAGATCGGATTACTGCTCAAGCGATGTTCTCCTGCTGTCGCTTTCCGATTCGTGATTTGTCTCCTACCCCTCGTCTGCTGACTTTTTCCACTGAGACTAGGCATAACCCTATCTAGCTGATTTCTTACGTAAAGTTAATTGTTAAATAATCTATCGTTGCAGATAAAGAGTGTTAGAACTCCTGTAGAAGCTTTGAGTAATTCTAGTAATTCACATAGGGGGGGGAAATTTGTGAGTCAAGACCAGCAACCCAGCCAAAATCGATCGGTCTCTGTAGGGGGTAGTATGACAGGGAGTGCTATTGTCACTGGAGATAGCAATACTGTATCGGTGCAGTATCAACAGACAGCATTGCCTCCCCCAGAGAGTGTGGATATGGCAACAGAACTAAAGGCACTGCGAGAGGCTCTGTCAAGCTTGCAAACTCCTGACCGTCGCAAGATTGACAATGCACTGGATGAAGCAGAAGACGAATTGAAGAAGCCTCAACCAGATAAGGATGAAGTTGGCAAAGCAATGGAACGTGCTCTAGGCTACGCCAAGAAAGCAGAAGGATTTAGTGGGGCTTTGGAGAAGATTACGCCCCGTGTGGAGAAGGCCGCTGCCTGGTTGGGAGAGAATTGGTACAAGATTTTGAGCTTTGTTGGTCTGATGGTTTAGCGACTACTGGTATAGGTAAATATCATGGCCGAGGATAATACACCGGAGTATGATCGCAGCATTGAGATAGGTCACGATGCCAACGATAGTGTTGTTATTTCAGGGGATGGAAACCAGGTTACCTATACTCGAAACCAGATTATTCAAATCTCAGCGACTGAGGTTAAGACCCGATCGTTTATCCTCACCTCCCCTTACAAAGGATTGAAAAAGTTTGAGCAAACTGACAAGGATCGCTTTTTTGGGCGGGAACAATTTGTCCGTCAGTTGATCAATGAACTGAACCAAACCAATTTGCTGCTGCTGTTGGGGGCTTCAGGTAGTGGAAAGTCATCTGTGGTACGGGCCGGCTTAATACCTCAGTTGGCGCAGAAATGGGGTGATCTCTTTGTAAATCTCACTTTTAGTCCAGACAATGATCCGTTTGAATCACTGTATGCTGGCTTGTTGAACCGCTATGGACAAACAAAGACACAGTTTGTCCGGCAGGGTAAGGCGGGAACATTGGTGCAGGTGATTGAAACGCTGAAATCAACTGATGCTTACTGGCTGATTTTTGTTGATCAATTTGAGGAGTTGTTTACCACCAGCCAGGTGGAGAAATGTAATCAATTTATTTCAGACTTGGTGCAGCTAAATCAACGGCTGAAGCAGGTTCCCGTTGAGAATTGTCGAATCAAAATTGTTGCAGCAATGAGATCAGACTTTTTAGATCGTCTGAGTCCCTACCCGAATTTGGTGAAAGCCACTGATCATGCTCGCCCAATTATTGCGGAGCTGCAATTAGATGAGTTGCGATTAACGATTGAGCAACCGGCAGCCCACCACGGAGTCGTGTTTGAAGATAAGTTGGTTGAGGAAATCATCAAAAGTGTAGAGGGTCAGGCAGGGTATTTGCCGTTGTTGCAGTACACCTTGAATCTGCTATGGGAAACTGAAGTAGAAGCAGGTAGCATTCACGATCGTACTCTAAATATCAGTACCTATCGAGAACTGGGTGGAGTGCGGGGAGCATTGCAAAGGCATGTGGATCACATCTATGGAGCGCTATCAAAAGAAGAGCAGTTAGCAGCGCAGCGCATTTTCCTAAAGCTAGTGGATATCGGTAAAAGTGTAGATTCAGAAGCAGATTGGAAACCATTGCGGCGACGGGTACTCCGCTCTGAGTTTAGTGATAACTTAGAGCAGCAAATATTAACACAATTGATTGATGCTAACTTGCTGGTGAGTGACCGTTCGTTGCAAGCTAGCGAATCCACAGTGGAGGTAGCGCATGAGGTTTTGCTAACAGCGTGGACAACGCTGGAGGCATGGATTCGTGAGAATCGGCAGGCGATCTCGCTACGAAATCGATTGGAAGAAGATGTATCGCGCTGGACAGAAAAGAGATCAGACGATGAATTATGGTCAGGTTCGAAGTTGGCGAAGGCTCTAGAACTGAGAAAAGATTTTACTTTCCATCAAGTTCTGGGTGGTTTTAGTGAGGTAGCCAATCAGTTTATTGATGCCAGTGTAGGATTGCGAGATCGCTTACGGAGGCGAATCACTTCAGGTCTTGTTGGTGGTTTGATAGTTGCCTTAGGTTTAGCGGGAACAGCGAGCTGGTTTTGGCTACAAGCAGAACATCGAAGAGTAAGCGCTGAGCTAGTTGCTAGCAGTTTAACTGCAGAGGCCTTACGGAATGCAAATTTGGATCTTGATGCTCTGATAGAAGCTATTCGTATGGGTAGAAAGTTGCAACAGTCAACTGGAATTGAGCCTGATGTAAGGATGCAAGTTGTAGCGACATTACAGCAAGTATTGTACGGAATTAGGGAACTAAATCGGTGGTCACATGACGGTCTTGCTACAAATATCAAATTTAGTCCCGATGGGAAGCTAATTGCTGTCGCCTTCAATCCAGGAAGCAAAATCGAACTTTGGAGTATTGATGGTAGAAAGCGTCAAACTTTATCAGTTTCAAAGAGTTTTGGTAAATTCGTTAACACAATTAGCTTTAGTCCAGATAGCCAAATAATTGCAGCTAACGATGATAAAGATATCAAGATTTGGAATATTAATGGTCAAGAATTACAAACTTTAAAGGGCCATTTTGATTCTATCAATAGCATCAGTTTTAGTTCTGACGGAAGGATGATTGCGTCTGCCAGTGAAGACAAAACCATCAAGCTCTGGAGTGCCGATGGTCGTCAGCTTAAAACTCTTATAGGACATCGCGGTGGCATCAACAAAGTTATTTTTAGTCCTGATGGAAGGATGATTGCGTCTGCTAGTAAAGACAAAACTATCAAACTCTGGAGTATTGATGGTCGTCAGCTTAAAACTCTCATAGGACATCGCGATGAGGTCAACAGTATCAGCTTTAGTCCCGACATGGAGCTGATTGCCTCCGTCAGTCGAGACGAAGTAGTCAAGCTTTGGAACCTTCATGGGCAGGAATTAGAATCTGTGAAAGTACTTAGTTCCCGGCTCAACGTTCGTCGTGCACATAATCAAATTTTCTTTACATCTGATAGTAAAACAATCGTTTATGTTAGTGCTATCTCCCGCACGGATACAACAGTGAAGCTCTGGAAAACCGGTGCTCAAGAGAGAACTTTATCATTAAAGGGAGAACGTGTTGCTTTCAGCGATGATGGTCAATTGATAGCTTTTGCTAAAGGTGGGAGTGTAACTGATAGTTCGAGCACTATTATATTAATGCGACATGATGAGCAGAAGCCAAAAAGCTTTAAGGGGCATAATAAGCAAGTTGTAAGCCTTGGCTTTACCCGTGATGGTCAGACAGTATTATCTGCTGGTGCTGATAATACTGTTAAGCTTTGGAATTTAAATGGGCAGGAACTAAAAACGCTTCAAAATAAGGAATTTGATTTTGGTAGCGATCCTTTTAGTAATGATGTCAGTTTTAGCCCAAATGGCAAAATGCTTGCTGATGGTGGTGAGACACTAAATCTCTGGAGTATTGATGGTAATAAGTTAAAAAAATTTGCTGGAGAGAAAAACGAAGGTTTAAATGCTGTTAGTTTTAGTCTTGATGGCAGCATGATTGCTACTGCTTCTAACAGTGGTAGCGGTAAGATTACGCTTTGGAATATAGATGGTAAAAAATTGCAAGACTTTGTTAGTAAGGATCAAACACTACTCCATCTATTCAGCATCAGTTTCAACCCCGATGGTAAAAGTCTGGTAACAGGCGGTCGTGACAATAGGGTTAAACTTTGGAGTACTAAGGGCCAACAACTACAAACATTAGAAGGGCATACCAGTATAGTAAGAAAAGTCAGCTTCAGCCCAGATGGAAAGCTAATTGCCTCCATTGGGGCAGATAGTACTATCAAACTTTGGAATATAGATGGCAAGGAATTACAGACACTTAAAGGGCACGACCAAGTTGCTGATATCAGCTTCAGCCCTAACAGTCAAGTTGTTGTCTCAGTTAGCAGTGTTGATGGATCTGTTAAGTTCTGGAACTTAGAAGGGAAAGAACTGAAAACAATCAAAGCCTCTGACAATAGTATTTTTCGTGTTCGTTTCAGTCCTGATGGTAAGAACCTAATCTTAGGATGTGAAGATGGAACCTTGATTCTTTGGGATTTGGACTTAGACACCCTATTGATAGAAAGTTGTAATTGGGTGAGTGGCTATTTAAGAGGTAATTCCAATCTTAGTGAAAGCGATCGCCATCTGTGTGATGGTATTAGCACCCAAAAATAGAACAAGTTAGAACTCTTCTACCTCAACCTGAAAGCAGGAGAGCTTTACCTTGTAGCCCATACAGCCAATCACGGAACTCTTAGGACTCAGTCAAGAGAATTGTATTCCTAGAACCAAGTTGTTATAGATAGGGACAGTTATGTTTCCTGTTGATTCAGAAGCATTTCAGGCTACTTTGGATTATTTGCAGAAACACCGCTAACTAAATGATGAAGTGGAAAAGTAGAAGAAAAAAAGGGAGTTCCTTAATTTGGAACTCTCTTTCTTATATCCACTGGTATCATTTTGGTACTCTGCTCTTTCAGCTTACTGCATAACTTTTTCCAATTATCGTCACCCTTCTGTCCATAGTGAATATGCAGTTTAGCCAATGATTTGTAATCCCAAGCTGCACCTTCATTATTCACAAACCAGGGATACGAAAGCCAACCTTGATCAGCATTACTGTAAAGGTGGAACAACACATATTGAAATGGTTGGATCATGGAGCGATCACCAGTAAGTAGATAGATTCGCAGGTTCTGCTCATAGGCGTACTGCTGACTAATGAACTGCAAGCAGTCTTCCAGGGTTAATCCTGATAAAGGAGGAGAGATGCATGGAACTGCCATTCCAATAGAAAGCATGCCATACCAGCCGATCACCGACTTACCCCAATCATTTTCTTTAAGGGTGAGTCTATACTCAGTTTCTTTGAGAGTTCCCTCTAGTCCCCATTCCCTCCTACGCCAGATCAAGCCAGGGAAATATCGGCGGCAGAGTTGAAGCTGTCCTCTATACAAAAGGATCAGCTTAGACCTATCTGTGGTCATGTGCAATAGGATACTGAGCTGTCATTCCTGAGTGCCGAACCATCTTGTCGATAATTGGAGCACACGCCACCAGTAAGATGAATATAAGAGAGACTGCTCTAAGTAGTAGGTGGATGTTGTTGAACGATTGAGTTTTCATAAACTAAGGCTTCTAATAGATCTATGAACAGGTTACAAAATTGAGACTGAAGAATTTGAATTAGTAAATTAGCATCTTGCATGACTCTAGATAAATCACGAGCTAAACCTTCTTCACAATCACTAAAATGAATATTATTTTTACGAATATTTAGCTTAAAGCATTAATGTAGGAGCAGAGTTTGGTAAATAGATGGAGTTATAGGAGAACATTAACCTTCTGCGTGTTCTATCTGTTTATTGTCCCTAACAAAAGTTAGTAGACAGGTACCTATTCCTTTGCCATACTTTAGTTAATTTTCTAATCGGTTCCTTTCCGCCAGCTTGCTGCCCCCCCTCTGTTAGCAGTCCCGTACTGCTAGAGTTATGCATACTCAACAGAATCAGAGCTCTGGTGCTCAACCTCAAAAAAGCTCTCACACTGCAAATATCCCTACACCACGCCCATTTGAAGTTACCTATCCTGGGCAGGAAATCGCATCGTCTCCGAGCAATCCTTTTCCTAGCCGACCTCATGAAGTATCGATGGGCGAATCTTATGTTGCTCGCAAACCTGACTCCAACCAGCTTGCTAATGAGTCAGAGACTAAGAGCGAAACGTTAGATTGGAATCGCATCAGCCTTTACGCTACTGGAGCGATCCCACCTCAACTACCTCACTGGCAGGGAGTTCAGGCAAAGTTGGCTACTGGTTTGAACATGTTGGGAGATGTTCCAGTATTACAGCAGCAGATCTCTTCCCACACCCCTATAGGATCTTCGGAAATTCATATTGCTAGACAGCCTAATTATACGAAAGATATCACAAAACTAGATGACACAGCTCTTCAGGAGGAAGCTGTTTCTTTAAGTAACTGGTTCACTGATCATACAATTGATGATCCTAATTACTCTGTCAAACTACAAGCAGCCGTAGATCTATTTGTCGAAATTTCTACTCGAAGTGGTTCTCCAGCAACAGCAGAAGACATCGAAGCATTAAAATCACGTTTAGTAGCACGCTCACCCCGCACTGTGTTTGAACAACGTCTTCGCCGTGGAGAATTTCCTGCTTACAAACCCGTTTATGATGAAGGCGAAGTCGTTGGTTATTCACGTTCTAGCGGTGGTTATTCCGAAGTTGTTGATCTTGATGGCAAAATTGTTTGGAGTGATGAAATACCGCTTGAGACACCATTACTTGATCCAATTGACTTAATACCGTTTGAAGTTCTTGGTTCTCTAGCGATAAAAGCTGGTATGTTTGGTCTTCGGGCTATGGCAAAGACCGGTGTAAAAATATTAACTAAAGATGTTGGTAAAGTAGGTGTTGAAGAAGGCATAAAACTTGGGGCTAAAGGAACTATTAAAGTTGCTACTGGAGATATAAGCAAGAGTGGCCTTAAGGCTTTAATACAAGTTTTTCGTAAAGGTGAAAAACTTAAATCTGTTGGGGCTGTTTCTCTGAAACGTTTACGTAATATATTAGGGCGAGCTGGTGCCAATCCTGGTAATTACAAGTTAGTCAAGGTGTCACAGCAAGTCGCTGAAGCAATGGAGAAAGAAACAGGTGAAATAATTTGGGGTTGGGTCGAACGAACAGGAGAGAGGGTTGCCCGAGATGCAAAGGGGCGACCCATTATTAATTTTACTCCACGAGCCCTTAGTTCCCTTGAAGAAGCCGTCAAAACCTTTGGACATGAAGCAAAACATTTGAAAGATTTTGCTGCGGGGCTAACAACCTCTAGCGAAGCATTAGCTGAGAAAGAAGGTGAAAAGCTATGGTTGGTTGTTCTAGAGAGCCTTAAAGGAAAATAAAAATGCAAACTCAATGGATGGAAGCTAGTGATGAATACCAGGTCCCATTTATGCTTGCAGCAAGACAAGTATTTCAAGGAACACCCATCTTATGTCCCAAATGTAATAAATCAACATTGAGATACTACTTTCATATATTCAACCAACAGCGATTTCAAGGCACACTTTGGGTGTGGTGTCCAAGTTGCTTTACTCAATGTCATTTGCCTAGAGTTTCTCCTCAAAATGTAACCCAAGTAGACCCTTTTGCTGACCTAACCCTTGATCAGTTTGCTGAACTTGAACTTGATCCAAAGAATCCCTTAATCAACCGTTTAAACCAATTCTGGGAAGAAGGGAAAATCAGCTGACTCTGCTTCTGCCGAAGGAACAAGGGACCTCAACTTTCAGCTTCCAACAACTTGAGTAAGTCTTTCCAATCAGCAGTAGAGGCAACAATGATAACGCCCTCCTCTGTGTACTTCTGGCTAGACTCACGCACAATGCGTTTCATTAGTGTGACAGGGTTTGTTTTCTTAGTGGCAGTCTGGGTTTTGCCAGATTTACCAGAAGTACCCCCAACTGCTAACGCACTTTTGGCTGTAATGTTTGCTGCTGTTTGAACATGCTTAGTCTTGGCTTTTGGCTTGCCCTCGGCTTTAGCAGCCCGCACTGCAGTCGTTAAAACCTCTGCTGCTTTCTTAGCATCGCCCCCACTCACCTTTACTGCCTCAACTGCCGCCTCAGCCGTAGCTTGATTCTCAGCAACTAGGTTAATGACAGCCGTAGCTTCAGATGGGGAACTGGCTTCCTGGTTAATGCGGATAACAGTGGTGGCACTAACCTCACCTTCTTTGATCTTCTGCTGAACTTCAGGACTGGTAGACGTCAACTGTAAGTAACTTTTGACAGTTTGGATCGACTTACCAGTTTTCTTAGCAATCTCTTCCTCAGTCCAGCCAAAGCGCACCAGGCGACGGTAGAGATTACCCCGCTCTAGAGGAGTTAGGTGTTTACCACTGTTCTCAGTCTCCTGCCGTAATAAGCGATCGCCCTCAGAGGCAAGCTTATCTTCAGGAAGACATGGAACCGTTTTGATCTCAACGCCTGATTCAATTAGTTGGAGAACAGACGTTAACCGCCGATGTCTATCGACAACTAATCGTTCTTGAGGCTCAGCCTCATAGGTGCCGTCCTTCGTGAGTAGAATTTCTTTCTTCTGGGGCACATAGATTTTAATCACCCCAGGAAAGCCACTATTCACAATGACTTGTTTAAGCTCTTCTAAATCACCCAGGTCTTCTCTGGCATTCCACCCTTCGACTACTTTCAAGTCTCTAGGGTCCATCATCAACAAATCTTTGCGGCTCTTCGCTACATCTTTCAGGCTAGCCATTCCAAGCATCCTAATAACTAGTATAAAAATACTAGCTTACGCAGATCTCCGGCTGCAATATCAGACCAAGCTTAATTATCAATAGGAATAAAGGAGGAGAGAACTTCCATTATTTCGTGTGCTGATTTGTCAGAAGCACTCGCTTTAATTAGAGCCACTCCTAACTCAAATGCATCTTCAGTATCCAGATTAAGGTTGACCTGGGATCTGCCAGACAGAAATTCCACTCCTACCCTGCCCGTATTAGGCTGATCAGATAAAACGCTTTTATGGTGGACGATCCTGGCTCTTAAGAGCTTATATTCCTGTTGCGTCGTTATGAAGGAATTGGATCTGCTCTTGAAAACTAGTTGTTGTGTAACTGGATAGCTGTATTTACTCATTCATTAATTTCTCCAAGATTGCTATTCGTTCGTGGGCATTCATACCTTTCATACCTATCTCGAGAAGCTCAGCTCCTAGCTCACAAGCATCTTGCTTCCCTATTTCCAAATCGACATAACACCTTCTGGTATTTACTCCAGTCGTGGCATGGAATGTTACTCGATGTTCTGATGGGCTTCTTTGGTTAGGATCTAAAGCTAAAACTGAAATAGCAGTTACAACGTGCGTCCTTCCTTGAGTGCTGACATAGCACTGCTCTTTAAGTGTTTTGTTCGTCATTAGTCAAATTTCTTAAAGCTCTCTGTTCAATGAGCCACTCTTGATATGCAGCAATCCGCCGCTTCACTTCCTGCCGTCTTTTAATGCGCCGCCTCTTATCTCTCATTTCAGCAACACAACCTAGCACTAGAAGAATAACCGCCCCAGCAATAGGATTGATAACAAACAAGACAATAAGAGAGAAGAGAATCATGCTCCTATTGTGGAGCTTCCAAAAGACTCGCGCCCTATGGATAAAACCATAGTCCTCATAGAACTGCGATCGCAATTCATCAATAAGCGCCCTAATACGAATTAACATGAGGGCGACTTTACTCACTCGTTTCACACCACTCTTCCCATAAGGAGGAATTCCAGAAGGAAGTTGTTTCCCATAAGGAAGACCTTTCCCATAGGGAGCAATAGGAGCAGTGGAAGAGCTCTTAGTTTTCATGGATAAATACCTGTGTTTCTGTGCTTAAGTTTTGCTAGTGGAGTACATCCCTCTATGAGGGATTGAGATTACTGGAGTCGTTGGAATTGTTGAAGTGTGGATTGATTACTGATTTAGCGTTTGCGAATTTTGCGACTTATTGGTGCTGTCTGCCTTAGTTAACAAAGCTATATACGAAAAATGGGCAGCAATCCAGTCAACTAATTCTAATGTACTAGAAAGGGCTTACAAAGCTTAATTTTTCAATTTTAGAAAACTAAGCCTGGGTAGCGTTTGTGCCCATTTTTTCTGTAGAGGAAATTCGCTGGTTACTTTGCTTAACGAACCAGTTGATGGGTTCGTTTACCGACCGTACATAAACCTTGTATCGGAGGTACGGCAAACCGAATCTACCCTACCTGATCAGGGAGCATAGTCCGCAAGGCGAACAACGTCACCGCGATTACAGTAGCCATTCATCTTAGATAGGAAGTTGGAGAGGCACTGGATATCCAGAGACGCGGTTACTTTCTCCTCTTTGCCATCAGCGAATTTGATAACAATGTGTTTTGTAGAAGGATGCTCAGAGATCGACCTTACTCCTTCCAGCGAGAGGCACCAGCCAGAGGGGAAAATGAGGAATAGGTTCATTGGTGCTGTCTGAAATAATTAAGGGAATTACGGTGCCCATAAATGGCCATATCCTGAATTTGCTGAAAATGGCGACATGGTAATAAGTGGGCACTGGAATGGTGGGTATTGGAACGCAGGCTTAATTGGTCGGCGGCAGAACGTAATTTAATGGTGCTGTCTGCCGTAATTAAACCGATTTAAGCGTTATAAACTGGTTGACTATCCAACTTACGTTGAATCCTTCCAGCCAGGGTATGGCCTAGTGTCGTGGGAGAAGAGAATGCTACATACGTCTGCCTGGGGTAGGCGGCGATCGCAATCTTCACTTGCTCTAGTGCGGCTTTTGTTTCTGCACTAAAGCTGCCCCGTTGCAGGTTAGTTACGAGTTGAATTAGGGTGTTTTTCAACCCTTGGATGTTTAGTTCCTTCTTCACTTCTTCCAACTTTCCTGCATCTGTGAGCTTTCGCTCCAGAAGCTTGAGGGATACTGAACAAGGTTCCGATTGAGCCAAGTTCATGTACCCCTCAATAATTAAGGCTAGAGTTCTTTGTTCCTCTAGCCTTCTTTCATTCATTTGTTCCTCGTACTCATCGTCTACAAGTGTAAGCATTGTTAAATCCCAAGCAACGATAGCAGTGGGATCGCGCTGAAGGCGATGAGACTGCATGACTGAGGAACCCCAGCTGCTTGAATCATCTTATTCAGGAAGAATCCTGCTGCCATCAAAACGAACCCTATCGGCCCAGCACAGTAAAGAACTGAGATAGCAGAGAGGGCGATGATCACATAACCAAAGAATTTCTGATTGATCTTGCCAACCGTAGCAATGTACAGGTCAGCAAGCCCCTCCATGTTCAGATAAGTAGCTAACGTGAACATGAGGGTCAATCCCAGCATGCCAATAGCAGCCCAGCTATTAAAGTCTGAACCTACTTGGTCTAGCATAGTTGCGGCAACAGAACGTGCGCCCCCATTGCTAACTGCCAGGAGTAAGCCATAACCAGAAGCAGCAGCTTCAGCTACAGCTGATTTGCTAATACGTGCAAACTGATCCTTCTCGTCATCTTCCATTGCTTCCATAATGGCGGCAGTAGGAAGACCCATGAACAAGGATGATGCTGCACCAGCAACAATAGGGCCTAAGGGCAGCTCTTCTCTAACCTTACGATCAGTCTGAGCAGGTAACGTAGTGGATTGAGAGTTAATCATCTCAATCACACCAGGAATACCAATGACTGACGTAATGAGGGCAAACATAAGATTGTTGCCACTCAGGTTAGAAGTGAACCAGCCTAAGGTAGTTGCCAGGATCAGAATTACGATCGCGGCGACTTTGTTTTCGCTCTTACGAGCGAGGGTGCCCCACATGATGATGGCGAATATAACTGCCACCACTTGATGAGCTAAAGCTATTTTCAAATAGCCAGCTCCACCAAAGAAGAGCAGAACAATACCGCCAACCAACACCAGCATTTTGGTGAAGGTGTAGGCATACGCGCCCGTAAGAACAGCGGCAATCCCCTTACCCTTACGCAGGATAAAGGGGAGATCCTCACTAATGTAGGTGTTAGTCACCAACACTGAAGGGGTGAGGATACCCAGCTGCTTAATTAAGCTACTGGTTGCATCGCTGGCTAAGATAAAGCCAACTGCAAAGTCAGGAGCAGCTGCTCCCAACAGGAGATAAGCGAACCCAGAAGTAAATCCAGGAATGAATCCACCTAGCAAGCCACTAACGGCTCCTAGGATTAAACCAAGTACTAGCATCAATCAATCTCCACATCAATAATTAGAAGGGAGATTGACTCCGCTCCTTAGTTTTCAACTTGAACAATTTCACTTTGATCGTTGTAGTAGAGGGTGTTTCGTTCCCCTACTTTCAACCTCGCTGACATCTCTCTAGAAATGACAAAGTTTTTGTCATACCCTTTTGAGCCTAGCCATACGGTGAGAATGGCTTCCTTATCCAGAGCAGCAAATGCAGGCTTTTCTTTAATGTTGACCTCTACAGATTTCAGGGGTTCAACATTGCCATTCTCATCAGGGATCTGATTATTGATCTTGATGTTCTTGGGGTTAGTTAGGAACTCGCCACTGACCGTAGCCGTGAACTCTACTTTGTTGTTCACGTTCCCTAGAGCTTCTAGCTTCCAAGGGTTGGCGGATACTACCACTTCACAACCACTGGGGGTCATGACTGTAGACAGCATGGTGCTGCTACCGGGTGAAATCCAACCAACTCCGATAACAGTTCCTCTGAGAATGCCAGTCTGCCCAGTTTGAAGATTACAAGCATCTAATTGCTTATTGCTATTATTTCCAGGTTTGCCAATATTGCCTCCTATCAGGAGGAGACAAATAGTTAGGGGCGCACCCCAGAGGAACCAATTACCTTTCATGAATCAATAAAAGCTGATCCTTATCAGCTGGCTAAAGTTGACAGGGTTTTTTCCACTACTGCCGTTTCTGAGTGTGCCCAAGTGAGCATCGTGATGATTTCAGCAGAGGGGATGGAAACGGTTGATTGCCCTTCAGGGAGTTGGGTCATGCCAATCTCCTGTACAAAGGAGATGTTTTGGGAATTCCCAAAGCACTTAACAAACATGCTCATGACACCACGAGCGTCAATCTTGGAGACGTGCCCTTTACGGACATAAAAACACTCCAGGCTAGCGATCGTCATTTCATAGCGCTGCTTGGGCCGGAGGTCTGAGATGAGGGCGTAATCTTCTGCATGGGGAACGTTAGCTTCATAGCTAATTTCCAAGATGGGTTTGACTTTGTTCACCCCTTCTGGACGATCGTTAAACATGTCAGGAGTGTACCAAACACCCTCATGACAGACAGCTTCAATCAGCATTCTGATCGAATAAAACCTTACGCTCTCCCTCCCCTTCTTCTCTGCTTCGTTTTGACAGGGGATGTTGGTCAATACGGTACCGCGTACTAGCATTCTTTTTTTGATTTGTTGATTTGTAGTGCAAACAAATAGCTAAAAATCAATAGCGAAATGTATGAATGCTGATATACTTAAAAGATATATTTCAGCATTATTTTTATTCTTATTACCAATGACAAATCTAATTTTCTTATCGAGGAAACCCTCGATCAAAGACTCTATTCTTAATCAAACGCAGAATGTAAATCCTGCAATTCTGAATGAATTAGAGTCATTGATTACGAAGTATCAGCTCACCTGGATTCCTGATAACAAGGGTGAAGGCGGCAGGTTCCTCGGTAAAGAATTGTCAGTTGCCAAAGGTAATGATTCCAGAGACTTTGCTAAACACTGGGATGCGCTTCAAGCAAAGACTGATTGGAATCAGTATCCTATTGCACCTGAGGTCATCAAACTTACTGGTGATGATCTCAAGGCATTTAAGACATTGTTTCAACACTACACAGGAACAAGCCTGGGCAGCATTAATAGCCTTTATGTAGTGAATTGGGTGGCGGCTTATGGGTACCTCGTACAAGGTTATTCCCAGGCAGCACAGGAATTCACATCGCTGGGAGCTAGAGCGGTTGTTAACCAACCTAGTCCAGTTGCCAAAGATGTTGTTGTTCCTATTAATGTCGTTCCTAACAATGTAGTTCCTCTCGTTAAAGAAGAGGTTCTACAGGATCAGCTCTGCCTTCTCTCCATGGAAGGCACCTTAAACTTTAAGCGTGAGGTTGTCATTGCTGACACTCTCCGCTCAGGTGGTAAGACCAGACGTTATGACTTGGTTCAGCATGAAGGCGATCGCACCATCATCTATGAACTTAAGAGAGCAACTATTACGCTCCAGGATGTGATGATGACCATTGGCGATAAAGGGTATCTAACCCTTGCTGAACAAAGTCCTAAGTTTGCTGATAAAGAACTCAGCTTAGTCTTTGTCTCCCCAGGTGGGATCGAACCAGCGGCAGCACGTATGCTTCAGCAGATGCCAAAAGTAACTTTTGTTAGTCTGCAA
Source organism: uncultured bacterium (assembly GCA_964524315.1). Lineage (GTDB taxonomy): Bacteria > Cyanobacteriota > Cyanobacteriia > Leptolyngbyales > Leptolyngbyaceae > CAZGDE01. Next base: position 16,492 of record CAZGDE010000036.1, read on the forward strand.
GAGCTGGCACTGCGCCTCCTTTGGAATGCGCTTTCTGAAATTAAAAAAGAATGTCCAGGACAGGTTGGCTGGTACATGAAAGAAAAGTTCCTTCCTAAGTACTCAGCCATACTTCCCCAGGATTGCAGCAGATTGCTTCAGGCAGCGTAGTGCTTGGTCTGTAACCAGGATTGAGCGTAGTCAGGGCTGCGCTGCATTTGATCTTCATTACATAAGCCATTAAGGGCATCATATTCACCTTGAGCAGCCTGAGGGCTGAGGTTGTCAGCAGCAATAGCCAAGAAAGCAATTTTGTTAGCAGAGCGTTGAGTGGGTCTTTGTTGTTGTGTCATTGGTTTAATCCAAAATAAGGTTAATAAAAAAGAAGGGGTGACTAAGTCACCCCTTCTCCGTTTTGTGCGTGTGCGTTAAAGCTGATTAGCGACGGTTGTAATGGGTTGCGTCCCTGCCATTCTTTTGGATAAGACGACCAGGCGAACCTAAACCAGCTGACTTGAAGTAATCGAATACCTGCATTGCGGCTCTGGCACCATCTAACTGGTTAGACATCCAGACAGTTCGACCAGTGCGCCGAGAAGCACACAGACCACCTTGCAAGTTGTGTTGTTCGACAACCTGGTTAACTGTCTGTAATCGCTCTGGATTGCTGGCTTCGATGATAACAACGGTATCTGACCGCCCAAGTTGGCGGCAGGGTTTAATCGTTTGTGCGCCAGCAGGTGCAGGCATTAACGATGAATCGAAGCTAATCAAAGCAGCAGCAATCAATCCCTTCTGGAGGGAGTTCAATTGGGTCATGAGAGTTGAAAGTAAATAAGGTTAAGGCATCAATTAATAAGGGTGGCGATCGCCACCCTATGAGACATCGAATCTCTTGTGTATTAGTTCAATTGGTAGAGTTCGCGGACTTCATCTTGCATGATGAGCAAGGCGTTTCTCTTCGCCTCTAAATGCAATGCGTCAGAAATACCACGTTCTAAATCAGAATCCCCCCAGGCTACGTACCTGGCAAGATTCAAGAACACTTCTAAATTATTTTCAATAAATACGGGCAGCTTACCTGTGCCCTCAATGTACTCAGCAATTAAAACAGGATAGTCTTTATCCTGGATGGCTGCTTCTTGTACGAGCTGTGAGAAAGATTTCTTGGCCTTCTCCTTTTCTTCGCCCTGGAACCCAAGTACAAACAATCTTGGGTAGAGATACAAGCGACGGATTATCTCTAGTTTTTGGTCAGCTGAGCAATCGCTCAGGGCTCTTAATTGTTGTGAAAGGTCTGTCATTATTCAGTTGTAGCATGTATTCAGTTTTTATCAATTAGGACAATTAAAGCTTGGGGTAATGAGTGGTTTAATTCTCATTACCCCAATTGCTAACTACTTAGCAGTAGCGGTCCGCTTACGGGTCTTGGTAGGAGCCGCAAAGGGGGACTCTTCTTCAATTTCCAGAGCAGCGGTAGCAGCTTTGTTGGCAGACCGGCTCTTAGCGGTACCCTCAACCCGAACTTGAGCAGGCTCCTCTGCCGTTTCCATGTGGAAACGGGGAGCTTCCAGGGTGTAATTCTTCTTAATTACATTACCCGTTACAGGCTTCCAGTATGAAGCCTCAGAATTCACGCTGACTTCGATAGTCATAGCGTTGGCGTAGAGGGTTTCGTCCATCGTGCGATTGAGCATTTCGTACTCTTCTTCACGAATGTACAATTCCACCCAGGGGGAACTCTCCCCCTGAAAACCATACAGCAGGTGAAAGTCTTCATTCGAACGTTGCAGCTTAGCTGCAACAGTCCCCGCCCAAAGTCGAGCAGAAATTTTGATGAAGCCAGGGCGATTGTGAGTCAATGTGACTAAGTCTGCTCCATCTTTCCGAGAGAAGAGCAACTGGACTCGTGTACGGTTTGCATCCAAAATTGCTTGAACTTGAGGATCGATCGTAGATTCTAAAGCTTCACGACGTCCTTGTCCTTTGTTGATAGCCATGACGCAAGGTCTCCTTGTGTAAGTGTGTAAGTGTATAAATCGAAAAATTTGCAAAAGAAAAAGCCCAGGAGACTAATCTTCCTGAGCTTCTTAATTCGCTATTGTTGCCCTCTGTTGGAGGACAATTTGTCCCTGCTCTGGGACAGGCTGACTAGAACCTCGATTGTTCTAGAACAAGTTCCTATTCTGGGAACTCGCCGCGCCAGGTATTCCTTTCGCTCAACATATTCAAGATAGCTTCAGCAACACCCTGTAACTAAGGGAGGAATCACTGATCTATTTTTCTTTTTTCTCTGACGCTTCTGCATATGATCACTGTACGCAGAAAGGAATTTGTCCGCAGTAGTTTGGGACATAGATAAGGAAAGGGCAGAGCCATCATCGAACGTGAAGTTCAAGACAACTCTGCCCGTTTCTAACTTGGGGTTAGACATCTGAATTGGTTAGTTCATCAGCGCTCCGTCTGATGAGAAAGAGAGGTTCTGACCAATGATTTGATCTACGATCGCTTCAGGGTCAGGTTGGGGAGCTTGGGCAATTTGTACTTCAGGTTGCACCTTAGGCTGAGCTTTGGCAACTTCAGGTTCAGGCGCAAGCTTGTGCTTACCCTGCTGCTGATAGTTCTCATAGGCACGAGCGATCGCCATTGACCGACGATTCTGATCATGCCGAATGTTCGCTTCAGTGTTACCTAAGCCAGGAGCATTCCAGCGCTTGGACTTGGGGTTCCAGTAGCTCCAGACTCTGGCTTCCACAATGCGATCAGCTTCACTGAGAGTTGGTTTATTCTTAGCAAACCAATTCAGGTTGCCAGCGTAGCCATACTCATCAGCGGCAAGAGCCGCAGCAGGAGCCTGGTTAGCAAGGTCAATACCATTGAGCTCTTCAAGCTCAGTCATGGCATAACCTATAGCCTCTGCCTGCTGCCTCAGTTTTGCTGCTTGACCTTCCAGTCTTTTCAACTGGTGGACATCAGCTTGCTCAGGCGTGGAGCAGTTGTATTGGGCTTCTTTGCAGTGCTGAAAAGAAAAGCTGCCTAGGTTCCAAACACCATTACCAGGATCAGTGTGACCCTCGTAAGCGCGTGTCTTGGCACCATCAGCACCGCGCGTACCTTCAGCGTGTCCTACTGTTCTGGCGACGAGGGAGTCTGACCCTCCGTCAAAGAGGTAGTCTCTATTCTCAGTCTTAGCCTGAGGTTGAGGAGGAGTAGCAGGAGGATTAGTAGCCTTTGGAGCGGGAGCAGTTGGGGGCTCTTGTATCTGAGGAACATCTGTGGGTAATTCAGTTGTAGGGGAGAGCAAAGCTGCATCATTGCTAAAACCCAGCTCTTCAGCTTTCGCAGAAGGAGAGAGTAGTGCAACTAGTGCAAGCAGGGCAGACGTTGAGATTAAGTTGATAAAAAACTTGATCAACTCTTACCTCCTCCCAAGAAACCAGCAATAATTGCTGGTGTTGGGGCAACGATCTTGCCTCCCTTAAAGGTGGCGAACGTCAGAGTCTGATCTTTGGTTAGTTGATTGCCTCTAACGATAGGCCCTGGTTTCATCTCCCCTTTGCAGATTCTGAGGTGAACTCCCTCCTTAAATCTGGAAGAGCTTAACACAAAGCAATCACCATCAGCTTTCAATTCTCCATCAACAGGAGCAAAGAATCCTCCTGGAGATTTGAGCATAGTATTTCTGGGAACAAGGATGTTTCCTTTAGGAACAAACTCCTGGAATACTTGCTGCCCTTCGGCTTGCAGTTCGCTAGGCATCGTTGCCTGCATGGATTGTTGCAGTACAGGAATCTGCAATCCCCCATCTAGCTTAGTCAGAGCAATGTGACCAAACGCAAGGAATGCGACACCACCCATAAGAAGGGACCGCTGGATGAGTCTCTTACGCCTCTGATTCCGCTTCTGCTGCCTTAAGTAAAGAGCTGTTTCAGTTCTCTCTTGAGGAGTAAGCTCTCTTACTTGAGAACGCCTTTGCTGAGGGTGAGGTCTTTGAGTCTGTTTGTGAACAGGTCGTTGCTGATGCTGAACCTGTTGACGTGTTTGCCTTTGTGGTTGTGGGCGAGAATAATCACCACGGTAATCATACTCGCCATCATCAAATTGTTGTTGTGGGACATGAGGGCGATCGTAACCGCCCCCATCAGGGTAATAAAATTGGTCCATTCAATTTCTCAATTCTCAATTTTTCAATGAAGCGTTATAAATCACTTATATACAAGAATACTTGGATTGACAAGTACTTCTGTACTAAGTTTGCGTCCCGACAGGTAAACGACCCCAGTAGGATTTGAACCTAACAACCTACGCCTTAGAAGGGCGTTGCTCTATCCGTTGAGCTATGGGGCCAGGAGATCAGAGGTTGAGTAATCTCAACCTACTGCGAAGAAACTACTCTGCTGACAATCGTTCTGCTGCTAATACCAGAGCACGGTTGAGTGTGACCAGCAAGTCAGCAATGTCTTCTGCGGTGAAAATCTCTTTAGGAGATTTCTGAATAAGAGCAGCTAAAACAGGAGAAATTGCGGCGTTCATGGTAAATAAGTGTTTTAGAGTGATTAGTGTGAGTTGCGCTTTCTTTCCATACCCTGTAGTGCGAAAAGGGTACATTCCTATTCTTGTTCTCCTTTGCTTCATCGCTCGTGCTGACTCTATTTCAAGCCATGTTCAAGGCAGCAAAGGACAAGCCCTGGTGGGGTAATGATGTTAGTGTGAGTGAATATTCGTTGTGGTTAATGAGGGCAGCTTTAGCCCTTATGCTGAGGCTTACATGATTGCAACGCTGGTTAAGGCGACCATAATTGAATACCCTCTTCTGGTCCTTTCCAGCCATTTGAAGAGGGGTCTCAGTTGTTCTCTTTCTCCAGTACTGAGTTGAAAGGAGCGCCACTATTCCCCTGTGCGTTGGGTTTTCCTGCGTAAGGCTTATGATTGCTTACGGTCTTAGGAAAGTTGCCAAACAAAAAGAGTGAGAACCAGATAATAGTTCTCACTCTTTTTGTTTAAATCCTGGTTACTTAGCCATTCTGCACTTCTGTGCGCCGAACAAAGTCAGCATGGAGATTTCTTAACTCAACCATACTGGCAGCGAGTAATGCAATCTGCTCCTGGTTCTGATCTACCTTTGCAGTCAGCGCAGACATCTTTTCATCAAACTGAGCATCTCGCTCAGCTGACTGGGCTCTCATTTCAGCAATATCTTTGGTATTAGCCGAGATAGCGGCCCACACCATTTGCTGCTGCTTAGCGATCGCCTCTTGACTAGCGGCAAACGCCTGCTGCTGGAGAGCGATTAACTCCCTCAGTTCTAGTACGCTTATATCACTAGGAGATTGAGTCATACCAGGCAAAAAGTAACTTTTGCAAAATTATAGCCTTCCTTCGTAGCTACTGTGAGAGGCATATCCCTGATTAACCCTGGGTAGTTAGTTTTGATTCCCACTACCTAAGTTAATCAGTTCTGGCTCAACGACATTTCAATGGAACTTTACCAGGCTGACAAATGATAACTGCCTGGATCAGCTGCGTTTTATACGTTTGCAGGCACGGCATTACAGCAAGAGGGGAGCCTGTTACCGTTGGACACGGCCCAACTTTTTAGGAGCCATCTTCGGTCCCGCAGGACTTAGGCAATAACAGGCTAATTCCCCCATACCACTTCTCGATAGTGGATGGACAGCTTCAAGTCTCAAGGACTATGTACTGCGCTTAGGGGGCGATTTTTATTTGCAACCACCACCCTTACGGGGGCGACTACCAATAATGATGCAAGAACTAGGATCAACGCCATCCACTACCATAGTGAAGTTGGTGTTACCCTTACCGAGAATAGGATCATGGTTGACCAGCTTTGGACCTGCAAATGCAGCAGAACCAACAAATAGACCAACAGTAGCACCAACAGAAATAGCGATACCAGCAACAGAAGCGACAATAGCGTTAGCGTTCATGGAATTAATCTCCAAAATCAATGGGTAATCAATGAATCAATCAATCGAACAAAGTATTAGCGAGTACTAGATCCACTTGTGGAAGTAGGTCCCCCTATACGTGATGGTTTGTAGCCTGCAAACGCAGGACCAACCATCACCAGGCAGCTTAGAACTGCCAGCGAAACACAACAGAATCTCTTCATAGCGTTTACATCAATAGCGAAAATGAAAGCCCGCCCTAATGAAATTAGGGCTCCAAACTTGCAGGCATTGCTTGGTAAATGCAGTAGGAGGGAATCGAACCCTCAAGTACTCAGAGTGAGTAGCTCCTTTCAAACTTGTTAATTACGATCGCCGCCCTGTTGATTTCAGGCACACATCCAATGTGAGAGGATAGCCTCCAAGCCAATCCTTACTCAAGGGAAGGACAGCCAGCGTTTTTTCCTGGGACTACCAGTTAGTAATTAACAATCCACCTACCGTTGGTGGTACCACTGCTCGTAATTCTTAAATCAGATGAGGGGACTGCTTCACTAATCCACAGCCGCCCTCACATCCCTTCTGACTAGGGGTGAAGGTTTAGGTCAGCATACACATTAGCTAACTCACCTTGTATCTATACTCTCCTGCCGCACCTTCAGGTAAGCAGTACCCTCACGTCCATATCACTTTGCTCAAAGTATGCTAGGACGATCGCTTTATGCCATTGGTAGTTCGGTTACATAGGCAACCTGGAACCATCCTGGACTTATAAGGTTGTACAGAGTTCAACCTGATGGAAGGAACCATCACCTGCCATATTTATTTACTCATTTGCTTATGGCTAGCTTCATTTCCCTCACAGTGTAGGGAAAGGCAGTACGATGGCTGCAAAGGCTAATGAGTTAGCCTAACTCGGTCTCCCTTTATGCTCTCTCGTTAAGAGCTCTGGCTCTGCACCAGTGGGAGATCATTGTAGGTCTGCGCGATAATCGCAATACTACCTACCCGCTGCACCTTTCAAGGCAGACGTTATCCTTGCTTAGTCAGACGCTCCTGCCTTCAACCCCATGAGGGAGCATGACCGTTGCCGCGTTGCGAACTAAGACTTTTACCATTTGATCCTTACACCATCTCTTTAACGGCCAATGGCTTGGCGTGTAACCTTTTACATCCTCGTAGTGCCAGGATGCGGAAGTCTCTCCTTGGTGTGATCAGTGAGTACCGATCGCACAACCCTCCTTTATCTCAGATTCCCTACTGAGTGTGTTCTTCTTATTCGCCATTGAGAGGAACAGGTCTACCTTGAGCCACACCAAGTACATCCAGTTTGGCGAAAACTGGGCCTAATGTGACAGACATACCTACAGCGATAGATTCTGTAGGCAGTGAGTTATTTATTGTTGGCGACTTTCGTAGCGACGAAGCGTGTCGGCCTGTAGATCCCTTAGCTCTGCGATGCTTGAACGTAGCTCTGAGATCGCTTCTCGTTCAAGCAGAAATTCTTGTCGCAAATTCTCAAACTTACGGTCAAATTGATCATTAGTCTCTGCAAACTTACGGTCAGTCTCAGCAGACCGCTCCGCAGCTTGTTGAGCTAATTGCTGCCCAAACTCCTTCAACTCTTTAATTTCTTGACGCAGCTCAGAAATCCCTTGGGTATTGGCATTAATAGCCTCCCACGCTTTCGCTTGCTGAGTAATGCAGAATTGAACTAGTTCTTCTGTATTCATATTGAGTCCAGAAAGCATATTTAATTTTACAGCAAGGTTTTAAGGAACTGAGGCAGCTCCTCTAAAGAAGATGAAAACTCCTTGGGACCATCTTCGATCCTCACCTGGTCTCCGTCTTCTACCAGGTAGATTGCTCTACCGTTGAAGACTACATTCACGTAGTTGGCGCGAACTTGGGCATCTAAGCCCAGGTCTTTACAAATTTCAGCTAATCTCTCCATAAATAATTACTAGTAAACTAACTCTTCTGCATTAGTGGCTTAGAACACGCTGCGACTTTTTGAAGTGCGATCGCAGGCTGCATTAGTTAGTTGGGAATAGTCTCCTATTCCCAAAAAGTGGCACGTTGGTGTACCTAACCATTTCTCCAGGCTCTCTGTGCTAATGGATAGAGTTTTTCCCACCTGGCTGGGGATATTGCGGATCTCTCTGCAACCTATTAAATAGGCCTTGACTTTATAGAGGCTTGAGACTCTCAGGTTAGACCTGGCGGCATTAATCAATTAAAAAAGGAAAGGGGCGACTTTACGCCACCCCTCCCATCTGACCACTATCCCAAAGGAAACTTTATAAAAGTGAGTTTAGCTTCTGCTTCATCACCCCATCAGCGTATGACTTAGCTTGGTCCATCAGTGAAGTAGGAACTTTATCCATGCTTTCTATGGGAGTGATAATCACATACTCAACGACTTCTGCAAAATCCAAGAAGTTGTCCTGGATGGTTTGCGGGAACTCATACCTACCCTCTATTCCCTCAATGAGAAGGAAGAGAAAATCAATGCTTAATTCCCGACTGTCTTTGAATAGCTTTTGAAGGGCAGCTTCTACTTCTGCCGCAGGAGAGTCTTTGAATATTTTTTTAAATAAAAATGGAAATACGAAACAGCGTATTAGCTGCTCGTCTTGCTTTTCTAAAGTGGCACCCGCCACGTCTTTCAGTTTTTTGACGACTTTCTTCATGATTATTCAGTTGTAAGTTTGCCCTACAGCCAGATCGTAACTGTCGGACTTAAAAAAGATCATGGGCTGATCTACGGAATTAATTAAAGCTTTCCGTAATTTGAGCTGTGATGCCAAATTAAAGCCCTGGGAATCCCAGGGCTTTAATCTTTAACCACAGAATGTTAGAAGCCAGCTTCAGTCATTACACTGTTAGCGGCTTGTAGACCAGCTTGAGCAGCATTGAGCTGGATTGCATCAGCGTCCAATTGGACAGGCTGTTTGCGACGAGCATCCCGCTCTTTGATTTCGGCTTCTGTCAGTGCAGCAGCTTTGACCAGAGTATCGACGTACTCAATGTCTTCGACATTTGCGATCGCTGTGCAATTGAAAGAGCGAATTTTGCCAGATTGAACTGCACCACGACGAGTAACTTCAGTTGCACGTTCGTTAAACTGTCCACGCAAACTGACGACTTTGGGCTGACCGACCAAGTCGTCTAAGTGGTCCTTCGCATCATCGCTCATAGAGCGGGGGAAAATGTTAACAACAGCCATAAAGCTGCCGTCTTCAGATTCCATGTTGGCACGATAGAAACTTCTACCGAAATTAGGACCGGGGTTTGTGTGTGTGCGTTTTTCGATATTTGTTACACGAATAACGTCTGTTTGTACCTGTACCATAGGATTTTTGACTCCCGAACTTTAAACTAATGGTTATGAGAAACACTTCTCTATATCGCAGACTGTGAGGCATACTTTCGCAGGACTACTTGCATTACCTCTTCTACCCCGCAGACTATGTGAGTCCGCGAGTCAGCGACTTAGAGCATATTTCTCTACCCCGCAGAATCAATGATTCAGCGACTTAAAGAAATTTCCTCTAAACTGCTGACTCAGTGGTTCTAAGATTCAGTGGTTTAAAGGTTAAATTCTCTAATACGCAGACTAAGTGGTTCTGTGGTTTAAAGGTTTAAGGTTAGGGAGTACTGAACCAAATTCGCTACTTAGGTTTCGCTTTCCATAGGGCGGACCCCCTCTATCATTTCACTGGTAGAGATTGCTATGAGGATTTACTACCAGGAATTACTCCATAAGATTTCGCTGCCAGCCGGACTGAATAAGCTACTTACTTGTGTTGGAGAGGCAGATTTCGTTGAGCAGCCGGACTGTTCTTTACTACTTACTACCTACCATTCCTGGGTTCAACCTTCACCATCTACTTAGTTACTTAGCTAGAGCTTAAGGAAGCTACTTACATTTCGCTATTTGGTTCAGGGGCTTTCGTCAAAGCCGGTAAGAAAAAGGGGAGTTACCTCCACCTTTATTCTTAAGTTTGAGCGCTCAACATGAACTACATGTCTTCTTGAAGCAGATCAGCAATTGCATTAGAGCGGGCTTCGGCAAACGCTAGATATGCCTTCCTCATTTCTCGTGCAACTTGCAGAATGAGATGTTCCCCTTGAATAAACTCCTCATCGAAGTAATTGAGGAGTCCTTTGGAATCAGCATCTTCTTCAAAGTCTGCTTCATCACTAGGATCAATAGTAATCCCTCTTCCTTGAGCTGCCCTCCGCATAAACCCACAAACAGCGGCTAATTGCTGCAGATCTCTCACAGAGAGATTGTCAAAGGTCAAGTTCGCCAGAGCTGGATGCTGTTCAGAGTCTAAGGCACCTCTTTCCATTAGAGTGTAC
>CAZGDE010000037.1:0-26600 GCA_964524315.1 uncultured bacterium
CGCACCAAATGCATGCCGAATGGTTAGAGGTTTCTGAAAGCACCGTTGCCCAAATCAACCAGACCAAAGCCAGGGGAGGACGGGTCATCGCCGTCGGCACAACGGTCGTTCGCTCACTGGAAGGTGCGGCCCAATCGGGCTCTCTCCAACCATTTCGTGGCAAAACGAATTTATTTATCTATCCAGGTTACCAGTGGCAGGTCATCGATGGGATGATTACCAACTTTCACCTGCCCCGCTCCAGTCTGATGATGCTGGTCAGTGCTTTAATTGGGCGACAACGGTTACTGGATCTGTACCAGACCGCGATCACGGAACATTATCGCTTCTATTCATTTGGCGATGCCATGCTGATTTTGCCAGCAGCCAGAATTGCTTAGCTGGCCGATATTCAGGTAGCAGATGTCGTTTGAACAGGTGACTGCCAGAGGCGATCGCCCTGCGCCAGGGTATGAACCTGCCAGTCATCAGAGGGTTCAGGGTAATCGCTCCGGTAATGACCACCCCGGCTTTCCGTCCGAAAGTGGGCACTATTCAGAATTAAGTTCGCGATCGCCAACAAATTACGCGTTTCGGCCCACAATCGCCAGTCGCGATTAGCATTTGTTTGCAGGTCAAGAGACTGGCCCGGTGACAGTTCCCGCACCCACTGGCTGACGGGTAACTGCTCAAACTCTGCCTGCCACAGGTGAAGTTGTTGGATAGCCGCCGCCATGACTGCCCCCTCCCGACAAATGCCCGCACTTTGCCAGACTAACCGAGGAAGTTCCTGCCGTACACCCTCAATCCATTCCATTGCGGCCGTTAATAGGGTTTGTGGCGTTGACGAAGAACGATCTACCGGCCCGGTGCTGCTGGTTCCGCACCTGATCGCCGCTCCAATCTGACTATCCCAATGGGCAAACTGAGCACCAAACACAATACATTCCAGTAATGAATTACTGGCTAGCCGATTGGCCCCATGCACACCCGTACTGGTAGTTTCGCCCACGGCATAGAGACCAGGAATCGAGGTGCAATTATCGAGTTCTGTGAGAATTCCCCCCATCCAGTAGTGGGCTGCTGGTGCAACAGGAATGGGGGCATGGAATACATCAATCCCCCAGCGTTGACAGACCTGGATAATGTTAGGAAACCGTTGCCGAATCGTTGCGTTTGGCATCGATCGCAGATCCAACCAAACGTGAGCTGTAGCAGGATCAGCATGGGTTGTTTGTAAATAGCTAAAAATTGCCCGACTGACAACATCACGGGGAGCCAGTTCACCATCGGCATGATAATCAAAGGCAAACCGCCGCCCCTGATCATTGACCAGGTGAGCCCCTTCACCCCGTACCGCTTCGCTAATTAAAAATCGGGGCGCTCCCGGTTTGGTCAGTGCGGTGGGATGGAATTGGACAAACTCCAGATCACGGAGAATGGCTCCCGCACGCTGGGCGATCGCCACCCCATCCCCGGTACTCAATGGTGGATTCGTGGTTTGGGCAAACACCTGCCCACCCCCACCCGTCGCCAAAATCACAGCGTTTGCCGCTAGCCAGAGAATGTGTCCCTGATACAGCACACTAATTCCCTGACAGGCTTGTGTTTGGGGATGCAGCCAAAGGTCAAGTGTCAATGCTTGGGAAATAACCTGGATATTTTTACGGCTTAATACCTGCGCCGCCAGTGTACTCACCACCGCCCGACCTGTTGTATCGGCAGCATGGAGTACCCGCCGCCGCGAATGGGCTGCTTCCAGTGTTAGGGCAAGATCACCATTGTGGCGATCGAACGCAACCCCCATGTCTACTAAATTGTGAATACAGGCAGGTGCCTGCTCAACCAGAAACTTAACTGCAGCATAATCACAAAGTCCAGCTCCCGCCCGCAATGTATCAGCGATATGCAAATCGGGAGTGTCATTCGGATCAATGACAGCGGCAATACCACCCTGTGCCCAATCACTGGCAGATAAAGACAACGTTTCTTTGGTCAGCAGACCAATCTGTAAATGCTGCGGGAGACAGAGTGCGGTGTAGAGCCCAGCCGCCCCCGCCCCCACAATGAGAACGTCAAAGTGACGGGGCAGTTCCGAAACGCGTATTGGTAACGATGAGTCCAACGATGTAAAGGATGAAAAGGACAACAACACAGTATCAAAAAGCAAAATTGCTCTTCGACCAGAGACAACCCGGCTTCAGAGCAATTTTTCGCGTATATCTAACTGCAATGGTTAGCGATAGATCCCATTGTTGATCCGGTCAGCCCCTTCCACGAAGGCATTTTCAACGTCGGTCACGGTAAAGTTGCTCAAGTTAGATTGCAGAATTTCTTTCTGCCGCTCGGTCAGACCAGCAATTTTCAGGACATCGTCCACCTTTTCGTAGGGAGCATTCTTGACCAGAATGCCAGCCAAACTAGGGTATAGCCCTGGAAACTGACGGAAAGCCCGGACATTCGCATTATTTAAGTCCACTTTCTTGCCGTATTCGCTAGCTAACTTCGCACCTACGACATCACGCACTTCTTCAACCGCAAAAAGTTTGGGTGTAAAAGTTGCAACACTCGTGCCAGCCATACCCGGAAGGTTTGCGGCGAATGCATTTTGAGACACTCCTAACCAACCAAAACAGCCTATCAACACAGCCAGAATTGTTAACAGGCGCAAAAAACGTTTCATCAAAATATCCCTCCCGTCCTGTTGCACGGAATCCACTTATAGCATTAATTAGAAGCCTATCATCTGGCAGGCACGTTCTAGCAACCGAGAGGGGTGACCTAAGAGGGTGTTTAGAAATCTTTACAGTCAAGCGCCCCCAATAATCTGGCATGGAGAGAAGCAAGCTGCCATCAACCCATCATCCCTGGACTCCTGCTCCGCTTACTTATGGGCTTGTAGAAACGAGTCCAATTCTGGAAATGCACAGGCATGCGCCATCGTCGGCATGTCATAGCCTTTCAGATGCACACTGTATTGCCGGAACGGGCTGAAGGATTTATCGATTAATGGATCTAAATATTGGTAAGTAGTTTCACCAACGGCCACATCCAGCCCAAGTTGCTTTGTGGAACTTTCTAACCGGAAAGCAGCATTGACCGTATCCCCCAGAGCCGTATAGTCTGGCCGATCACCACTCCCCGTATTGCCAACCATCGCATAGCCGGTATTAATCCCCGCACCGATTCTAAGCGGAAAAGGGAGCGGATAAAGGTTGTAGAGGTCGCTGGTCATTTTATGTAGGGCACTGGCTGCACGAAATACTTTAATCATTTCGTCGTTACTCACCCCTTGAGTGCCGTGAATCCAGATTGCCATCACAGCATCACCAATATACTTATCAACCCAACTACCATACTCACGGATGATATCGCCCGCATGCCGAAACCAGGTGCCAATTACTTCCGAAAGAATTTTCTCGTCCAATTGACGCGTCAGCCCGGTAAAGTCTCGAATATCGACGACCAAGACGGAGATCAACCGCCGCACATGCAACGTCGCCGTAGCAGTGAACTCCTTGGAGTCCATTGGCACTGAGTCAAAAGACGGGTTCAAAGTAGGGCAGAAAAACTCCAGTTCCGTTTGCCCAAACGTGAGGTGATCACCATTATTGAGGGTGACAGGGATACTAACCCGCCGACCATTAACAAAGGAACCGTTGCGACTACCCAGATCAATCAGGTAAAACTCGCCCGTTTCCATTGACTGCAACATTGCATGGTTACGGGAGATCCAGCGATCAGGTAAGACAAAATTATTGTCCTCACTTCGCCCAATCGTCCAGCAAGTGCTGCCAGTCAGGGGCAAGCGACGGGTACCAGACTCAGTTCGCAATAACAGGTGAGGAATGGGTTGCAAAGTCACTACAGACTAAGACCAAGATAAGCTTTTCCCTAAAGATGCATCCTGAATACATCTCTGTACGTCAGTGTAAACGGCTAAAGGGTAATCGTCCAAAAATTATTTGAACTGTTTTTTGAACCCGCTTGCCGAGACACTGCCTTGAACTCGGTTAAACGTACCCTTCGGATAGTATTATCCTTCGAACAGAGATAATAGGTAGTGGCACTTTTCCAAGATAGCCTTTCAACCGGAAAAACGATTAACCTGGTTAAGCTAAATTGCGAACAGTTCCACTTACTCCGTCTCCACCATCCCCCTAAAAGGAGAGCTTCATAGAAACGTTGAGAGTCACGGCACTGAATTGATTAACTGAACTAAGTAGAGTGTTCCCAAACAGCTTAGGCGGTAGCAGCAGCCAACCAAAATAGACCATCTACTAAAATTGTACTTAAAACAGCACCGCTAAATGCCCACCAGTAATCATGACGGGTCACCAGAGGCGACACCCCAATCACTAAGAGGAATAAGGCCAACGCAAGTGCCCAACCCATGCCAGGAGCAGTTTCAATTTGGGCGATCGCATTTTGAAAAATAGAATGCACCAGATCAGCATCCACACGCATTAAACTGCGCCAATAGGGAATAAGACTCATCAGATAGAAATACAAATCTGTCACAGCCGTACCCAGGAGTGATCCCAGATAAAAAAAGTGACCAATACAGTGGCGTTGTTGACGAATGCCCCAAATCGCAAACGGCAAGCCAATCGCCTCAACTGGTAGATGCAAAAACGGTTCCCACCGCAACCAGCCCCAATAAAGCGAACCAGCCAGCCACGTCCAGGTAAAGCCTACCAGTAAATCCCCCAACCAGTTAAGCTGCGGTCGCGCAAGCAGACGGGCAGACAACCACCAGAGAAACGGCGTAACGGCCACGCTCACCCAAGGCAAGAACCGCACCAACGGAGCCTGGATAAACACCGGCACCGACACCAGAACAATAGCGCCAACAAAAATAAGGCTGAGGTAAAGCGACTGACTGGACTGAACAGAAGGCACCTGCCGAATCTCAGGAGAGTAAACAGCGATTTCGGCGGTGACGGCGGCTGTGGGGGGAGAAGAGTAGGAAACCAATGGTAATTGCTTAATAGTTCTTATTTAATTTACTTTATTTAACATAACATAGGTTTCCAGTTATCCCCCCTGGGGGTATATCAATCGACTCTTATTTAAGGTTTTCTAAAACTTTGACCAGCGGTTAGTAGGAAAACAGTCATCCTGCTTGCCCCCTTGTAAACTGAGAAAGCACCTGATAAGCAAACGTTTGCTTGATGGAGTTAGGAGATACATGAATTGGTTCAACCTGGATGGAGATGGGTTACTCCTACATGGGGGGTGTTTTAGTCAGATGAGTGCGCTTGCCCAACTGTTAGTAGCGAGCGCTCCGGATACGACAACGGCACAGGCAAATGTTTTACAGACAAGCCTGGAAGCGTTCGTCCTGGGGATTGTACAAGGCATTACTGAATTCTTGCCAATTAGCAGTACGGCCCATTTACTGGTCTTCACCAAAGCTTTGGGTTGGAACGTGTTAGGGCAGAAGTACTTTGTTGACGCCATTCAATTTGGTAGCGTCATCGCTGTTGTCATTTACTTTTGGGACGATCTGCGGCACCTCGTCCAGGGGGCGTGGAGTGCCTTTCAGGACAAGGATTGGCAACGGGATGAGTGGAAAATTACAGTTGGAATTTTAGTCGGCAGCCTACCAGTTTTAATCGTTGGTTACATCTTTAAAGATGCCATCCCTGATGCCCCCGTCGTGATTGCCATTGCATCCATTGGGATGGCGTTGCTTCTGGGTTTGGCTGAAAAGATTGGTAGCCGTCAGCGGGGTTTTGATAAATTACAAATTCAGGATGGCATTCTCGTTGGTCTGGGCCAAATGCTGGCGTTGATACCGGGTGTATCTCGTTCAGGCTCAACCCTGACTACCGGGTTATTTTTAGGACTACAACGGGCAACTGCGGCTCGCTTCTCGTTCCTGCTGGGGTTACCGGCTTTAACGATCGCCACACTCTACCAGTCTCGTAAAGCATTTGGTGGCACAGAAACGCTGGTGCCCTTGCTAGTTGGGATTATCTCAACATTCATTTTTTCCTATCTTTCGATCGCCTGGCTCCTACGGTTCCTGCAACGTCAAAGTACCTGGGTCTTTGTCTGGTATCGGTTGGGGTTTGGTGTAGCCATTCTCGCTGCAATCATGATGGGTACATTTCATGAATAAACAACTTCACCACCCATTTACTTTCACCCATGCACCCGTCTGCCCTTTACCGCTCTACAAGCCTGTAATAAATGTTCCATCCTCACGTTAGTTTCAGGCGATGTGGCAGCAGCCTGGAGGGCAGCTTCGCGAGCCACTGTTTGAATCTGGCCACCGGTGAAGCGAAACTGATGCGCCAACAGTTCCCAATCGATAGCCGCATCCAACGGAACCTCTGGCGGAAATGCCTGGTTCCATAACCGCAATCGGCTCGCTTCATCGGGTAGGGGAAATGGCAAAATGGGATTGAGTACCTGCTGCCACTTGGGTTTGACCGATTGTTTCTGAGTCACACTGAATAGGGTAATCGCCTGATTTTGCTGGCGCTGATGGATAAACTGTCGTAGCACTTCATCCGACAGCAACGAGTTTCGCCCCAACCAGACATTGGCTGATTTTAAGAGTAGTACTGTGGGCGATCGCGCAGCTATTTCCGTCAGTAAGCAAGCATGCTCCATTGGCTCCAGTAAGGCCAGATCAACTACAAATAAAGGTGCTGCCAGGGTGTGGGCAATTGCCTGAGCGGCTGATGTCTTTCCGGTACCCGACGCACCAATACATAAACCAACGGTTCCTAAGGCAGTAGATTGGCTCCCATCACGTTGCTGAAAACCCCAAGCCTGATCCACCTGTGGAGCAAATTGAACCCGATGGCAGAGTTGCTGCAGCATCGTCAGCAGGGATTCGGGAAGCACCAGGTCAGACCAGGGACGGGAACGTAAGGGAATGGGAAACAACAATGGCAGGGAAACCGGAGCAGTCAGCCCCCCATCCTGCAAAAGACTCTTTAGCTCAGTCGGACTGGGTTTCTCTGCCAACATATAATTAACCAGAGAATCAATCAGTTTCACCTGGCGGGTCAGAAAGGACTCTGGTTGGAGCGATCGCACCTCTAGCAGATGCCGCTGCACCAGAATTGACTGGCTTGTCAGAGATTGGCGGGCAACTCGCCATTCCGCATCATTGCGACACAGAATCCGCAGGATCAGGTCGACGGTTGGCAAACCTGACGCACCGGGTAACTCAGTTTCCTGCAAATAGTTATAGATACGTCCGTAGCGGCGACTAATCTCTGGTGCAAGGGCCATCAGAACCAGATTTTTTTCAAAACTCGTTAATTGCAGTTGGTGCTTCAGCGACGGTAGCCCCAGGCAAATTCCCTGTTCTTCACTGACCCGAATTTTTGCCTCTAGCTGTTGCTGATAGCTCCCCTTGGGCGATCGCGCCGACGGTTTATCGGCGGGTGAATCATAGGAAGCTTCTGCCCCAACCGTGATCAACCCCTTCCACCAGTGACTGGTTGCTTTATCGGCACGACTACGGGAGAGCCGATCAACCTCTTTCGTCTCTTTGCGCTGACGTGCTACGGCTAATCCCAATACCCGATCGAGCCAATTCAGCTCAGCCCGCAGGTAAGTCCAATTATCAAGGAAAGGCTCAACCGTGTCAGTTTGCATTGCCAGCGAGTCAATCAAGCACGCGGGAACGAATCGAGTTCCCATTGATCCCGTCTCGTTCCTAATTCAATACTAATCCAGATTGTATGGCGATCGCGGCAAACTCCTATCGGAGAAGGTTTTGCCATGTCACTGGTCGATCAACCCGCCCCCGCTAGCAAAACCCACCCCAACACCTGTCACGCCATCGCTACGACCACTTTCACCAGGTGTTAAGTTCGAACCTGGCTCTGGCGTAGTTGTGCCTGTAACTGTTCAACCGTATGCGCCGGTTCGCGACAGCTCAAGCCCTGGCAAACCAGCCCGATCGCTCCCGCTGGCAATTCTTCTAACTGAAGCACAACAGTTGGTAGATATTGGGTGGCCAGTTGGCGGATCGGAACCATCGTTGTACGTACCAGGGTGTGATGTTGAAACCAGTCCAGTCCCGTAAACAGACTGGGGCAGGCCGAGGGGGATCGCGCCATGACATCACCAAAGGCCCGTAGCGTCTGTTCGGCCTTATCCAAATAGCTGAGGTCGGCTGTCAACAAGGCTAACCTGACTAAATTGGACACCGCTACCCCATTAGCTGCAGGAGTGGCATTGTCCACATAACTGCGTTCCCGCAGCAGCAAATCATCGCTGGCAACAGTATTGTAATAGCCACCCAGTTCCAGGCTCCACAGGAACTGATCAAATTCGGCCTGCACCCTGACCGCCTGTTCCAACCAAAATTGGGGCAACGGATGGGTTGCTGATAACCCCAACGCCGCTTGATGCAAGTCCAGCAGCGCCTTAATCAACAGGGCATAATCCTCCGACTGGGCCAGCACACTGGGCTGACCCTCATAGTTCACCCGATGGCAACGGCCATCCACCCATTGCCGCTTGAGGATAAATTCCACGGCTGGCACGGCCAGAGCAAAATATTCCTCCAACTGAAAGACAGCGGCCGCCCGGACCAGCCCAGAAATCATCAAACTGTTCCAGGCAACAATCATTTTCGTATCGGTAACGGGCGGGATGCGCCCTGGCCAGTCTGTTGTGCGGGCAATCTGGTTATTCTGAGCGGGCAAAAATGTTTCCAGAACAGTAGCAGCAGCACCATACCGCTCCTCAAACAACTTCGCTAAAGCTGCCTCCAGAGTGGGTGATAGTTGACCAACCTGTCGCCGCTGCAGGACGTTGTGACCTTCAAAGTTACCGTTCTCACTAACAGTAAATTGAGCAGTCAACTCGTTCAATTCGTCTGAGGTCAGTAGACCCTGCAAGGTTTCATAGTCCCAAACGTAAAACGCCCCTTCTTCCGGCTCCGCTGCGGTTGGTTCGGTAAAGCTGTCCGCATCCTGGGCGGCGTAGAAGTAACCAGACGGGTCAGTCATCTCCCGCTTAAGCCAGCCTACCGTCAGGGCGATCGCCCGTTCTAAAGCGGGTTCTGTTACACCTGCGGCCCACAGGTTCGCCAGGTATTCCACGATCTGTCCATTGTCATAGAGCATTTTTTCAAAGTGGGGCACCGTCCAGGTAGGGTCAACGGTGTAGCGATGGAACCCCCCAGCAACATGATCAAAAATCCCTCCCAATACCAAATCCAGCCCCCGCTGAGTACTAATGGTGGCTGCATCATAGCGGTTTTCAAAGGTGAAGCGGCGGGTTCTCAAGGCCACTTCCGCATAGGGAATCATGGGAAAACTGGGCCCCGTTGATCGCCCTGAGATAACGCCGGTATTGTATTCCAGGCCCTGTCGGAGCAAATCACCCCCCAGAGATGCGGCGGCTTGCAACTGTGCCATGCCCCGCAGGTTATTCATAATCTCCGTTTTGACACCCTGTAATTTTTCTTTCTGCGTGTCGTAGTAGTTGCGGAGTGCCTGCAGTACCTGTAAAAAGCCCGGTCGTCCATAGCGGGGTTCAATCGGGAAATAGGTACCCCCGTAAAATGGCACCAGGTCGTCCGGCGAAAGAAAAATGTTGAGGGGCCAACCACCTTGCCCCACCATCATTTGCAATGCTTGCATGTAGATACTGTCCAGGTCAGGGCGCTCTTCGCGATCAACCTTAATCGGCAGAAAGTGGGCATTCATGTAATCGGCGATCGCGGCATCGGAGAATGCCTCACCTTCCATGACCGTACACCAGTGACAACTGGAATACCCAATCGACAGAAAAATTGGCTTGTCCTGCTCCCTGGCAGTGGCGATCGCTTCATCGCTCCAGGCCCACCAGTCAATGGGATTATCAGCATGTTTGCGAAGGTAGAGGCTTTGGGCCTGGGCAAGACGGTTCGGCATAGGATCGCGGGGGGTAGGTAAAGAACCAAGGTAGACGCACAAAGATAGCCGAACACTATCCTAAGCCCAACCGCGTAAGCGATAAATCATAATGCCGATGTATTCTTTCAGGGCCCTGGTAGTTTGGCGCAGATGCTCCGCTTCTGGCAGGGTATTCAGGATGATACCGGCAGCAGTGGATTGCACTTCTGGAATATCATCCCGAATCGTGAGAAAGTCGGTAGGAGCAGGAATTGCCTCAATTCCCAGACGCTTAAAGATCAGGAGCGATCGCGGCATATGCATGGCGGAGGTCACCAGCAAAATCTGGCGAATTCCCTGCGCCTGCATAATTTTTTTGACATTGACCGCATTCTCGTAGGTATTGAACGAGGCGGGGTCTTCCAGCATAGCCGTTCGCGGCACACCCATTGGTTCCATGACCTCTGCCATGTCGGTTGACTCTGGAGGAGCTTTGACATCCCACTGCACCCGCCCACCACTAAGAATGACCAGGGGCGCTTTGCCCTCACGATACAATTTGGCAGCATACACCACGCGATCGCCCTCTTCCCGAAGCTCAACCCAGGGCCGTGGTGGCAGTGGGGGTTCGGTAGCACCCCCTAAAACGACAATCGCATCCGCTTTAGGTAGCGGCGCAACCGGAAGCAATTGAAACTCTAGCGACCGCACCAGACGATCGCTCATCCAGCCACTACTCCCCAAACCCAGCACCAGCAAACTAGCCAGGATGGGAAGTGCGGCCAGACGGGGACGTTTCCACAGCAACCCTAAAGCCACTAACAGTAGGACACACGTCAAACCCAGGGGGTAAATAAATAGAGGCAGTAGTTTCGATAGAAAGAAGAACATAATGGCGATCCTGCGAGGCTGGCGAAAGAACTTTCCGGGCATGGAAATTCTTCACACTACCCATGTATCAACTTTCACGGTCAACACTTGAGAATGACTATAACCGGAGGAAATGGGGAAATCTAAAATCTAGAAACGAAAAACGGATATCTCTGCCATTGCCTTCTATCCTGGCTAAAGAGACAGACTAAAAAACTTAGAATTTATGACCGTTAATATACAGCCATCAATAGGCTTGAAAGATTCGATCGAACGTTGCTACCCAGTCCAAAAATTTCGGCGTGATGCAATTCCAGAAGTAATTCTAGAAGAAATTTTTCGCTTAGGTGTATGTGCCCCTTCAGCCTATAACTTGCAACCCTGGCGGTTTGTCGTGTTGCGGAGTCCCCAAAGCAAGGAAACGCTAAAATCCTGCACCCTTGACATCCCCCAGATCACCCAAGCTCCCATTGTGTTAATTTGCTGTGGCGATCGCAATGTCGCCAATCCTGACTATGTTGAATCCATCATCCAGCTAGAACTCGAACATCGCACCATTGAAGCAACGCAAGCGGATATCATCCGGCAAAGGATCGCTGGCTTATTTGAACCACATACGTGCTTTGAATCGGTCGAAGCGTGGACTAACCGCAACACCATGCTGGCAGTTGCTCATTTTATGATTGTGGCAAAGGGCTTTGGTGTGGATAACCACCTGGTTGAAGAGTTTTCTGCTCCCAAGGTGAAAGAGGCATTCAACATCCCCGACTCAGTAGATGTTTGCTGTCTGCTATGCCTGGGGTATGCTCAGGATCCCTACCATAAGTTTGGCGGGCGGTTTAGCTATCATCAGGTCTGTTATGGCGAACGGTATGGGCAAGCATTCCAGTGGGATGACGGGGACGGCTGAGGGTTGATACCATCAGTCACATAGCCGCAATCACATACGCCTGTATCGCCGGAGTCACCAGCAGAGACACGAGCCCTAGAGAAATCCAACCTGAGAGAAATCCAACCTGAGAGAAATCCAACCAGAACCAGTTATCGATTCAGAACCTTTCAGATCATTTTCGCGTCGAATCATCTACCAACGTTAAGGGTGCGTCCGGATCAGCTTTCGCTTCTTGATTTATCCTCCCATTGTCGATCGTGCCACTGTCGACCAATTGCCTATGATCCCACCCCAAAATACTCGGTTGGTACTCAATCGCTTATTACAGGAACGCAATGAATACCCGGAACGGAAAGCAGAGATTGACCAGGAAATCTCTGCTGCCTTTGAGCGTGAATATGCCATTTTGGTGCTTGACCTCTCTGGGTTTTCACGTCTCACGATTCGGCACGGGGTGATTCATTTCCTGGCAATGATCCACCGTATGACAACTATCGCTACGCCATTAGTGACTCTCCACGAGGGTAAAGTTGTCAAACAGGAAGCCGACAACCTGTATGCCATATTTGCCGATGTGCCAGCAGCGATCGCAGCGGCGATTGATATTCTCAAAGCTTTTGCAGCAGTCAATACCGGACTACCAGAAGAACATGACCTCCACGCCGGGATTGGGATTGGCTACGGCAAAACACTCATTGTTGGTGAGGATGACCTTTACGGCAGTGAAATGAACCTGGCGTGCAAATTGGGCGAAGACCTGGCCCGACGCGACGAAATTTTGCTGACCACAGCGGCCATGAAACAGCTAGGTACGGCAGAAAACTGGGAAGAATTACTTCTCACAATTTCCGGCTTAGAGCTGGTGGCCTACAAACTGAAAAGGCATTACTGATCAGCAATATAAATCCCGTAAGGTGTCTCTCAGGAAAACGCTACGCGAACCACAGCAGAGTTTGTGCGTGCAAATCATTTCCGTATTTAGCAATATTTAGTAAGGCCGCTGAAAAATCCCATCCAGTCACCGACACAGACAGCAAGCACCAGCAGCATTTACAGCGATGCGAGATGGCTAAGCCACAGGTAGGGTTGCCCTCACAGGAATTTGTGCTAGACAAGCGAAAAACGCTGTAAGCCCTTAACCATCCCTTTACGCAGAGCGATGCATCACCCGCGAATCCCACAGATGAATTACACGACGGGCAAGATCATGCCTTCACGAGCCAAGACGCTGTTAGGATAGGTTGCCTGTACCTGTGCTTCCACATCATCCAGAAAGTCGTCGTTATGGTTCGGGTCGTGGTGGAAGATCACTGCTTTTTTCACCCCAGCAGCCTTTGCCAGTTTTACTGCTTCTTGCCAGGTAGAATGCCCCCAACCCACTTTAGGTGTTTTCGGGTCGTGATATTCCTCATCTGTATAGCAGGCATCATAGATTAAAAGATTCGCATCACGGGCGAGGTGGAGCAGGTTTTCGTCCAAGCGGTCGGGGTAATGCTCAGTATCGGTTGCATAAACCACCGTGCGGCCCTGCCAGGTAATTCGGTAACCCATTGCCGTATTCGGATGGTTAAGCGGGCCTGTTTCAATCTGAATATCATCCAGGTGCATCGTGTCACCGGGGAACAGATCGTAAAACTTCAGATCAGACTGCATTACCTGAATCGGTACAGGAAAGTTCGGATGTAGCATCTGATCACTTAACCGTTGCTTCATCGTGGCTCCATTGGGAGCGATCGCCCCGTAGATATGGAAGCAGTTGCCCTTGATAAAAGCCGGTAGAAAAAACGGGAAGCCTTGAATATGATCCCAATGGGAATGGGTGAAGAAGATATACGCTTCCAGGGGCATGTGTTTGAGTAAGTTTTTACCCAACACCCTGATACCTGTACCACCATCGAAAATGAGCCGTTTACCACCCACTCGCATTTCGACACAAGAGGTATTACCGCCATAACGAACCGTTTCAGGGCCAGGTGCAGGAATGCTACCCCGGACACCCCAAAACTGCACTACAAAATCGGGAGAGTGGCTAATTTCCTCAGCCTCCCCGCTCTCAGACCGTACATTTGGTTTCGATTGGTCAAGGTTTGACATTGTCAATCAGGTGGATTTCTTCTAACAGGTCTGTGTATCGACGAACTTCAACCAGGCGATTCTGGTTATCAACCATGACAACTTTGGGTGAATAAGTAGTCAATTCCTCTGCAGATAGCTGCGCATAGGTCATAATAATCAGGCGATCGCCAGCTACACCTAAACGTGCTGCTGCTCCATTTAACTCAATTGCACCGGAATGGGGAGGCGCAGGAATGGCATAGGTGATTAATCGCTCACCATTGGAAACATTAACAACCTGCACCTGCTCATAGGGTAGAATTCCCGCTGCATTTAATATCGTTTCATCCACACTAATGCTACCGACATAGTGCAAATTGGCAGCCGTTAATGTGCAGTTATGAATTTTGGCTAGAAGGAGCGTACGCTGCATACCAGAATGTCTTCCAAAGACCGAAGAAGTAGTAGAACCTGTCGTCTCGTCACTCCTCTGGTTGTTGATCATTTGTGTATACCAGACTAACCAGGCCAGTCAGGAATACTTATTAAAGTTTTGGGATATAATAAACGACTTCTTATACAAATGTATCGACTAATGGGACAAAACGTCACCCTGGTCAGAACCCTGAAGTTGGGAATCGTTAACAAGGGGCTTTAGCCCCTTGTGCATTGAATACCTACCCCTTTGCGGCACCAGCTTTGATACAAGCTTCTACCAGTGGCATTACCTGATCAACATCTTTCCATCCCAGGATTTCAGTCGCCTTTTTCTCCAGATTTTTATAAGTTCTGAAAAACTCGGCAATTTCATCCAGACGATGGGGCGCGATATCAGCCAGGGACTTAACCTGAGCATAACGGGGATCTTTATCGGGAACACAGAGAATCTTCTCGTCACGATCGCCGCCGTCTATCATCTCTAGCATTCCCACCGGGCGAGCGGCAATCACACAACCGGGGAATGTTGGTTGATCCATAATGACCATGCCATCCAGTGGGTCACCATCATCCGCGAGGGTATTGGGAACAAAACCGTAATCATACGGATATTGAACTGACGCATAGAGGACGCGATCAAGCGCAAAAACGTTCATGTCTTTGTCGAATTCATACTTATTCTTACTCCCAGCAGGAATTTCGATCAGGACATTTATCAAACCAGGTTTCGGTTGAGCAGGAATGCGGGTTAAATCCACAGCGGTTCTCCAAACTAGCGAGTAATGAGGGGAAGGCGAAGGGTTAAACGTCAAGGCTCAAGGCCACTATTCATCCTAACCCTGTCAAACAAAGTCAAGTCAAACAAAGTCAAGTCAAACAGCGTCAATCATCCTTGCTCCTCAACACATTTCCTTAATCCGTCTCCCCGATTAGCATTTTACGGGAAGACGGCAGCGACAGGTTGCGATCGTGCCAGCCCCTCCTACCGATACGGTACCGCTGGGTTTAATACCAACTCCCGACAATAGGGCAACTGATCGGGAGGGGCGGAAAGAATTGACGTAGAGCCGCTTATGACCGTGCTGTGCCTTTACTGCCAATTGACTCTACCAACGGCAGAAAAACCGGCACTAATTCCTGCCGACTCACCACCAGGGTTGGATATGCCCGGCGGCTGTAGTTCTGCCCAGTTTGCAGGGGGAAAATTGGGCCAGCTTCCAGGGGTGTCCAAACTCCGCCAGCCGCCTGGACGATCGCCCACACCGCCGCAATATCCCAGATTTTAGGCGTCGCTTCGACTCCGCCTAACGCCCAACCAGCGGCAACCGTGAGTAAATTATAGGTTGCCACCCCCAGCATGCGAATCTTGGCCGGAAAGGGGTTTTGCAAAACGGCAGTACTTCGAGCGCAGAGGTTAAAGAAATGGTTGGGGGAAACATCATCCAGACTGGCATGGATGGGTTGACCATTGAGAAAGGCCCCTGTAGGCCCGGTTAAACCGGAGTCACCGTACCAGTAACCATGAAACGATTGCCGCAGAGGTGGTAGATGCACATAGCCAAAAACCGGTATACCCCGATAGAGCAACCCCAGTGAAATTCCCCAAAGGGGCAACCCCCTGGCAAAATTGGTTGTGCCATCGATTGGATCAATCATCCAGCACCACTCGTTAGCCGGAAAAATATGGGTAGTTTCTTCGCTTAGAACACCGTGGTCTGGGAAGGTGGTCTGGATTGCCTGACGCAAAGCCTCATCTGCCCAGCGATCGCTCCGAGTAACCAGGCTCCCATCGGCTTTGGCCGTTGCCTGTACCTGACCCAACTCTTGCAGAACATGTTCACCCACTACTTGCGTGGTGGAATCAGCAAAATCAAGAACTTGCGTCCAGAAATCCGTTGTCATAGGGGGAAGTGAATTGGAGTCATGCTCTATCCACTATCTCCGATTTGCTTCCTAATTGATTACGCCCTAGTCAAGTTCGTTACCGATCACAGCCGCGATCGCGCGTTCGGCAGTTTCCTTAAATTCCGCCACATTCACCCGACTGAGCAGCACAACCGCCACCACCATACCAATCGCTTGCACGAAGAAAACCAGACCATACGCCAGTACTGACGACGAGGGGAAGAGTTGATTACCCAGGTCGAGTACGGTTCCCCCGGCGACTGTGGCAACAGCCCGTGCCAGCGTTTGAGCCAATCCCCAGGCACCAATAAACGTACCAGCCGTTTCCGCGATCGTTAAATCTAACATGAGACTTAACGCGCCGGTTGTCGTCACCCCTGAAGCCAGCCCAAACAAAAAGATTACGCCTTTCAAGGCATTCTGATCACCTGAGAAACCAGCGGCAATCAACAGCAGAAAACAGGTAGCCACCAGCAAACAGCCCACTTTGGCCGTCTTTTGCTTGCCCAGCCGGGGAACCACGAGAAAACCACTACTGCAAATACCAATGAGGGTACCCGTCCCCCAGAAAGCATTGAGTAAGGTGGTTTTGGCATACTCCATGCGGAACACGGTCGCCCCGTAAGGTTCCATGATGGCATCTTGCATGAACAGGCTCAGCGTCATCAATAGCAAGAAGGAGAAAAACAACCCAGTTTGACGGCTAGCAGTCAATACCTGTAACGCCCGACCCAGCGTAATTTGATCTTCGCGATCGCTGACTTTGGAACGGGAACGGTAAAGCGAATATTTACGTTCTACCCCAAACGTACCAATCACAGACAAACCAAGCACAATCGCTGGCACCACCACAAAGATCCGGTTAATCGTTGCTCGTAGTATATCTGGCGGGGTATCCAGCGTCAGCCGCTTTAGCAAAACACTGATCAAAATCGCGCCCACGACAATACCCACCATCAGCATCGACCAGATAATGCCAATCAGCTTGGAGCGATTGCTTTCATCCGAAACATCCACCAGCAACGCTGCAAATGGGGTAGAACCAGCACTCAACGCCATGCCATAGAGGGCAAATACGACGGCCAGACCCGCTGTCCAACCCATCACAGCCGGGGTTAAACCCCAACCACCCGCCGCCTGCACCGCATCTCCCAGTTGCCACATGACCTGTACGGCGAGAAATGACAGGCCAGCAAAGAAGGCCGTACCAATCCAGACATAACCCGTTCGGTGATAGCCATATAGAGTTTTGGCATCCGATAGTTGCCCAAACCAAACCCGTGCCGGCGCAACAATTTGATGAGCGGCGATCGCCCCAGCGGCGATCGTGGCGGGAATGGCCAGATTGCCAATCATCGTCCGGTTCAACACACCCAGGAACAGGACAGACATCATCCCCAAACCCATCTGAAATAGACCGAGCCGCAGCATGGTCAATAGATTAATTCGGGAGAGTCGCAGGGTTGCGGCCTGGCTCTGCAAATCATCGGAGTCTGATAGTTTGCCGATCGACATAACACATTCACAGGTTGGGTAGACAGCTATTCCGGTTGGGTAGCTTCTCCAGCTTGCTCAGCTCCCCTGACCTTATGCCCAGTGCAAGACAATAGAAAGCAGAAGGACTCGGAACGACTCGTGTTTTAGTTTATTAGTTTAATGTGCCTAACAGCATAGGAGATTTCCAGAAAACCAAACCATTACCAGGACAGATTTGGCAAATAAATTGACGGATGCAACAGTCAATTTCGGCGAAACCTGCCCCAACAAAGGGGATATTTTGATCTCCCAGCGATTGCCTTACCTGGCACTAACTGGTTTGCTTCCCATCACTCTCAGCCGTTGCGTAATCATGGTCATCCCATCCTGACGCACCAGTACCGCAGAAACCCAACGATTATCACTGGTCAGCGGGGCACGTCCAACCTTGAAGATACCACCTGCCGAGAGTACCTCCAGATCGACCGTCGTCGGGTCAACCAGGCCATCAGCTTTAACAGGTTCTTCCAGGGCTGTGCCTAAAAGCAAATCGTTTCCCAAAGGCTCTTGCACGATCGCATCGAAGCTAAATTCCTGTCCGGGCCGCACCTGCTCTGGCAACGTGAGCGTCACTGTTGGCGGGTTACTGCCAGAGGTGATTTGACTCCGCTCTGCCAGGATCTCCTGGCGGACAATTTTCTGATTCTCAAACCGTTGTTGCGATCGCAGGGTCGAGTCGAGTTTAAATTCGCGATCACCCAGCTTTTGGCTACCAGTAATGTGTGTACTGGTTTCTGCCACAATCCCATTACCTTCAGCTTTCCAGGATTTTAATTCCGTCTTATAGGTAAGGTTGGGGTAGCGTTTCCAGAGTTTGCTGAGTGACTGTTCCAGCGTTTGCCGGGTCAACCCATCCGAATGGGTAAAGGTTGGGCTATAGAATTGCAACACCGACTGCACATTCCGTTGGTTAGCCGCTGCATCAATGTCACTGAGGGCTGTCTTTAGAGCTGCGGGGGCCGTTTCAGGGCTGTCAGCCTGAGCGCGATCGCTACCAAAAGGAATGCCTAAACCAATCGCCAACGCTAAACTAACGGCAAAGAAGCTTACCTGTCGTCCCTGACGCTTCAATCGCAGCGAGAGCGAGGGTTGAGACGAAGGCAGGCAAACTGAAGACTGAGGCGAAAGCATAGGCATATAGATGGCGTGGATGTAAGTTGGCGACTGAAATGAACGAGGATTAATCAACTGAAACGTCATAGACCAGACGTAACAGAGTCGATGAAAAATAGCAGAAGCGGGCGATTTGCAGTCTATTATCTATAAGTTATTTGAGCAACCATTCCAGCAAAACATTTAATGCATCCGATTCTACTCTGTCAGCCAAGTTTGGAGTAGCAGCTATGATGACTTCATCTACCACTCCGTCATCTCCCACCATTCGCCTGCTGATTGCTGCTAGCGGCACGGGTGGCCATGTGTTCCCCGCGATCGCCGTTGCCGAACAATTACCCGATTATCAGATCGAATGGTTGGGCGTGCCTGATCGGCTGGAAACCCAACTGGTACCTGCGGCCTATCCGCTACATACAGTTGCCGTTGAGGGTTTTCAAAAACGAGGCTTGGCGGCGGTCAAGGTGTTACTGAAGTTGGTGACCTCCATCTGGCAGGTCAGGCAACTGTTGCAACAGGGCAAGTTTAATGGGGTGTTTACAACGGGTGGTTATATTGCCGCTCCGGCTGTTGTAGCAGCCCGTTCGTTAGGGTTACCTGTCATTTTGCATGAGTCCAATGCCTTACCAGGAAAAGTAACCCGGTTACTGGGGCCATGGTGCGATCGGGTAGCACTGGGTTTCGGGGCGGCAGCGACCTACCTGCCCCGGGCAAAAAGCTGTGTGGTTGGCACTCCTGTTCGCCCCCAATTTCTCACCGATGCGGGGATTGATCTGCCGGATTTACCCATTCCCCCGGACGTGCCCCTACTGGCAATCGTAGGTGGCAGTCAGGGAGCAGTAGCAGTCAATCGCCTGATTCGCGAGTGTGCCCCGGATTGGTTAGCCGCCGGAATTTGGATTGTGCATCAAACAGGTGACAACGATCCCAACGCAAAGAGCTTGGAACATCCCCATTATTTTTCTTTACCCTTTTACTCCCACATGGCAGGGTTATTCCGGCGGGCAAATCTGGTGATCAGTCGGGCGGGAGCCGGCACATTAACCGAATTGGCAATGACCCACACCCCGTCGATCCTAATTCCCTACCCCTACGCCGCCGAAGACCATCAAACCTACAACGCCAATGTCTTTGCCCAGGCTGGAGCAGCCATTTTGTACCAGCAAACGGCACTCTCAGAAGAAACCTTAAAGACGCAGGTACGGCAATTACTCCAGGATGAGGTAGCCGGAACAACAGCGGCAATCAGCCTGAAAACCATGTCAGAACGGGCAGCCAGCCTAGCAGTGCCAGATAGCGCGTCACAATTGGCGGCATTGATACGTCAACTTATGTTGCCCCAATCCTGATAATTACGTTAAATTTAATTAACAATTGTCTTTAACGAAGGTCGCTTACTGCTATCTGCTTCTGCCAGCCTTCCCAGGGGCAAACTGTAAAAAAAACTACATTTCACGGAGTCGCGGAGACGCTGAGAGGGTTAATCGACTTTCTCTCAGGCGGTATCGGCGGTTGTGACGCAATTTTAGAGGGCGTTAACTTATGAAAATTTCTTGGAGAACCATTCTATTGTGGGCATTGCCCGCACTGGTAATCGGGTTTTTCATCTGGCAAGGGTCGTTTGCTTCATCGCCCGTCAATATGGGCAAGAATGCGGCCAGTACTCGCATGACCTACGGTCGGTTTTTGGAATACCTGGATGCTAACCGGGTGGTTAGTGTGGATCTCTACGACAATGGGCGCACCGCGATCGTGGAAGCGGTTGACCCCGAACTGGACAACCGCCTGCAACGCTTGCGGGTAGACTTGCCGGGTAATGCCCCAGAATTGATTACCCGCCTGCGGGAATCCAAAATTAACCTTGATTCCCATCCGGTACGAAATGATGGGGCGATTTGGGGAATTCTCGGCAATCTGATTTTCCCCATTCTCCTGATTGGTGGGCTGTTTTTCCTGTTCCGTCGTTCTAGCAACGTTCCGGGTGGCCCAGGACAGGCAATGAACTTCGGTAAGTCCCGCGCCCGCTTCATGATGGAAGCCAAAACGGGTGTCATGTTTGATGATGTCGCTGGAATTGAGGAAGCGAAGGAAGAATTGCAAGAAGTTGTTACCTTCTTGAAGAAGCCTGAACGATTCACTGCCGTTGGCGCACGGATTCCCAAGGGCGTATTGCTAATTGGCCCTCCGGGGACAGGGAAAACTCTATTGGCAAAGGCGATCGCCGGTGAAGCAGGTGTCCCCTTCTTCAGCATCTCTGGCTCCGAGTTCGTAGAAATGTTTGTTGGGGTAGGCGCTTCCCGTGTCCGGGATCTGTTCAAGAAAGCCAAGGAAAACGCTCCCTGTATTGTCTTTATTGATGAAATTGATGCCGTCGGTCGCCAACGGGGAGCCGGTATCGGCGGCGGCAACGATGAGCGGGAACAAACCCTAAACCAGTTATTGACCGAAATGGATGGGTTTGAAGGTAATACAGGCATCATCATCGTAGCGGCGACTAACCGTCCCGACGTGTTGGATTCTGCCCTCCTGCGTCCCGGTCGATTTGACCGGCAGGTAACGGTTGACCCACCCGATATCAAAGGTCGTCTGGAAGTGTTGAAGGTACATGCCCGGAATAAGAAGTTAGCAACGGAAATTTCCCTGGATGCGATCGCCCGTCGTACACCCGGCTTTACCGGAGCGGATCTGGCAAACCTGCTGAATGAGGCGGCCATTCTCACGGCTCGGCGGCGGAAAGATGCCATCACCATGCTGGAAATTGACGATGCCGTTGATCGGGTCGTTGCCGGGATGGAAGGTACGCCTCTGGTTGACAGCAAGAGTAAGCGGCTAATTGGCTATCATGAAATCGGTCACGCTATCATCGGGACTTTGGTAAAGGATCACGACCCTGTTCAGAAGGTAACTCTGGTACCACGGGGGCAGGCGCGTGGTTTACCCTGGTTCACTCCCACTGACGATCAAAGTCTGATTTCCCGTTCGCAAATCCTGGCACGAATTACTGGCGCGCTAGGTGGTCGTGCCGCAGAGGATGTCATCTTTGGCGATGCCGAAGTCACCACTGGCGCAGGCAATGATCTGCAACAGGTGACAACCATGGCACGACAAATGGTAACCCGCTTCGGCATGTCCGATCTGGGGCCGCTCTCCCTCGAAAGTCAGTCGGGTGAGGTGTTCCTGGGACGGGATTGGATGATGAAATCTGAATACTCTGAGGAAATTGCCTCCCGCATTGATGCGCAGGTTCGTTCCATCGTCGAACATTGCTATGACGAAGCTCGTCGCATCATTCGGGAAAATCGAGAAGTCGTAGATCGGCTCGTCGATCTATTGATCGAACGGGAAACCATCGACGGTGAAGAGTTCCGGCGGATCGTTTCTGAGTATACAGATATACCAGAGAAGGAGCAGTACACTCCACAGTTATAATCTCGAAACTCTCAGTAAGTAGCTGAACAGGGATGAAATGGTTCATCCCTGTTTTTGTTTGTATTCTTTGAGGAGTTGAAACGTCGGAGTTCTTTGAGAACTCCGACGTTTTTAGGTTGATAAGTCATACCAAATTAAATTACGCACAGGGCAGATCCGATAGGGGCGGGTTTGGCCAAACGCTATCGGTCAAACAAGTATCTCATCTGCTAAACCCGCCCTTACCAGCCGTTGTATCAGCACACAGTACTTTTTGATTGAAGTTTAGAATAAATGTACTTTTCCACTATATGTAAGGGCGTAAAGCCATGACGGGCATACAAGAAAAGCGCAGCCATACCGTCAGGCCATACAGACGTTCGCCCCTCCTACAGGTGCGTATTTTTTGAATTAGTCTAAACTCCAGGTTTAAAGTCGTATCACACCGAGGCTTTCCTGAACCGGCTGAAAATCCAATACTGAAAATGGTTTAGTAATTGAACATTACTTAAACCGCGCCCTAACAAAATAGCCAGCACCAGCATCCCTTGAATGACACCTGCCAGGGATGATTCGAGATTCAGGGAAAGGGGTAGTTGGAGGCTACCAATGTTGAGCGCGCTAAAGAAAAATGCTACGGGTAGAATTAACCAGGCATTAAACCCTACCAGCATTGCCACTAACAATGCCAGGAATCCTAAGTTACTGGAAATACTGGGGATGAGGCGGTGAAATACTGCCAGCACTTGCAGAGCACCAGCGATGCCAGCAAACAAGCCGCAAATGACAAAGGCACTTAGCAGTTGCCGCACTGATTTGATACCCAATACATAGGCGGCTCGGAGGTTCTGCCCAACGGCACGCAATTGCAAACCAAAGTAAGTACCCCGCATCACAATGACTGTGATGATGAGGGCAGCAAGCCCCAGTAGCAGCGAGATCGGGCTGGCTTCTGTATTGCCAAATGTCGGCAACCAGAGAGATTCTTTGAACTGTTCTGTCCCACTCATCGATGCGACGCCCTCCTTCTGCCACGGGCCAAAGATGAGGTAAAGCGCCAGCCCATCAGCAACGAAATTCAGCCCTAAACCAGCAAAAATTTCGTTAATGCGACCAAACACATTGAGAATACCGGCTAACAAACCCCAAAGGGCACCTCCTAACCCACCTGCCAAAATTGCCAGGATAATCACCAGGGGGGCAGGTAACAGGTCTTGAAATAGACGGATAGGCAGCATGGCAGCGATCGCCCCTGCCATAATTTGCCCTTCGATGCCCAGGTTATACAGCCCGGCAGTAAAGGTAAACAGCAACCCACTGGTACAAAGCAACAACGGTGCCAGGGTTGCCAGCACACGGGCAAACTGCCCCGGTGTTCCAAACGCCCCACTGACCATATTGGTCATAACTTCCACGGGCGATGCCCCCATCAGGAGAATGATGCCAGCAATGAGGGCGAGGGCGATCGCCAGCGATACTACCTGGTAGTAAAGCGTTGCATCGGTCGGGAAAAACTTTTTCATATCCAAACTGGCTCGATTTGAGTGCATCAGTGCTGGCTGGGAACGGGTGGAGGTTGATAGTTAAATTTGCCGCCAATCATTTGACCGAGGCGTTCAACGGTGAGATCGGCAACATCAATGGGTTCGGAAACCTCCCCACCACTAAAGACAATGACGCGATCGCTGTATTGCATGATTTCATCCAGGTCAGAAGAAGTGAACAGGATAGTTGTTCCCCCTTCGCAACGGGCAATCAATTGTTGCCATACCCACAGCACCGATTCAATATCCAAACCACGGGTGGGATGTTCCATTAACAGTAAGTTCAGTGGTGTGGGTAACAATGCCAGTTGGGTACGTTGCTGGTTACCTCCCGACAATCGTTCGACCTTGCTGTTGGGTTTACCCCGAATTTTGAATACGGCAATCGCGTAGAGGGTTTTTTCCAGAGTTGCCTTCCAATCAACAAACCAGCCCTCAGGTGGCGTGCGGAGGGAAACATGCTCGTGAATGGTCATTCCCCGAATTAACCCCTCACGCAGGCGATCGGCGGGTGAGTAACCAATACCTGCCGCCAGGTAATCCTGATAGGGTTTTGTGGTCATGTCCTGATCACAGACATAAATTCGACCCGTCGTCGCGGGTAATAACCCGGCACAGAATTGCAGTAACAATTGTTGCCCGCTCCCTTCTAAACCCGCCAGACCAATGACTTCACCACGATTTACTTGAAGGTTACCGATGTTAATGCGTAAGCGATCGGTGGTCAGGCTGACATTTTCTAAGTTCAATGTCACCCTTGCCTGACTGGTTTGGGGTTTGTTGGGAGGGGCTAATTCTTTGCCAAACATCAACTCGACCAACGTCGCATCGGGACAGGGAATCTCTAGATCACCGACGACTTCTCCCTGGCGCAAAACTGTGAGGCGATCGCATAACTCATTCACATCTTCCAATTTGTGCGACACAAAGATGACCGATTTACCCTGAGCCGCTAATCGTTTTGCGGCAGCAAACAATGCCTCTTTCTGTGATGCGGAAATACCCGTTGTTGGTTCATCCAAAATCAGGGTATTAATGCCCAGAGATAGCAACCGCAAAATCTCTAGCTGTTGGCGTTCACCGACGGTCAGGTTACCAACTCGCTCATTCACCTTCAGATTGAAATTAAACTGGCTAGAAAGCTGCTGGAATTCTTTTGCTGCCTGCTGTCGATTAATCAACACCGCACCCGGTTTACCAGCCATAAAGTTATCCAGTACAGACAGCGGCGGAAAATCGAGAGGGTCTTGATGGAGCATGCCAATCCCCAAACGGATGGCATCTGCCGGGGTCTTAATTTCGACTGCTTGCCCATCCAGCAATACCAGGCCAGAATCACGACTGATAAAGCCACTAAGTACCTTCACCAGCGTACTTTTACCTGCCCCGTTTTCCCCCAACAGCCCGTGAATACTACCCGCTTCGACGGTCAGTGACACATCCCGATTCGCCTGGACTGCGCCAAATCGCTTGGAAATAGTTTGTAGCTCAACCTTCATCAGGAGTCCTTGGAATCGTTTCCATTATGGGCTATCGAGAA
Source organism: uncultured bacterium (assembly GCA_964524315.1). Lineage (GTDB taxonomy): Bacteria > Cyanobacteriota > Cyanobacteriia > Leptolyngbyales > Leptolyngbyaceae > CAZGDE01. The sequence continues at coordinate 25,138 of CAZGDE010000037.1, forward strand.
TGGGAGGGTTTTAAGTTAGGGTTGTTGACTGAGCCAGGGAAAAATTGATTGATTTAATTGATTGAATACTTAGGCGGTCTTCAGAAAAGAATTTACCTGGCGTAGGGGCAGATTTTGCCACAATCCTGAGCATCAGCCAGTCATTCTGTTGCTAAACCTGCCCTCACAGGTGGTTTGTTTTCTAAACAACTCCTGAGTTCCACCCGGAGAGGGTTGTAGATAAAGCATGACCGCTATGTGCCGTATATATTTCAGCTTTATTGTTCCCTACACTCATGGCTTGCCTCTTCAGCAATAACCCTGGTATAGCGAATTGATAATTTTCTGCACCGAAAGCGATAACCGTCAGTCCGGGGCAGAGGAGGTGGGGGACGCAACTATCCCCCACCTGCAAGGATTTAGTAAGCTAAAGTATCAATGCTTGCTAGAACCTTTAGCAGGTTTGGCAAGATACATCGGCAAGATACAGTAGTTGGAATGACTACTTACTGGGGCCCTCCATACCCTGAAGCAATTGCGGTAGGTACCAGATTTCCTGATCAGTGGCAGTTTTTCCGGCTGCTACGTAAGTTGTGCCATCCTGGAAGTTGATGGGGCCCTTATAAAGGTTGATACTGCCATCGCCCATACCTTTAATGAACTCGTCGATATACTTCTGGTTTTCACCCAGTGCCTTACCGGGCAAGAAGCCAATCATCGAAGTTGGGGCGTTGATATCCTTCCATTCCGGGCCTAACCAAACAAATTCATTGGGCATGGTGCCTGCCATTGCCTTCTTAATGGCAGCTGTATAAGGCAATGCCCAGTGGTAGTAGGGAACTCCCAGACAAATATCGGGAGCCAGCTCACACCCTGTTTTCAGGTCATAGTGAACGTACTTAACTTTTTTCCCTGCCTCAGCCGCTTTTTTCCCCTGGACTGCCGCTTCTGGGGTATCAATCCCCGACATCACCACATCGTAGCCACCGTTGTAGTAGTCGTCGGCAACTTTGGTGGGGTCAAGGGTTTTACCAGGAATGTTAAACCAGAAGCCAATCCAGGTCACTTTAAACTTGAGATCTGCCGGTGGCTTCTTGCGATAATTTTCCCAGCAGTACTTCGCTCCCAGGTAAGCGGCTGAGACGTAACGACGGGTTTCATCATTAATCAGGGGGCCAATGTAGCCAATCTTGCCCGTGTCAGTACCGAGGGCAGCGGCACAACCCGCCATCATTTTGCCAAACTCCATCCGTCCCATGATGTTGCCCAGATTCGGCTGGTTCTTATAGTTTTTGCCTTCTTTCCAGGCATAGTCGCCGGACGCATGGATCACCGGAATGGTAGTGTGCTTTTTGGCGGTTTCCAGCGCATCATCCTTAAAGTCGTCAGAGTTAAAGATGATGAGATCGGCTCCTTTAGCAATCAGGTCATCCGCCACCTGGGAACCTTTGACATTGGGGCGATCGCCCGGATTCACCTTATCC
>CAZGDE010000038.1:0-26574 GCA_964524315.1 uncultured bacterium
TCCTTAAACAGTGGAGGCTAATCGGTTCCGGTAAAGTCAACTGGCCAGAACAGGCTATTTTGCGTTTATCAACTTCGGCAAAAGTCCGGTGATCCAATCGCAAAGTGCGTGTTTAATGGATAGTAGGTCTATTGGCGTGTTGCCGCTTTATCTTGCCTCTCTGCTGTGCTGTTTACGCTAAGGAAGCAGCCTTTTTCAATTTGCTTGCTGCCACAACGGAATCAAATATCACCATGCACGCGTATCAACTGCCGACTCCTGATCCTAGGACGACTCGCCGCCCCCGCCGGGTTCCTCGTTCGCGCAAACACCCCCGTCAAGATCCCCACCGGGCGATCGCGATCGAGGCGACGGTTAAGTTGGGCGTCAATGTGTTGTTGTCGAGCGTGGCAGTTATTGCTTTGGCAAACCTCATTCCCTATCGCCTGTCTCAGGTCGCAAAGTTGCAAGAACTAGATGTGGCAGTGAAGGCAACAGATGAGCGGGTGCAACAGGAGCAGGCAATGTTCACTCAATACTTTGACCCAACCCAGACCCGATCGCTGATGCAGCAAACCTCGAATCGCATTGATCCCTACCAGCGTCAGGTAGTCTGGCAGGCACCGGGTAAAGCACAACCCTTAGTGTCCGAAAGAGCCAGTCGTTAAAGGCCAGTCGTTAAAGGCCAGTCGTTAGAGGTTGCTGCGGCACGAAAAAGTTTTTTACACCAAAGCCTCTAATTCTGTATAATAGGGAGGCTTAACGCGGGCGAATGGCGGAATTGGTAGACGCACCGCACTCAAAATGCGGCGGTTTCGGCCTTGCGAGTTCGAGTCTCGCTTCGCCCATATTTGAAAAGCTGTTAGCTGAAGGGCTAGCAGCTTTTTTATTGATCTTGTGGTAATCGCCCCATTCTGCCAAGTCCAGAAAAATCCTGGTCGGGGTACACCAACAACTACGAACCAACATATTGTCTTGCTGCTACCTGTTTTGCCCTCATTTTCTGCTTCTCCAAGAGCTGCGCGATCCTGCTGGTGCGGCTATGTAGTGGTAGATGCGGCGTTGCGATCGCCAATGCTGTCAGGGAATAACTCCCTGACATGCCACTTGCCGTCAGGGTGACCAGGCTGATTAGTTGGCGCAGGGCTGCTGTCAGCATGACGGGATGGCTAAGGTTTGAGCGAGGTGTAGCATGCCATCATCGTACTGTTCCAGCCAATCAAAGATCCGGTTCAGTTGCGCAATGGTTACCAGGCCATACTGCCACAGAATCATGGGTAACAGGTTGGGCATTGGTTCCAGCGCTTGTAATGCCAGTTCCAGGTCTGCGGATGGAATTGCCAACTCTTCTTGCAAAAACCGGATTAGGGCTTGTCTCCGAGACTCCATCGCTGTTCCCTCCTGGCTGCAGCAGCACGACTAATGGGTTAATTCGTTGTTCTAGGGCATTACCTGAGACACCGTTACTCAAACACAACAAAACGATGATCAATCAAAAAATGATTGATCAAAGATTAGGAGACAAATCTGAGGAATTTGTGAGGGTGAAAAAAATTATTTGTGAGAAAGGGCAATGGTGGAATGAAGCAATCGTGAAAGTGTCCCTAAACACGGTTCCATTCTTGCAGAGCGATCGCCACTCCTTGCCGCATGGCTGCTGGCAGGTCTGTACGACTGGCTAACTCGTTCAATTGATGACGGGTGGTGGGACTGTCCAGGTTCTTGAGTGCGGCGATCGCGTGTAATTGTACCCCCACGTCACTGTCTGCCAGCAGTTGCACCAGTGATGGCAGGGCTACCGGTTGTGCCAGATGCCCCAGTGCCAGCGCGATCGCCTGTTTTACAAGGGGATGATTGATGGCTTCATGCGTGGAGGCGAGGGCGTTGATGAGAATTTCGCTGGTACGGGGTTTCAGGTCAGGATCGGCCCAGCGCCCCAAAACGGTGATGATTTCCTGGTAGAGCGTGGGTGGTGCGGTTGTTGTCACCGGGAGAGACAATGCCTGGTGCAAGTATTCCAGGGCTTGCATACTGCCTGCCCAACCGAGGGCCCGCACGGTTTCTAATTGCAATGGCAATGGCGTATGGGGTGACTGTAGCACCTGCCAGAGGGCAGCGGCAGCGGCAGTCGTACCCAACCGACCAAGGGCGATCGCTGCTTGCTGACACACGTCCAAGTTCAAGTCCCACAGGCGATCAGATAAATGTTTGACCAGATCAAAGGATTCAACCAGGTCAGTCCGTACTCCTAAGCTGGTAACGGCTGCCCGTCTAACCCTGGCTGCTGTATCAGTAAGCGCTTGCACCAAGAGGGGAGGAATGCGAGGGTCATGGAAACTACCCAGGGCTTCGATCACGATCGCCCGAATAGTTGGTTCGTCATCCGTGACTACCGTTAGTAAGGGCGCGATTGTCTCGGAACGGCGGATTTGGGTAAGGGCCTGCACGGCAAAAGGGCGAGTGCGCGTGTCCGGTAACAACTCTGTCAGGGCGGCGATCGCTGCCGGCCCCAAATGGGCTAAGGTTTCGGTTGCAACCAGTCTTAACTCCTCATCCTCGCTTTGTTGCAACAGCTGAATTAATGTCTGGATAGTTTCTGGGCTATCAAATTGACCCAAAATCCGCGCTGCAAACCAGCGGGTTTCCAGTTCGGCATCCTCATCCTGAAGTAGCGTGGTCAGGGGGGGGATCGCCGCCGACCCAAATGCTGGAAATACCTTGGCGACATCCCACCGTTCCTGAAAATCACCCGCTTCTAGCACATGAAGTGCCAGGGTCAGCATCTGTTGTTTAGCGGCTGGTGTGAGTGGGAACGCTGGGTCGGCCAGTAGCATCTTCTGAAGGTGATGACTCAACTGTCCCCAGTCTCCCTGTTCCGCGATCGCCTGTGCTTGCTGAAGCAGTGAAGTATTGTCCATTGCCAATGCTCTTGGTTATGGGCGATCGCCCTGTCGCCCGATCGCCAATCCTACTGTGCTTACCTTATCAGGCAATGGTTGGTGTGACGGCAACGTTGCTGTCGTCCCTTGCCCAACCTAAACTCTGTGATGCTCAATCAATCAGCTACCAATCAGCTACCTGATACTGTTCCAGGCAATTTAGATGACACACAATCGAGTTCATACTGGATTTTGTCAAGATGTTTTAACAAAGCGTGATCGCCTTATGGGGTAAGCCTTTTGACGGCTTTACAACTTATTTTTTCTGAGGAGTAACTGATTAAAATGCTGAAACCGCATATAAATTATGCGGAAAGTTAATAATTAGCAATCTTTTGTAACTAACTATACGATTTCCGTCGGTCTATCCGCTTAATTTAGTCTTCAACAGGGCACAAGGCGAGTCTCGCTGGCAGAATTGCAATAATTCTTAACTGCTCGTCCTGGCAGGGTTATACGGATCGCTGCTCTAGATGCAGTTCAGAGAAAAGGGAAATTATGACAAGCACAGTCCCGGCGGCGGCAAGTCAGAACAAGTTTGAAAAGTTTAAGGCGGAAAAGGATGGTTTGGCGGTTAAGGCAGAGCTGGAACACTTTGCCCGCATTGGTTGGGAAGCGATGGATGAAACCGATCGCGACCACCGCCTGAAGTGGATGGGCGTTTTCTTTCGCCAATCAACCCCCGGTAAGTTCATGATGCGGTTGCGTCTCCCCAATGGGGTGATTACCAGTGAACAACTACGGGTGCTGGCAGAGGTCATCCAACGGTATGGCGAGGACGGGGTGGGTGACATTACCACCCGCCAAAACATTCAACTGCGGGGTATCCGGATTGAGGATATACCCCACATCTTTCGGCAGTTGGAATCAGTCGGGTTGACCAGCATTCAATCAGGCATGGACAATGTCCGCAACATTACCGGCTCGCCGGTGGCTGGGATTGATGCCGATGAGTTGTTTGATACCCGTGACCTGTGCAACGCTGTTCAGGATTTAATTACCAATAAAGGTCAGGGTAATCCCACGTTCTCTAACCTGCCGCGCAAATTTAATATTGCGATCGCGGGCTGCCGGGATAATTCCGTCCATGCCGAAATTAATGACATTGCCTTTATTCCGGCATATAAGGATGGCACCTTTGGGTTCAACATTCTGGTGGGCGGGTTCTTCTCTGCCAAACGTTGTGAAGCCGCTATCCCCCTGAACGCCTGGACAACTCCCGAGGATGTCGTTGCTATCTGTGAAGCAATTTTGCTGGTTTACCGTGATCATGGTTTACGGGCAAACCGCCAGAAAGCTCGTCTCATGTGGTTAATCGACGAATGGGGGCTGGAAAAATTCCGCGCTGAGGTGGAACTGCGGTTAGGGGCTACCCTACCCATTGCCGCACCGAAGGACGAAATTCTGTGGGATAAGCGCGATCATCTCGGTGTCTATCCGCAGAAACAACCTGGCCTGAACTATGTTGGGTTACTCATTCCCGTCGGACGTATCTACGCCCAGGACATGTTTGACCTGGCGCGATTGGCGGAGGTCTACGGTAGCGGTGAATTGCGTCTTACCGTCGAGCAAAATGTCATCATTCCTGACGTGCCCGATGCCCATATCAGTCCTTTACTGGCAGAACCACTGCTACAGAAGTTTTCGGTGAATCCAACAGCATTGGAACGGGCATTAGTTTCCTGTACAGGTAATCAGTTCTGTAATTTTGCCCTGATCGATACTAAAAACCGTGCTTTGCAATTTGTGCGGGAACTGGAAGCAGAAGTTGAATGCTCCCAACCTGTGCGGATTCACTGGACTGGTTGCCCCAATTCCTGTGGTCAACCCCAGGTTGCTGACATTGGCTTAATGGGGACCAAAGTTCGTAAGAATGGTCAAACCGTTGAAGGGGTTGATATTTACATGGGTGGCACAGTGGGCAAGGATGCCCATCTTGGTTCCTGTGTCATGAAAAGTATTCCCTGTGAGGATCTTAAGCCCATCCTCCGGGATTTGCTCATCCAGCATTTTGGTGCCACACCGCGTCAGGAAACCCTGGCTGGCAACTGAACTGGTTAGCGTGGCTGGTTAGCGTTTCTCACTCACATTTCTCACTCACACATCGGTTGGTTCAACTTGAGCCTGCATCCAGGCAGGTGTTGATCTCCCATTCACGTAAATTTCTGACACTCAAATCTGAAAGGCACTTCTGAAAGGCACTTATGAGCAATATCTCAAGACGTAAGTTCATCTTTACCGCTGGTGCAACTGCTGCAGGTACATTTTTGGCGCATGGTTGCAGTTCGTCATCCAATAATGCATCCACATCAAGTAGTTCTCCCAGTGCTTCTCCGGCTGCCAGTGTCAGTGCTGCCGATACACCGGAAGTAACCACGGCAAAGCTTGGTTTTATCGCCCTGACGGATGCCTCTCCCCTGATCATTGCTAAAGAGAAGGGCTTCTTTGAGAAGTACGGCATGAAAGATGTCGAAGTTCTCAAACAGGCTTCCTGGGGGGCAACGCGTGACAACATCGTGCTGGGTTCGGAAGGTGGTGGGATTGACGGGGCACATATTCTCACCCCTATGCCTTACCTGATTTCAACGGGGAAGGTAACCGATGGCAAGAAAGTGCCAATGTATATCCTGGCGCGACTCAATTTGGACGGTCAATGTATTTCGGTTGCCAATGCTTATAAGGATTTGAAGATTGGTACCGACAGTGCGCCGTTGAAAGATCAGTTTTTGGCGAAAGCCAAGTCGAGTAGCGGCCAGGTGAAGTGCGCCGTGACCTTCCCCGGTGGCACCCACGACTGCTGGATGCGTTACTGGTTAGCTGCGGGTGGTATCAACCCCGATAGCGATGTCTCAACAATCGTAGTTCCCCCACCACAAATGGTTGCCAACATGAAAGTCGGCAGTATGGAAGCGTTCTGTGTGGGTGAACCGTGGAATGCCCAACTGGTGTCTCAGAAATTGGGTTACACCGCGCTGACCACGGGCGAACTGTGGAACAACCACCCGGAAAAGGCATTTGCGATGCGGGCGGAATGGGTGGATAAGCATCCTAAAGCGGCAAAGGCTCTATTAATGGCAATTCAAGAAGCCCAAATCTGGTGCGACAAGCCAGAGAACAAAGAGGAAATGTGCGATATCGTCTCGAAGCGGGAATGGTTTAAGGTGCCAAAAGCTGACATTTTGGGACGGGCGAAAGGCTCCTTTGACTACGGTACCGATAAGGTCGTTGACAACAGTCCTCATTTGATGAAGTTCTGGTCGAACGAGGCATCCTATCCCTTCAAGAGTCACGATCTCTGGTTCCTGACGGAAAACATCCGTTGGGGTTACCTGCCACCCGACACCGACACGAAAAAGCTGGTGGATGCAGTGAACCGGGAAGATCTGTGGCGCGAAGCAGCGAAGGCGATCGGTCAGGAAGCGGCCATTCCCAAGAGTACTTCCCGTGGTGTTGAAACCTTCTTCGATGGCGTGAAGTTCGACCCCGAAAAGCCTGAAGAGTATCTGAAGAGTCTCAAGATCAAGAAAGTTTCGGCATAGGAACTGCGGTGATGGTAGGGGCGCAAAGTAATCTGCCGCCCTTTACCATCCCATCATTTCGTACTGTCTGTTAACGCGCGCTTCTGTTTACTGGTTCACTTACTCTCAACGGAAATTTCCTATGGCTGTCAGCACCTCGAAACGTTCTTCCACTGTGCCACCGTTCATCCTCCGATTACTGCCCATCGTTAAGAAAAATGCCCGTAAGGTTTTGATTTCCACGATCGCCATTCTGGTACTGTTGGGCATCTGGCAAGTTCTGTGTGCGGGGGCGAATCCGCCGATTCCGGCTCCTACTACCGTCATTAAAGACACCTGGGAACTGATCATTAACCCCTTCTTTGACAACGGTGGTACAGATAAGGGCTTGTTCTGGCACCTGGCAGCCAGTTTGCAACGGGTGGCGATCGGGTTTAGTTTGGCAGCCATAGTTGGCATTGCATTAGGTATTTTGATTGGTACTAATGCGGTGGTTTACGATGCGCTGGACTTTGTGTTTCAGGTACTCCGCACCGTTCCTCCCCTTGCCTGGTTGCCGCTTTCCCTGGCACTGTTCCGGGACAACCAACCATCTGCGATTTTCGTCATTTTCATTACAGCGATCTGGCCCATCATCATCAATACTGCGGTAGGTGCCCAACAGGTTCCCCAGGACTACCGTAACGTTTCAAAAGTGTTGCAACTATCCCGGTTTGAATATTTCACCAACATCCTGTTGCCTGCTACGGTTCCCTATGTGTTTACGGGGTTACGGATTGGAATTGGTTTGTCGTGGTTGGCAATTGTGGCAGCGGAAATGCTGATTGGGGGTGTGGGCATTGGCTTCTTTATCTGGGATGCCTGGAATAGTTCGCTCATCAGCGAAATCATTCTGGCGCTCGTCTACGTCGGTATCGTCGGTTTCATTTTGGACAAGCTGGTAGCAGCGATCGCCCGTTTCGTGGTTGCCGAAGAAACCCGCTAATACAAGGACTCTCCCTTCGTCTGAATCCAGTTCGCCTTTCGCCTTTGTCCTTTATCCTTCCTCTCAACCATGTCTGCTTTTGTTGAAATCGACCACGTTGATAAAGTTTTTCCATTGCCGGGTGGTGAGCAATACATTGCGCTCAAGAACATTGAGCTGAAGATCCGCCAGGGCGAGTTTGTCAGCCTGATTGGTCACTCCGGTTGTGGTAAGTCAACACTGTTGAATATTGTGGCAGGGCTGGAACGTCCCTCGACGGGTGGTGTGGTGCTGGAAGGTCGAGAAGTCACCCGGCCCGGACCCGATCGCATGGTGGTATTTCAGAACTACTCTCTTCTGCCGTGGAAGACGGTTTATCAGAACATTGAGCTGGCTGTCAATCGCGTCTTTAAGAACCTGCCCCACGGAGAACGGCAGGCAATCGTTGATCGCCATATTGATATGGTGGGTCTGCGCCATGCCGCCCACAAAAAACCGGCAGAGTTGTCGGGTGGGATGAAGCAACGCGTAGCGATCGCCCGTGCCCTGGCAACCCGTCCCAAAGTCCTGTTGCTGGACGAACCCTTTGGGGCGTTGGATGCTTTGACGCGGGGCAACTTGCAGGAACAGTTGATGAAAATCTGCGAAGAAAGCCAGATGACCTGCATCATGGTGACGCACGATGTCGATGAGGCTCTACTGCTGTCTGACCGGATTGTGATGTTGACGAATGGTCCTTCCGCCCATATCGGTCAAATTCTCGAAGTACCTATTCCCCGTCCTCGTGTGCGGATGGAAGTGGTGAATCACCCCAGCTATTACAGCCTGCGGAGTGAGATGATCTACTTCCTGAACCAGCAAAAACGGGAGAAGAAGCGCAAGAGTGGCAAAGTGGTGGCGATCGCCAAACACGGTCTGGAAAAGATCAACCTGGACATTGGCTTTGTGCCGTTGACGGACTGTGCCCCTCTGGTCGTTGCGAAAGAAAAGGGATTCTTTGCCAAACACGGTCTGGAGGAAGTGAACCTTTCCCGCGAACCGAGCTGGAAAGCCATCATGGAAGGGGTTGCCAGCAAGCGGTTAGATGCTGCTTCAATGGTGGCAGGTATGCCTCTGGCAATGACCATTGGCCTGGGTGGGGCCGCTCCCCTACCGATGACAACCGCCCTCGTCGTTAGCCGCAATGGTAATGCCATTACCCTGGACGATCGCCTCTATGAAGCGGGTGTGCGTAACCTGGATGACCTGCGCCAGGAAATTTCACGCACATCAGATAAAGTTCACACGCTGGGAATCGTTCATGCCACCTCCATGCACAACTTGATGTTGCGTTACTGGTTAGCCACCGGCAGCATTGACCCCGATGCGGATGTTAGTCTGGCGGTGATTCCCCCGGCACAAATGGTGTCTAACCTGATTGCCGACAACATTGATGGCTACTGTGCGGGAGATCCCTGGAACTCGCGGGCAGTCTATGAAAAGCATGGCTATGTGATTGCGACTGACCTGGATATATGGGCAGGACACCCGGAGAAAGTTCTCGGTGTGCGGGAAGAGTGGGCCAACCAGTACCCCCAAACCCATCTCGCTTTAGTGAAGGCATTGCTGGAAGCCTGCGAATATTGCGACGATCGCCGGAACCGCGAAGAAATCCTGGAACTCCTCTGTCGACCAGAATATGTTGGTTCGGCACCAGAATATACCCGTCCTGGCTTTATCGACCCCTACGTGCGGGTGGCGGGTGAGGAACCCCAAACCCTGCTCCGGTTCAATCAATTCTATGTGGATCAAACCAACTATCCCCGTTCGGAGGAAAGCCTCTGGATTTTGACCCAACTGGCACGGTGGGGCATTACCCCCTTCCCCCGGAACTGGGTCGAAGTACTGGAACGCACCCATCGAGCGGATGTCTATCACGAAGCGGCGCGACAGCTTGGCTTACCCGATAGCCAGCCCGATCGCGACTCCTTCCAACTGTTTGACGGCAAGATCTTCAATCCCAACGATCCGATTGGCTACCTGAATAGCTTCGAGATTCATCGCCCAATCAAGATTGAAGAAGTGATTTTTGATAGTCCCGTAGCTGCTACTGCTTAAGTAGGTGTCAGGCGCAGAATCTGATCTTGCGCCTGCTGCTACTGGCATTTTCTATTCCCCCTATCTCCTTACTTATGCAAACCCTCACAACACCCCAAGTAGATTCGCAGGCATCCGCCACCAACGTGCCCTTTCTAGAGATTGATCGCGTTTCCAAATCTTACCCAACGCAAAATGGGTCGTATGTCGTCCTGGAAGATGTCAGTTTGACGGTTCAGGAAGGTGAGTTCGTTTGCGTCATTGGTCACTCTGGTTGCGGTAAAACAACCCTACTGGATATGGTGTCGGGTTTCCGCAAACCAACGACTGGCGAAGTGCGGGTGCAAGGTAAGACCATTACCCGGCCTGGGCCTGATCGCATGGTGGTGTTCCAGAACTATTCCCTGTTGCCCTGGAAAACGGCATTTGAAAATGTTTACCTGGCGGTGAATGCGGTTTATCCCGAAAAGTCGAAAGCCGAGAAAACGGATATCGTGCGGCAACATTTGGCAATGGTGGGTCTGGAGGACGCTGCCAACAAAAAGCCCGGTCAATTGTCGGGTGGGATGAAACAACGGGTGTCGATCGCCCGTGCCCTGTCGATCTATCCCCAGGTGTTGATTCTGGACGAACCCTTCGGGGCGTTGGATGCCATCACAAAGGAAGAACTCCAGGAAGAGTTATTGCAGATCTGGAGCAAGCACCGGGTTACTGTCATGATGATCACCCATGACATTGATGAAGCACTGTTTTTAGCAGACCGGGTCGTGATGATGACCAACGGCCCTGCTGCCAAAATTGGCGAAGTGATGGAAGTGCCTTTCCCCCGCCCCCGGAACCGCACCCAACTACTGGAAGATCCTCAGTACTATACCCTCCGGAACCAGGCGCTTGATTTTCTGTTTAGTCGATTTGCGTTGGCACATTAAAGAAAGTCTGTTGGTATTGGTTACGTCTGGCTGATTTTGAGGATGGGTGAAGCGTTGAATGTTGCAACTGCTAATTCATCCTTATTTCATTACCCTGTTGGTTATCTGGCCGTTGTGTTTTGTGGTGCTGCTGAGTAGCAGGATTAATTGGAACAAAGTCTCAATTCATCCAACACTCAATTCATCTTGAGAATCAGCAACGCCTGTTTCGTCATGAGTGATGGGTTATTGTATCGTTCATTTTTAGGCATTAGTTATTGCTCCGTTTGTGTTGGAACTGTAGTTTCCAGCCTATTCGATTAATCACCCATCACCCATTACCGATTGCCTATGCCCCAAACCTTTATCTGAGAATAGAGCTATGGTTCAGAGCCTCCCTGCTTCGCCCGAAAATTGCTCCGATCTCATTCTTTGCTATTACGAAAACGCAACGAAACAGATGCAACTGGTACGTATTGCTAACGTTCCTACTAACAATTCTCTAAATCACAACAAATCTCATAGCAATCGTTTTAATCAAGGGTACGAACGGGTGGTATTTCCAGGACAGCGACTTTTATTTGAAGCCCTGCCGGACGCGTTATTAGAAGTACATGCCTGTGCCGCACCGCATGCTCTACTGGCGGGTATTCCCTGTTCTCGGTTGAAGGTGAAAGAGATCGTCCGCTCAACGGCTGAGGTCGCAAATATCACCGATGTAAGTGCGACTGATTTAGCGTCTGCTGATTTAACGTCTGCTGATTTAGGATCGTGGGTTTAATAAATTCGCAAACTGTACGGGCGGGTTTACCAGACCCATCTGCGATCGGTAATGAACTGGACGGTAAAACTCGCCCCTACCTAATATCGAACTTATTTAATTTCTATTTCTCAATAAACTCAGATTTGATTCCTCAATAGAATGACAGCATCCGGAACGGCAAAAACCCTCTGCCCCTATTGCGGGGTTGGTTGTGGGCTAGAAGTAGTGCCCACAGGTAAGATCACTCAGGCACCAACGATTACCAATCAGTGGCAGGTGCGGGGCGATCGCGCCCACCCTTCCAGTCAGGGTATGGTCTGTGTCAAAGGGGCGACGGTATTAGAGTCGTTGGACAAGGATCGGTTACTCCATCCCATGCTGCGCGATTCGCTGGATGAACCCTTCCGGCAGGTGACCTGGGCAGAGGCGTTGGAGCGAGTGTGCGATCGCATTCAAACTGTCCGGCAACAATACGGTGCTGATGCCATCTGCATGTACGGTTCGGGGCAATTCCAAACCGAAGAATACTACGTTGCCCAGAAGTTGATTAAAGGCTGCCTGGGCACGAATAACTTTGATGCGAACTCGCGCCTGTGCATGTCATCGGCGGTAGCGGGGTATGTGCAAAGTTTCGGTGCGGATGGTCCCCCCTGTTGCTATGACGACTTAGATTTAACCGATTGTGCCTTTCTGATTGGTACCAATACGGCTGAATGTCATCCCATTGTGTTTAACCGTTTGCGGAAACACCATAAGAAAAATGCCCACGTCAAACTCGTTGTGGTCGATCCACGCCATACCAGTACTGCGGCGGCGGCGGATTTGCACCTGGCTATTCGTCCCGGTACGGATATTGACCTGCTCAATGGCATTGCTCATTTGTTGTGGAAATGGGATCTGCTCGATCGCGATTTCATTGCCCAGCACACGAGTGGCTTTGATGAATATCTTGAGGTCATTCGCTATTACACACCGGAAATGGTGGCAGACCGCTGTCAGATTTCTGCCCTCGATGTCGAAACGGCTGCCCGTTATTGGAGTGAATCACAACGGGTCTTGTCGATGTGGTCAATGGGAGTCAACCAGTCCTCCGAGGGAACCGCCAAAGTTCGCTCCATCATCAATCTGCATTTGCTGACGGGCATGGTGGGTAAACCCGGCGCGGGGCCGTTTTCCCTGACCGGACAACCGAACGCTATGGGTGGCCGGGAAGCGGGGGGGTTGTCCTACCTGTTGCCGGGTTATCGCTCCGTTCTCAATTTGCAACACCGGGCAGAGGTCGAACAGTTCTGGCAACTCCCCTCCGGACAGATCCAGTCCAAACCGGGACGGACTGCCTGGGAGATGATGACAGGTCTGGAAAGTGGGGCGGTGCAGTTTCTCTGGATTGCAGCAACCAATCCCGCTGTCAGTATGCCGGATCTGGAACGGACAAAAGCCGCCCTGTTGCGATCGCCCTTCACCGTGTACCAGGACTGCTACTACCCCACGGAAACCTCTGCCTACGCCCATGTGTTGCTGCCTGCTTCGCAATGGGGTGAAGAAACGGGTACGATGACCAATTCGGAACGGCGAGTCACCCTCTGTCAACAATTCCGCCAGCCACCGGGCGAATCGCGCCCCGATTGGGAAATTTTTGCCGAAGTGGGTCGTCGCCTCGGCTTTGCTCAGCAGTTTGCCTTTCAAACCCCGGCGGAAGTCTTTGCTGAATTTGTTCAACTTACCCGTGGTCGACCCTGCGACATGACAGGGATGAGCCACGAACGTTTAAAAGCAGGAGCCTTACACTGGCCGCTCCCGGCGGATACTACCCATCAGGTAACAGATGGGGGGGGAGCAGACTTGACCCAAATGATTGAACTGCCCCAAATAACTGAACAGGTTGCCCCCGTTGCTCGCCTCTACACCGATCGCCACTTCCATACCCCCGATGGACGTGCCCGCTTCGGTGCCTTCCACTCACGCGGACTGGCAGAACCGCCGGATGATGACTATCCCTTTGTCCTGACGACGGGGCGATTGTACGGACACTGGCACACCCAGACCCGCACCGGACGGATTCAGAAAACCAGCGAGATGTATGATAATCCCTTTATCGAGATCCATCCCCGCGATGCTGAGAAACTGGATATTAAGGATGGTGCCATCGTCGAGGTGCGATCGCGCCGGGGCATGGCCCGATTTCCCGCAACGGTGACACGGGCGATCGCACCGGGTACGGTCTTTGTGCCGATGCACTGGGGCGCTCTCTGGGCAGACGCAGCCGAGGCAAATGCCCTCACTCACGCGATCGCCTGTCCCAGTTCCGGACAGCCCGAATTAAAAGCCTGTGCGGTGCAGTTAGTGGCAGTATCGTCTCCAGTACCCGCGATCAGGGAAGATCTGGAGTTGAGCCATCTTTAACGAAAGGCCCCAACCAAGTTGGCAAAACCTCCCAACCTGAACTCCCAAATCGGTTAGTTGGCACTGCGGGGTAATGCGTAGATATCCTTCCCGCGCCCAAACGCAAATCGGATGGAATGGGTCACATCTTTACTGGATAGACTCACAAAAATCACCAGGGCGAGAAATGCCAGACCGCCCACCAGCCGGAATAATTCACGGTAACCCAACCAATCAGCGAAATAACCCAGGATGGGCCCTGCGATCGCCATGCCCAGGTCAAACCCAGTCATACATAATCCAAAGACCCGTCCCCGTTCATGGGCCTCGGAGCGATCGGCAATCAGGGCGATCATCATCGGAATTAAAATCCCAGCTCCCGCCCCCTCCAGCAAACCGGCCATCAGGAAGGCGATCGCGCTGTTTGCTTGCCAGATAATCAGCATGGCAACCATGTAAAACACCAGACTGATCGTGATGAACAAGCCGCGACCGTAGCGATCGGAGGCTCGTCCCGTGGGCAGGCGCACCCCAAAACTGGCAATGGCAGCGGCCGTATAGAACCAGCCCGCATTAAAGTTGACATTTGCTGCCTGGATTAACAGAGGAACGAAGGTGCTGAGGGTGCCAAATGCTAACCCAATCAACAGCATGACGATCGTCGGGATGCGCAGACGTGGACTAAACACAACTCGCCAGAAGGGGGGATTACCGGGTTGTCCGGAGGGGGCCGTTTCTGGCTGAATTGGTGTGGCCTGGATCTGAAGGGCACAGACTATACCGATTAGACCTAACCCTGCTGCCATTAAAAACAAGGGGATATAACCGGCCCATTCCAGGAAAAAGCCCCCTAACGCGGGCCCAATTGCAACTCCGACAGGATTAACCAGGCTCATGTAGCCAATCACTTCACCGCGCTTATGGGGCGGCGATAGATCAACGACCAGGGCACTATAGGCAGTGGTAAAGGCAGCAATGCTTAACCCATGAAATGCCCGAATAGCAATTAATAGGGGGATGGATTCGGTGATGGAGTAGCCTAAGGGGGCGATCGCGGCGACGACTAAACCGATGAGCAAGACAAATTTGCGATCGCGGCGATCGGCTAATCGTCCAATCCAGGGGCGAAATAGCACCAGCCCGATGGCAAATGCCCCCATGACAATACCAACCTCATGGTTCGTTGCTCCCACATGCTTGATGTAAAGCGACAGGGTAGGTAGTAATGACCCCAGGCTTGACCAGAATAGTAGCCCCGCCGCAAACAGAACCATCAGGTTCCGCCGGACAGGCAATTCCAGAGTATAAAAGACGTTCAAAGCAGATTCCTCGATCGCAGCATCACAAGTCCAACCAAGCGGGCAACTAGGAGTGACAGAGGGGTACCTGTCCTCCTAGCTGCCTCCTTCCATAATGAAGTTTTATTAACAAACTGGCTATTCACCGCTTGCGAAATTAGCCAGCAAAAATCTTAACTGGCGCGTCTGCCTGCTCACATCATGCAATTGGATAGACTTGCAATGATACCCAACCCCTAGACCGTGGGCTAGACCTCGGAGTTCTTTCGTGCCTGCTGGAGTTTTATTGACTATCGATAGCAGAACTCCGAGGTTTATTACGATCCTGAGGCTGGTGGATCTAATAAATTCGCCAATTGTACGAGTGGGTTTAGCAAATCAATTTGCCCCCTCCAAAAGATTTGACAACAAAATCCGCCCCTACTAAATATCGGACTTAATTTAATTCCCATTCCTGAGTAATTGTGAGAATGGTCGATAATGACCACCTCAACGATTCTTTCAACTCGTTTAGAATTGCCACCTGGTTGAATTAAGTTAACTGAAAATACAGGATAAACATTAACTTATTTATTAGTAAATCTGTAATTTCAAGCGTGAATTATGGTTTTTTGATTTGCTTGCAATTGCATTTTAAGTATTAGGAAAATTCGTTTGGAGATCTGAATCAATACAAAGTTCATTCTAATAGAGCCTAATAGACTGAGGGGCCCGGTTAGTTAACCAGACCCCTCAGTCCAACGATTTTATTCTATACAAGGTCTCCTCCGTGACCAACTAAAACAATCAAGATTCGTAGTGATAACACAAACCTTTCATAGAAGTTCTTTCAGGAATCTGATCTAGCTTTACTCCGCTTCACAAGAGCGAGAGTGTTACTACTAAATCTATGTTGAAGGTTCTCTACGTCTCTATATTCATATTAACATAAACTCCTCAACCGTACAGGGTTAAACCATACTGTAACCTATCATGAATTGGATCCAGGTATAGAGTTTTAATGATTGTTGTGTCCGTAGCCTTTTAGTCAACTGAGGTATGGCTTGTTAGAGTGGGTCACTGGTCATTAGTCATTGATTTATTTAAATTGACCAATAGCTAATGACCAACGACCAATGACCAAACCCAAGGAATTGTACGTTCCGAAGAGGGAAATCACTATCGAATTACTCCAGACATTATCAAAAACTCCGGTGTTTCAAACTACAAAAACTTTCGCTCTGGTTCAAGATAATCAAAATTTATCCCTCAGTATCATCCCCTGTTTAAGCTGCTTTTATGCTAGTCACTCAACAGCCTGTGCTACGGCGCTTTTGGTATCCTGTCGTGCCGCTCGAACGCGTCAAAACGGCACCCGTAGCCTTTCAGTTATTAGGTGAAGCGATTGTGATCTGGCTGGATGCAGATGGTAAACCGGCGGCAGTGCGCGATCGCTGCTGTCATCGTTCAGCGCGGCTATCGTTGGGGGTGGTGATAGATGGCAATATTCGGTGCCCCTATCATGGCTGGTCTTTCGACGGGACAGGTACCTGTGTGCGGGTGCCCCAGTTGACAACGGATCTGATTCCCCGTTCCTATAAAGTAGACAACTACCATTGTGATGTTCGCTATGGCTACGTCTGGGTGGCACTGGACGAACCACTTGCCCCTATCCCAGAAATTCCTGAAGCCTCGGATCCGCAGTTCCGTTACATCCCGGAATTCTATGAAGTCTGGAACTGTGCCGGGTTGCGGCTGATGGAAAATTCCTTTGACAACGCCCATCCCCATTTCGTCCATGTCAGTACGTTTGGGGTAGAGCAGGAACCTGTGCCACCTGCTCCGGATTTCTTTGAGGAAACTGATTTTGGGCTACGAATGAAATACGTTCTGCCGGTTTTCAACAGTGAGGTGCAGAAGCAAAACCTGCAAATGGCAGAGGAACGCACGGTGCGAATCAGCGAGGGAACCTGGTACATGCCATTTATTCGCACTCTCAAGATCAACTATCCCAACGGGTTGACCCATCTGATTTTTACGGCGGCGACTCCCATTAGCGATCGCGCCTCCCAAATTGTGCAGTTCTGCTTGCGGAATGACACGGAAGCAGACGTATCCGCCGCCAGAGTGGTGGCATTTGATCGCACCGTGACCCTGGAAGACAAAGCCATTCTGGAAAGTACGGACTATGACGTTCCCCTCAAAATTAGCGCCGAACAACACATGGTCTCTGACAAACCGGGAATTGTCATGCGGCACAAGTTAGCAGCTCTTTTAAAGGCATACGGAGAAGTGGAACAAGGGAACCCTACGCAGGAGTAGGTTTTGCCCAAGTTCGCCGCTGCAACCAACTATTCTGTTGCTAAACCTGCCCTTACAGATAGTTTGTTTTCTAGAAATCTCCTAGAATGCTCGCTCCTGGGCTAACAGTCCAATAGTGATGCGTTTGCAGATCCAGTAACAGCCCGTCACCACCAGAAATAGAGTGGTAACGATGAGGCAATTGTGGCGTGAGGTGGCGATCGCCCCGATGGTTTGGAGTAAATGAATCGGATCGGCGATAACATCCCAGGAATTGAAGCGGGTAAAGCGTCCCAGGTAAATGGCGATCGCGGCTAGCCCATGTAAGCCCAACTCGACCCATATCACCCTTGTTGCCTGTTGGCGATCGGTCAGAAAGTAACCCACATTCATTAACGCTGCGACGTATGCCTGAAATCCGGTGGCGATGAATAGCAAATATTGCGGCAAAAGAACGACAATTAATGTCCCCATTGGATAGCCTTTGCGCACATCTAGCACGAAATGGATCACATCTGTCAGCACGTAGGCGGCATTGGGCAGAAATAACAGACACACCAGACACCCCACCCACCAGATGATCGTTTGCAGGGGCTTATATCCCAGAATGGCAAAAGCAGTTACGCCAAAGAGGATGGCGACTACCGCAATAGCCATGAGGGACACAATTCCGAACCAATCTATGAGAAGCACGCCAACGGCTGTCAAACGGTTCACATGGGGAAGCAGCGTAACGATGACCAGAAACCAGATACCACCATGCACAATGGGCGATCGCGGTCTGTGAAATAGTTCGCAACTTAGACCCAGTGGCAATAACGCCAGAAACAGGTTCCACGACATGGGCAGACTATTTTCCAGCATGCCATACCAGGCAATACTCCAATCAATGACATCTAGCCGATCGCCCATCACTGTTTCCTTGTGACATTACTGCAATACGTCTACCAGTTCCATCGAAGTTTGTTAGTCTGGTGATCATTAGTCCGGGTAGAACAGGTGTTTCCCATAATGTTATGACTACGTACCAATTTCCCGATAACTTTATGTGGGGCAGTGCCACTGCTTCGTACCAGATCGAAGGGGCGATCGCCGCAGATGGTCGTAAACCGAGTGTGTGGGACACATTCAGCGCTACTCCGGGGCGAACACTCAATGGTGACACGGGGGAAATTGCCTGTGACCATTACCACCTGTACGAACGGGATGTGGACTGGATGGTCGAGTTGGGCATCCGGCATTACCGCTTCAGTATTGCCTGGTCACGGATTATGCCCGATGGTCGGGGAACCGTGAATGAAGCGGGAGTTGATTTCTACAAGCGTTTAGTAGATTGTCTGCGCGATCGCGGCATTACGCCCCATGCCACTTTGTTTCACTGGGATAGCCCACAGGCACTGGAAGATCGCTACGGTTCCTGGCAAAGTCGGGAAATGGCAACGGACTATGCCGATTATGTGTCGGCGGTGGTCAGTCGCCTGGGCGATCGCGTCACGGACTGGATGACGATTAACGAAATCCCCTGTTTTACCCACATGGGTTATGCCGCCAATGCTGTTCCGGTGCATGCTCCCGGTACCACGGTGCGTACTCCTAAAGAGGTGTGGCAGACCTCCCACCATGCCATTTTGGCGCATGGTTTGGGCTGTCAGGCGATTCGGGCAGCATCTCCGGGGCCCTGTACGGTGGCACTGGTAGATAACTTTGCTGTCACCGTTCCCGTGAGTGAATCACCAGAGAATATTGCTGCTGCTAAAGCCGCGTTTCATACCTGTGGCACCAATGGTGGCATTATTTTTCCAGTGCTAACGGGGGCATATAGTCCCGTTTACCTGGAACAGTTGGGTGCCGATGCGCCGGATATTGCCGAGGGTGATCTGCAAAATATTCACCAACCGCTCGACTGGTTAGGGCTAAACATTTATACAGGTACCTATGTGCGGGCGGCTGATAACCCGCGCGGCTATGAGTTTCTGGATTACCGGGAAACCTATCCCCGCATGCATATGCCCTGGCTCTGGATGTTACCGGAGTCGCTGTACTGGGGAGCCCGGCATGTGACGGATAGCTTAGGGAAACCGGAGTTGCCGCTCATTTTTACGGAAAATGGTTGCGCGGCACCGGATGAGATGAATGCCCAGGGTGAAGTGATGGATCTGGAACGAATTTTATACCTGCGCCAGTATTTGAAAGCAGTTCATCGTGCTGTGGAGGAGGGTTACCCGATACGAGGGTATTTTCTCTGGTCGCTATTGGATAACTTTGAATGGTCCTGGGGGCGCGATCGCCGCTTTGGCTTACTCTATACCGATTACGCGACCCAAAAACGCATCCCGAAAGCCAGTTTCCGGTGGTATCAGGAATGTATTCGCCAGAACCGGGTCGTCTAAAACGGCACGACGGAAGTTAATCGCCAAAAGCCGAGATTAAGACCAACATTAAATTTCAGCAGGCTCAAAAGACTGTTGATACTCAGCACTGACAGAACACTGCCTGCGCTCAGGACACTCAAAACGCTGCCCGCACTGAAGACACTGAGAACACTCCCGGCACTACCAATGCTCAGGATACTTCCGGCACTGCCAATACTGAGGATGCTGCCACTACTGGCAATGCTCAAAATGCTACGGTGACTGGCCCAACTGAGAATACTATGGTTGGCAGATATCTCGTTTTCATCCACAATCTAACTTCTCCGGTGGTTTAAACGGCATCTACGACTGGGACATTCGCCAGTTGCGCTAACCAATCCAGCATCAGTTGGTTTACCACGTCCGGGCGATCGTCGTGGGGGCAGTGTCCCGTATCAGGAATCGGCATAAACGTTAATGGTTGAGACGCCGCAGTTTGCTGATACAGCTTTGCCCCTGAAATGGGTGTCCAGGGGTCAGCCTCACCCCAGAGGACTAACAGGGGCACCTGCACATGGGGTAGTAACTCGGCAGGAGTGGGGCCGGGAGGCGCTGTCAGTACCGATGCAAAAACCTTTTGGGCACCTTCATCACAGGAAGGTGCATACAGCATATCGACCAAATCATCCGTAATTGCTTCCCGGTTCCGGTAGACCTGGCTGAGCGTGCGGCGAATCCGATGTTTCTGTCGAATCTGGTTGAACACAAATGGCCCAAACCGGGGTGATTTTACCAGATAGGTAAAGGTTGCCATGATCAACCGCAGGGGCGGATTTAACTCACCCGGTCGATGGTTCATACCACCTGCACAGTTTAGCAGTACGCCACCAGCAGCCGTTTCAGGGTGGTTTGCCAGTACCATCAGGCAAAGTAAACCACCGATGGAATTACCGACAAAAACAGTTGGTGCCTGAATGTGTGCCGTCCAAAAATCAAATAATAGTTCTTGCCAGAGTTCCAGAGTGTAGTCTAGCGCGGGTTTAGCAGAACCACCGAACCCCAGCAGATCGATCGCATACACCCGATAGCCCCCGGCGGCCAGGGCCGGAATATTCTTACGCCAGTGCCCCAATGATGCACCGAATCCGTGTACCAGGAGAAGCGGCTGCCCCGTTCCCATCACTGTGTACTGAATGGAATGCCCCTGCCAGTCCCAGGTTAATTTCTCGAGTGTTGAAGCAGCATCTAATTGTGCAACCACGGGCGCAACCACACCTTTTATGAAGAAACTTAAACATTCCTATCATAGTACTTTTACATAGAATCGATGAGAATAGCAGGTGCCGCCCATGTGGCTGTCTTCCTTTACCGGTTGCAATGACGCTCCATGACCGATATTTTTCCCTGGCAGCAGCCAGACATCATGCAACATACGCAACGTTTACTACACAGTTTTAAGCACTGGACGGGGCGATCGCTACTAACGACCAATGGGTCACCCGCCGAACTTGCCCAGGCATTATTTGAGGCTCCGTTTGTGGTAGTTTCCCACGGTACAGAACCAGACCCTATTTTTAACTACGGTAATCGAGTAGCTCTGGATTTATGGCAATTAGATTGGCATACCTTTACCCAGACACCCTCACGTCACACTGTTAAACCCGATGAAGAACCGGATCGCGAACGTTTACTGATCCAAGCCAGAGCAAACGGGTTTATTGATAACTATGAGGGAATTCGTATTGCCAGTACCGGGCAACGCTTTCAGATTAAAAATGTAATTCTGTGGAATGTCCTGGACGAGCAGGGTGATCGCTGTGGACAGGCAGCAACCTTTGACCAGTGGCAATTTATTAATTCTGGCGACTCCGCCCTGGATTAGTGCCCGCCTGACCGGGTGTAACCCCTGCTTGACCGGGTGGGCTACTACCACCTCGGCCTGGGGCTGTACCGGCTAAGCCTGGGGCTGTACCTGTGAGCCCTGGTGGGCCACTGATTCCCAAGCCTGGGGCTGTACCTGTAAGCCCTGGTGGGCCATTGATTCCCAAGCCAGGAGCTGCTCCCGTAAGCCCTGGCGCTCTCCCCACCCCAAGTCCAGGAATGGTATTGCCGACACCACGAACGATCCCATCCAAGCCAGGAGGCAGGCTCGACTGTGTGACGAGCTGCACAACCGCTGCCGGTGGTAGAACCTGCACAATCGCTGCTGGTGGTAAAACTTCAGTTGGTCGAAGTAGTGTTGGTGGTAAAGTTGACACAAAGTCGATGGGGGCCAGGGGCCTATTCGCTGCTGCGATCGCCTGTGACAAAGAGAGTGGGTTGCCGAGACTACTGGAAGGATTCATGGGTGGCTGAGCATTGATACCAGCATAAGTTTCTGCTTGGACACTCGCCAATTCTGGGTCGGACAGGCCATTTGGCTCTTGTCGAGATAAATTGAGTCCTTGAACTAGATCGCTGGTTTCATAAAATTGCCGCAAGTCGAAATTATAGACCTGGGTAATTCGGTCTTTCACCACAACCGCCATTTGTCCAGCCGCCAGAGGTTGGGTTTGGGAAAGATCGCGATTAGAAACCTCAATACCACTGGTGGTGAGGGCTCCCACAATTGTTGTGTCCTGATCTGGCAGATACCGGACAAATAGAGCTGAACCTCGAATTCCCGTGACCACATTGGGGGTTCGAACGCGCGTCTGCCCCCGCCCCGGTGGGATCAGCAGGAGTAAAGTACCGTTATTCAGGCGGAAGGTGCGGGTGTTGGCAAGAAATTGAAATAGGGCCTGTTCCCCTACCCGTGCCAGGGAACCATCATTAAATCGTAGCTCCGCCAACGATGCCTGAGCGGTAGAAACGGCATCGCCAGGAACCAATGCATCTTTAACCCGTGCTGCCCGTGGTGGTTGATTCTTCAACAATAGGCGGACGCGATTACGGAGTGATTGAACAACCGCCCGATTCAGGGCAACCTCGGCACTGGCTGGTATCGCAAACAACAAGGTGCTGCCTCCCAACAGAGTTGCTGTTAGTAGCACAGCTAATCCACGCCCTAATTGTCTTCTAACCATGTAAGCAACACCTTCAGCTAGCTGGGTTAAATTGCGTTGCGAAAGCCTTACAGACGCAATAACCTCTACTGATGTTCCACTTCCATCAGTATTTGAGGATAAAGGTTGACTGTACCTGAGAGTAGGTCACAGCCAACTTAATCTGTTGACCGAAATACTGGTAGAAGCATTCCCTTCTATAGCTGAACATCAAGCTAGATGCATAAAACTCCTGATTAATTCAGTGTTTTTCGCAAAGGGAGTTTTAATATGTAGCTAAGTTAGCCTCATACTACGGTTTTCATCTTAGCAAATTCTAGATTTGCAGTGTGGTGTTGTGAATGGGTATTGCATGAAAGTTGCATGAATTAAAAGCGTATTTATAAAGTGGCATTTACATATAACGATCCTATTAGCGATCCTATTTGGATTGTGATTAGGGACAATGCAGGCATCCTTGTTCGCAGAGGCCCTCATTTTCACCCATGATTTAGGACTGCTATAGATGAATTAGTCGCTAGATGACTTTTGGCTTGGTTTATGGATTTGCCGATCGCGTACCACCCGGACTATGTAGTTCCCCTGCCAGCAGGACATCGCTTTCCTATGGCGAAATTTCGGTTGCTTTATGAACTGCTGTTGCAGGATGGGGTTGCGGCGGAAGCGCAGTTTCATTGGCCAGGGTGTCCGGCACCGTCATGGTTAGAACTGGTTCATACACCTGACTATGTGCAGGCATATGTCAACGGTACGCTGGATCCCAAAGCCCAACGACGCATTGGGTTACCTTGGAGTCCGGCACTGGTTAATCGCACCTGTGTTGCGGTGGGGGGGACGATTTTGACCGCTAAGCTGGCATTGACCCATGGATTGGCTTGTAACACTGCTGGCGGTACCCATCATGCCTTTCCCAGCTATGGTTCAGGCTTCTGTATATTTAATGATCTGGCGATCTCTGCCCAATTACTGCTGCACCAGAACCTTGTCCAAACAGTCCTGATTGTGGATCTGGACGTGCATCAGGGAGATGGTACCGCCGCCATTTTTCAAACGGATTCGCGGGTGTTTACCTTTTCCATGCATTGTCAGGTAAATTTTCCCGGTACTAAACAACAGAGTGATCTGGACGTGCCTCTGGCAGAAGGGATGGAAGACGAGGAATATCTGAAAATTCTGGCGGATTACTTGCCTGACCTGTTATCGACTGTTAAGCCTGACCTGGTTTTCTATGATGCGGGTGTGGATCCTCACCGGGGCGATCGCCTCGGAAAACTGGCCCTGACCGATGAGGGCTTGTTTCGCCGCGAACTGTACGTGCTGAACACCTGTCTCTCCCAGGGATATCCAGTTGCCTGTGTGATTGGGGGTGGTTATGCCGATGACCTGAACGCCCTGGCCTATCGTCATTCCCTGGTTCATCGTGCCGCCAGTAACGTTTACCGCACGTATTGTTAGGGTTAATTGTTAGGGTTAATAGTTCCGGTTAGGCGTTGCCAGGTTGCGGAACTGGGTGAACTGCGACTCAAACAGGAGTTTAACGGTGCCCGTCGGGCCATTCCGGTGTTTGGAGATGATCACTTCTGCAACACCGCGATCGGGCGTGTCAGGATTGTAGTATTCATCCCGGTACAGCATCATGATCAAGTCTGCGTCCTGCTCGATCGCACCCGATTCCCTCAAATCGCTCATCATGGGGCGCTTATTTGTACGAGATTCCACACTCCGACTGAGCTGTGACAGGGCAATTACGGGTACGCACAGTTCCCGCGCGAGACTTTTCAATGCTCGTGTTATTTTCGAAAGTTCCTGTACCCGGTTGTCGCCACCACCTTCCATCAACTGCAAATAGTCCAGCAAGACCAACCCCAGGGCACCCCCCTGTTCTGCCTGGAGGCGGCGGGCCTTAGAGCGCATTTCGGTAATGCTGATGTTGGGTGTATCATCCACGAAAATGGGTAGTTGGGAGAGGGTGCTGATAGCGTGCCCCAGGGGTTCCCATTCGTTTTGACTGATCCGTCCGGCACGGAGTCGCCCACTTTCGATGCGTACTTCGCTTGCCAGCAAACGTTGGATCAGTTGCTCCTTCGACATTTCCAAACTGAAGACAGCAACCGGCAACTTATGAAATGCCGCAATATTACGGGCGATATTCATTGTGAAGCTGGTTTTCCCCATCGATGGACGACCCGCCACAATGATTAAATCCGATCGCTGGAAACCCTGAGTCATTGCATCCAGGTCATAGTAACCACAGGATAGACCGGGCAATACCATCCCTAACGAACGACTTTCAATATCGGTGAAGGTGTGGGTAAGAATATCTGACGTAGCAACTAACCCCTGCTGGGGGCGATCCTGCGTTACACCAAAAATCTTTTGCTCGGCTTCGTCAAGTACCTGCTCCAGGTCAGAGGTGGTGTCATGCCCCAATTGAGAAATTTCGTTGCCAGCCCGGATCAGCTTCCGGCGCATGTACTTTTCCATCACCAGCGCCGCGTACTGGTCAATGTTGACCGCACTCACGGTGCGATCGACCAGTTGGACGAGTTTGCTCTGACCACCCACCTTGTCTAGCATGTCGCGATCGCGCAGCCAGGAGGTCACACTCATGAGGTCGGTGGGGCTACCCTGACTTTGTAACGTTAACATCGTCCGGTAAATTTCCTGGTGGGCACTCAGGTAGAATGCTTCTGGCCGGATTAAATCAGCTACTCGGTTAATCGCGTCGGGATCGAGTAGAATACCGCCTAGAATGGACTCTTCGGCATCAATATTCTGCGGTGGTAGGCGATCAGTGTAAGCCTGGAAGTTGAGTTCCTGAACCATAGAGGTGCCACAAGAGTCGGGATACAGAAAACGAGCCAGCAGTTAAGCTACCACTCAATCCCCACAATATACAGTTGAAACCACTCACACTCAACTACATTTGGTGTTTATTTGATTAATTTTAGAAACGGTGCGCTAAATATTGAGTGCGTATGGATTGTTACAACGGTAATTCAATGGCCGCTTAGAACTATTGTACTATATACTGAGAATTTAAATCGCCCGTCTTTCCTGGACTGGGGATCTTATGCCGTAAAAAATTAGGTTCGGAGCATAAAATTGCTCCGAACCTATTTCTAAAAAAGGATATGTAGAAGCGAAATTAACCTTCGCCTTTTGTTGGCACAACCTGAATTTCTATGGTTGCAGCCACTTCAGGATGGAGTTTGATCTCTACCCGGTAGCTGCCAAGCTTATGAATGTCAGGTACGGTGATACCACGACGGTCAATATCTTGATTGGTTGCCGCTTGAATCGCCGTTGCTACTTCCTGGTTGGTCACAGTACCAAAAATGGCATCCTTTTCACCTACTTGCTTGGCAATGGTGAAACGTCCAACGGCTTCCAGGGCCTGTTTGCGGGTTTCTGCCTGTTTCTTTTCTTCCAGTAACCGTTGCCGTTCCAGTTCCTTACGGCGTTCTACCTGCCGTAAAATGCCAGGATTCGTTTGTACGGCTAACCCTTGCGGAATTAAATAGTTACGGGCATAGCCAGGAGCGACATCAACCAGGTCACCGGCCCTACCTAACTTACTGACATCTTTATTTAGAACTAACTGCACACGCTTCGCCATACTCTCTACCCATCATCAACTGACTGTATCCACATGCAACATATCCACATGGGAACTAAGCCCTGCTAGAGCTAACTGGTTAATACCCACAGACATACAATACTACCTTAGTTAGTTCAAGAAATACTAGATCTGCCCCAGACAATTTTTGTGGCATTGTTTTATTTGACTGGGGGTGGTGGGATGGAACCAGTTCTGCGACACTGCTGTAGTAATCTGCATTTTCATGATTGGTAGGGTTGCCGAATGACGCGCCGAATGACTCGTATCCGCTGGCGATCGCCACTGCAAACACTGATCCTGCTACTGCTAATGGCAGTGCTGGTTATCAGTTGCAACCGTTCTACGACTTCCATGCCCCAAACGGGGAGCGATCCGGAACGGGTGGTGCTGGGCAGTACCTCACCCATTAGTACCCTTGACCCTGCAGATGCCTATGGCACGTTTGTGGGT
>CAZGDE010000039.1:0-3924 GCA_964524315.1 uncultured bacterium
ATGTAGGATCATGCCCCAACCTTAAACCAAATGCATCCCCCAGGGAATGGGCCGGATCAATGGAAACAACCCGAATCTTCCGATCGCCATGCCGTTCTGCCATCCCCCAGGCGATCGCCGCCGCAACGGTGGTTTTGCCCACGCCGCCCTTACCGCCAATAATGACTAATCGCCGGCCAGCAGCAATAAAATCATCCAGGCCAGGTGGCACTTTCGCCGGAAACTGAATCGCAACGGGTTCTGTTATTTCGGCAATCACGGTAATTCGTTGCACCTGCGCAATTAACTGATCCAGCGCCACGACACCAACGGGCTCGTCTGTCTGTTGAGCCACGGTAAACACCGCAATCTGTCCTGCAAGTTGCAAAAAGTCAGTCAGTAAGTGCTGTTGTTCCGCCTGGCGATCGCTACTTGCGCCTGCCGCCGCCGATAGGATGCGATTGACAAAGATTCCCCCCACCGGAATGTGTAATGTGTCTAACGCGGCCATGAATCGTTGGGTTTCTAGCAAACTCATCGGCTCCGGGATCGCCACAATCAAACAGGCCGTGTGCCTGTCATCTTGCAACAACTGTCGGCCAGCGGCTAAATCGGCTGTCATGGTTTGTAAAAAATCATCAGCCTCGTCGGGGGTGTACCGTCCAGTGAAGGTTTGGGTGATAACGCGATGTTTCTCCTGAAACAGGGTCAGTGCCCCTAAAAACTCATCCAAAAAATCCATTAAGCCAAACAGGTTGAGAGTATGCCCACTGGGAGCCATGTCGACAACGACGCGATCGGCAACGCCATCCCGCAAAAGCCGCTGAATTTCCAGAATGCTCATCAACTCATCCAGTCCCGGAAAACCCAGATCCCATACAGGGGTCAGGTCTTCATTCTGGACAAAACTCCCCCGTTCCACCAGTAATTCCAGCACGCGCCCATAGTCAGCCTTGAAGACCTGGAGTAAGGCTTCCGCATCCAATGCCCTGACCTGTAAATTTGGTAAATCGGCCATGGGTAACGGTGTATCCGTTACTACTATCTTCAACACATCCCCCAACGAATGGGCCGGATCGGTGGAAAGCAATAACACCTTCTCAGCGGGAAAGTGTTTCGCCCACCGCCGCGCGAACCCACAGGCAAGGGTTGTTTTACCCACGCCGCCCTTACCACTAAACATTGCCAGATGCAGATGGTCGTAGTGATTAATCTCCATTGGCAAGCGTGCCTCTCCTTTGGTGCGATCGCAAACCCTTCCATTATCAGGTGTTTCCTTGACCAGGAAGATTCACCTGCAATTTCAATCCAGCTTTTACCTGGTTAACGAAAACTGCCGCCTATCTACGGGAATAACATCCGTTGTTGTGTCAATTACAACCGCTTCAACCCTAAACTGTTAGGGTTAGCCTATCGTTGGGTACCTTTACTTTTAGAGAGAGTTGTAACCAAACAATCATTGGCAAGGTAACTTCGGACAACTATTGACCATTGGTGTCCTTGCTGGCAATGCGGAGTGTCACATGAGTCAGGGTACGGGTAGCAAGCTCAAATTGATGGTTGTCGATGACGAGCCAGACAACCTTGATTTACTGTATCGCACCTTTCGGCGTGATTTTGAAGTAATCAAGGCAGAGAGCGCCATTGACGCATTGCGCATTCTGGACGAACGGGGCGAAATGGCCGTCATCATCTCGGATCAACGGATGCCAGAGATGCTGGGAACGGAGTTTCTCAGTAAAACAGTCGATCGCTTTCCCGACACAATCCGGATTGTGCTGACTGGCTATACGGATGTCGAAGACCTGGTGGAAGCCATCAACGCCGGTAAGGTTTTCAAGTACATCACTAAGCCCTGGAACCCGGATCAGCTAAAAGGGGTCGTCCAACAGGCAGCAGACACCTACCGGGTGGTAAAACAGCGAACGAACGAACTGCGACGGGCGCTGCGGCGGGAATCCTTATTTAATGCGGTTACCACCGCGATCCGGGAATCGCTCGATTACCGCAGTATGCTGCAAACCATTGCCGCCACCTTGGGGCAAACGTTTGAAGCCAGCCAGTGTGTTCTCTACCCGGTCGAGGACGATCGCCTGGTACCCGAAGCATTCTCTTTTAACAGTCAGGATAGTGGGGAGGAATCTCCAACCAGTCCTGCTGACGCAGGCAATCATCCGCTCATTCAAACCGTTTTACAAACACGCCAAATTCAATTTCGGCAAGCAACGGATGCTGACCCGACCGCCCAATTGGTCGTCCCACTAGTCTATCAGCAAGACTTTCTGGCCATCCTGTCGCTCACCTGGGCCACGAATCAGAGTGCCTGGTCTACCGAAGATACAGAACTGATCCAGGGTGTTGCGGATCAGGCAGCACTGGCAATTTCCCAGGCCCGCCTGTACCAACGGACCCAGGAACAGGCAGAACAAATGCGGGCCGAACTCGCCGTTGCCCGCCAGATTCAGGGAAACTTACTCCGTCAAAGCTGGCCCGAACTGGATGGGATGAAAGTACAGGCTTGTTGCTACCCGGCACGGGAGGTTGGGGGAGATTTCTTTGAAGTCTATGCCCATCCCCAGGGAGAAATCTGGTTAGCGGTGGGAGACGTATCCGGAAAAGGAGTTCCCGCTGCCCTATTTATGGCCAGTGCTATTTCGGTGTTACGGCGTGAACTATCCCAGGAGATACCGCCCGAACCCCATATTGTGATGCAAAACCTGAATCGGAGTCTTTCTGAAGATCTGATCAGTACTAATTGCTTTATTACGATGGTACTGGTGCGGTACACACCTACCACTGGCAAACTGGTCTATGCCAATGCCGGTCACATTTATCCCCTGGTTTGGTCGACGACGGCGATCGCGCCTACATTAGAACCGAATTACCTCAAGGTACGAGGCGTTCCACTGGGGATTTTGCCCAATTGGAAAGCGGCATCCGGTAGCATGGATCTCAACCCTGGTGAAGTATTATTACTGACCAGTGATGGCATCACCGAGGCCACCGTGACTACCTCTCATGCAGGCAATGGCAATGGCAGTCCAGCCACTTCCAGCGCCATGCTACAACAAACAGGGTTGTGGCAACTCCTGGTACAGGAGCAGCAGCCATTAGACTTGACTCGCTTGCTCTCGCGCATCCGTGCGGATAACACAATTCAAGAAGACGACCAAACGATTCTCTCTCTGGAGGTTCTGTAGGCAATGAGAACTGAGCTTCACGTACCCAGCGACTTGAAGTTTTTATCAATCGTTGAAAACTGGCTGTTGGGCAGTTTGGAAGTCGAAGTGGGTGGACATGTTGATTGGCCCCGCCAGTCCAATCGTCTGCGTCTGGTTCTGGTAGAGGCATACTCGAATGTGGTGCGCCATGCCCATAAAGGGCAACCCAATTTACCCATTCTGATCCGCCTGGAACTTCAGGAGCGAGATATCGCACTGGAAATTTGGGATCATGGCAAGGGATACGATGTCTCGACCTACACGGCCCCAACACCAGAGGCAAAACAGGAGAATGGCTACGGTTGGCTCATTCTGAACCGCTTGATGGATCGGGTCGAATATCGCTTACAGATTGATGGGCGTAATTGCCTCAAAATGGAAGCAAGTCTGCCAGAGCAAAGCCCAACACTCACAGGAGCCGGTGGGCAACAGGCAGCCAGTTGAAGGGATGAGTGACTTCATGTCAATAGCCGCGACGGAGTCTGGATTTAATCAAACCGTCAACTGTAGGAGCGGGTTTAGCAGTCCCCTCGCAATCCGGCAATGGATTTGACCGCAAAGCCCGCCCCTATCCAATATCGAACTTACGTAATTCTCAGCCCTTAAGTGAGTGAGCAATTCCGTTAAATCTACCTTGCTCACTTGGAGGCAATGTTGCTTGGGTCACGTTGTTTCAGTAATAACGTTGGTTTTTGCACCAGCATTGCCGTCGCTCCACCGATCG
>CAZGDE010000039.1:3934-21217 GCA_964524315.1 uncultured bacterium
TAGGGGGTCATCAGCCCACCCACAATCGTATACATTCCCCAGACAGCAATGACAAACCCAATCCGGCGATCGCGGATAAAAAACGAGTTCTGATATTTGTACAGAAATACGACAATAAGTGCCATCAGCCCAAAGATGGCACCCGATGCACCAACAGATGGGCCTGGTTGCATGGCAACACTAAGCAATGAACCGCACAAGCCACTAAAGCCGTAGACAATCGCAGTCTGCCAAAAACTCAGGGCATGTTCGCAGGCAATGCCAAGGATATATAACGCAATGCAATTGCCAATGAGATGATCCACACTGCCGTGGAGAAACATAGGGCTAAATAAGCGCCAAATTTCGCCCTGTAAAAGGTGTTCCCGCTCTAAGGCACCCGCTGCAACAATGGCGGACTGACTGTCTAAGGCACCCGTCGCCAGTTGCCAGAGAAATACCACCACATTGGTAGTAATCAACATCAACGTTAACGGTGGGAAGTAGGATATTCCCCGTTCAAAATCGATTTTGTTGTTGTGGGGATGATCAACCAACATATCTGGCGTGATGCGTCGAGGGGACGTTGGGGCAGTCTGGCGTGGTTGGGGTTCAGGTTCAGGTGGAAATTGAGACATGGCACACCTCCTCGTTAACGACGTTCGCCGGTGTCCAGCATGATACCGAGGGCGATCGCAATTTTACGATCCAGGTAATAGGTGGGGTCAGCGCTCATATCCAGGACGTAGCGATCGAGAATGGTAAAGTTGCGATTGAACTCACCAATGACCTGATCACTCTTGCCCCGCACAATGATGAAGTTGGTACGTAACAGCCCAAAAAAGGTCCCCAGAAAGCGTCGTAACAATGCCAGAATGACAGAATCTTCTTTCGCAACACAAATTAAGGAACCATCGGGAGCATAGCAGTGCCAATGTTTGCGGAAGATATCGTATAGATAATTCTTGCGAAAAAAGGCAATTTCTCCATCATTGGCATCTCTAACAGTAAAGGTTGCTGTAATAATTTCGGCCTTCTTATTTTGCAGAATTTTAATGAGTGGTTCTTGCTTCGTTTTGTCTCGATAAATCGTGACATGCCGCTTTTTGTATAGCCAGATCACAACGACAAATGTCACTACTAACCAACCCACCAACCCGATAGTAAAGAACCATCCCTTAAGCGGATCAGGCACCGCTTCGCCCAGCATAAACATTAGGATCATGAAGGCAATACCAGCAATCACGCCAGCAAAAACCGCCGTTAAATTGCGCAGTAGGTGTGCCGGTCGTTCAACATAAAAAATCGGCTTTCCCTGTTCGTCGCAGACATCGTACTTTTCCGAAATCGCCAGAAGTTTTTGGCGTAGCAGAAATTTATCCCGCTTAAATCCGGCATCTAATCCTAATCCCTGTTTAAAGTCATTGGATACCAATCCAGCCCCAACCTCCAAACTTTTGCCGCAGTTCGCACACTGAAGAACTTGTCCAGCAAATTCATCTTTCAGGTTGTAGGTTTTGCCACACTGACAGGTAACAGTAATGGGCATATTTCACTCTCCTATCTCGATAACTTTTGGGCCTGCTAAGGTTTGCGATCGCTCCCCCAAAAACTTCCCAAAACTCTTGCCATCAAAACCAACTCAACTCAACCAATGCCTCAAGAACTCCGAGGTCTATACAAGCTTTCCCAATCATCATCGGCCATTTCAAGACCCCGGAGTTTTGCCATCAAAACTTAACCCAACTCAACTAATTCCCCAAAACTCCGAGGTCGGTGCTAGCGTGCTAGAAACCAATTTCCACCGTTAAGCTGCGGATCGTACCCGTATCTAACCGGGCAATATCGGCAACTTCTAACGTCCAGTTGCCCTGAGGACTTTTACCGACTAACTCTGCCAGCCGGGGAACGTTCACCGCATCAAAGGTTTTCTTAATGTTGTCAGTACCACCACCCTGACGATCTTGCAGGGTAATCGGCGCAACCCCTGTTGGCGTGGGTGGTAGCAGTTTGACTACCAGATCACCAATATAGGTATGGTCGATATCCACCATGACTTTGATGGTTTTGATGGGTTCAGTATTGGCGATCGCCAATGCCAACGTTGCCGTCTGCAAATCATTAACGGGAATATCCTGCACCGCTTTGAAGACTGAGATAGGCGACTGTTGGGGTGGTAATGCCAGTTCAACCGCTTTCCGGGCATTTACCCGGCCGTAACCATACCAAGGGCTTCGACCGAAGGCATCGTACTTACCATTGGCCGGATCAATGACATCGCAGGCTTGTTTCAGCACCTCCCGCACCTGATCCCACCGTAAATCGGGGTTACGTGACAAAATGAGGGCCACAACCCCTGCAACACCTGGGCAGGCGCTAGAGGTACCCCCAAAGCTGTTGGTATAGTTACCGAGGGTATCGCCCTGAGCCGGATTGCCAACATTGTAGCCCTGCCCCAATGAGCGATCGGTCGTCCAGATACCTGTGGTCAATGATGGTTCCCCGTCATTACTGGGAAACGCGCACCAGACCGCCTGCCCAAAATCACTATAGGCACTCCGACGACTTTGATCATTACAGGCAGCTACCGCAATGACGTTGGCATAGCTGGCATAACCATCGTTATCAACACTTTCGTTACCATTACCGGCAGCAAAGCAAATGACGCAACCTTTCCCATTCCGTCCCTGCTTAATCGCATAGTCGATCGCCAACCGGGTCGAGGCCGGCAGTGGCACTACCTGGTTGTGGGCCGGGTCAGCCGGATCCCACCACATCCCATCCGGTGGCCCCCAGCTACAGGAAATGACATCCGCCCCATTTTGGGCAGCCCAGTAAAACGCATCAGCCTCCGCCAGAGAGCCCAGTCCTGATGCCAATCGAATGGGCATCAGCTTTGCCGCCGGTGCCACGCCGGAGGCACCAAACGCCCCATTGGCACAGGCAACCCCGGCGCAGGCCGTGCCGTGGTTACTATCCACCCCCCGGGGACGTGGATCACCCGTTCGGCGGGTTGCATCACGGGGGGCAACCACTTTTCCGGCAGTGCGAAATTCTTCGTGGTCAATATCCACCCCGTCATCAATCACCGCAATGGTGACACCCTTACCGTCACTTAACTTCCAGGCTTCCTCGACGTTAGCATGGGCGTTGATTAGCGTACCATTAATCGTCGTCGGCTTTAGATGCCACTGTTGCGGAAATGCCTGCCGCTGACGGGCAACCCGAACCAGTTCAGGATGGCACAACTCGACATCTGCCTCATTCAATAACATCCGTTCTGCCACCTCGAAAACCGCCAGCCCCGTTTTGTCAGGAGCCGCCACAAAGTAAGCATTGCGGGCATATTCCAACTGGCGCTTGATAGTTAACCCATAGCGATTGAGAATGGCTTCACAATTGGCCGCGTCCTCATCTGCATCGAACTTGACAAACAAGTTTTCGGTATACACCACAGGTTCATGGGAGATCGGATCAATTAAGGCACGTCCCGCAAACTGAATCTCCGGTTCCTGATTCAAAATCTCCCGCGCCTGGTCACGGAGAGCCGCCCCATCCGTGGGCGATTTTGCCTGCAAAACTTCCACTCCCGCCTCGCGAAAACAGGTTGTCGCCTCAAATTGGTCAAGAACACGATGGGCCTCAGCCGACACAGGCGTTAATCCATAGGGTCTGTCGCCCGTTAGCGCTGTGCGGTTACAGGTACGGACAACAATGTGTTCATCGCTAATCACAAGTTCGTAGGGTTGGCTATCCGAGCTTCCATAACGGAACGTCACCATATGTTTTAGCTCCTTGAGGGGGTAATGCAGAGCGTTTGCCTGTGCTATACCTACACCAGGGCGAGATTCCTTTCAGCAATTCATGTGGAGTTGCCACAAAGCACACCATTTCAAGTCCCTGAAACACTGGCCAGTGGCATTGTGTTTGCATCTTTGTTATGGCTGTCTCCTGGGACTCGCGATCGCCCTCTTGATAAGCACTTCACCTGCCGTTCACGCCTTACCCCGGATGGTTACAGTGAGCGATACCCCTCATACTACAAACGCCGACTTTTCTGTCTATCCCACGCAAATCCAGGTAGGCAATGCTACGGCTACGGTCGTCTATCACCGTCAGCCTGGTTACTATGCCATCCACCAGTTAACGCCCGCGACGCCCCGGAAAGATGCCGTGGTGCAATTGCAGGATGGCGCAATTGCGGTTGTGGCAGGTACACCCGATGGCTCCCTGGAAACCGCCCAATTGAGTGCAGTCTATGCCCTGCAACCGGGAGGGGCGATCGCCGTCCCTACGGGATTAGTCCTGGTGGAATTTGGCACCGATACGGATGTTATCCAACAAACGCCTCAACTTCAGCAAGCCGGTTATAACATTGCCGCAGTATTACCCTATGCGCCCCATGCTGCCTGGGTACGTGCCCAATCGGGGGAGATTGCTGCAGCCCTGACCGATTTACCGAAACTCAGGGCGATCGCGGGCGTCGTGACAGTCGAACCCCAGATGTTAATGGAACGCGCTCTTAAATAAAACCGCCAGTCAAACTGCCCCCAGACTGCCGTAAGGGCTTGGCATTTGGTCATTAGCCTTGGAGTATCCCAGTGTTCTTCGGCCGAATGCCAAGCCCCTACCGCAATTAACTCGGCTGGAGAAAATCGGCACGTTGCTTGATGCACTTTCCTTGATTGCCAGATTAATATAACCATCAGTCGTTCGGCGGTTCATTGTTACCATGCCGACGTTCGTAGAGTTTGAGCATAATTTCGGCATGGACTTCCCGGGTAATAGGATAGAGGTATGCCAGCACTAAACCCAGGATCAGTGCCACGGTTGGGAGAGGCCCGATCGCGACCCGAATCGCGGTCAATGCTGCCTCCGGTTGTTGGGGTAAGGGTTGACAGGGAACACGTTCTTTAAATCCGGCAATGGCTAAACCCTGTCCCAACACAAACAAACCAACCGCCAGCCCCATCTTCTGCAACAGCACCATAAAGGCATAGAAAACCCCTTCACGGCGTTGCCCGGTGTTTAATTCGTCCAGTTCGATCACATCGGGCACCATTGACCAGGGCACCAGGTACGCCGTGGAAACCCCAATCCCTGCCATGACTGCCAGTACATACATGAGCGCGACCTGACCAGGTTGCA
This sequence comes from uncultured bacterium, assembly GCA_964524315.1. Lineage (GTDB taxonomy): Bacteria > Cyanobacteriota > Cyanobacteriia > Leptolyngbyales > Leptolyngbyaceae > CAZGDE01. Next base: position 9,062 of record CAZGDE010000039.1, read on the forward strand.
GGAAGAATAGGCCAGCCTGGGCAATGATCCACACCCCCATACCCATGAAATACACCGCTTTTTTTCCCAACCTAGCACTCACCCAACTCCAGACATAAAGCATGAGAAGGGCCGTACCCTGAACGGCCAAAGTGACGGTAATGAAATCGTTTTCAGACATCCGCATCCAGTTCACGACAAAGTAGGGAATGATGGATGCCGTTACCTGCACCGCTAACCAGGAACAGAAGTAAATCCCAATCACGTAGAGAAAGGGGCGATTACTGAAGGCAATTTTTAACTGTTCGCCAAAGGGTAAAGAATCCGAATTGTCACTATTATCCAGGCGGCGTTGCTCCGAAGCCAGAACGCGATCGCGAATACCATATACACACCAGTAAACCGGTAGAACCGACAGAATCGCACAGACCCCACCTAACACCAGATATTGCAAGCTGTTCGAGTTGCAACTACCATCGGCTTGCTGGCCCCCAGCCTTTACGAGGCTAAAAATGATTTGGGCAATAATCAGCGACAGAATGCTTCCACCAATGGAAAACGTGAACCGGAAACTATTCAAACTGGTGCGTTCGTTGTAGTCCTGGGTTAATTCTGCCGTTAACGCCGTGTAGGGCAGGTTGACAGCAGTATAGGCAGTGTTAAATAAAATTGCGATGATTACGTAATACCAGAACAGCCCCCACTGATTCACCCCAACATCACTACTGAAACGGGGCACCACCCATTGCAGAAAGAAAAAAATACCAAACGGGATGGCTCCCCATAACATCCAGGGTAGTCGTCGACCCATGCGACTTTGGGTGCGATCGCTCAAAACGCCCACAATCGGGTCATTCACCGCATCCCAAATTTTGCCAATCATCAAAATACTGCCTGCCAGACCCGCACCCAGGCCAGCAACATTCGTGAAAAAGAACAGGAGAAAAAACGCCAGGATGTTAGCTGTGATTGCCGCTCCCAGATCACCTGCCCCATACGCCAGTTTGGTAGGAAAGCGCAGCTTCTCTGTAGTTGGGACCGATGAATCGTTCATGGTGGGTACGTAGAATTTGAGCAACAGTTGTATTATTTTGTTCATCTTCAACCATTCGCACCCTACCAGCCATGACAGATTGTTACCTGGCGATGGAAAAGGAGTAGAAGCAACGGTAAAAGCTCACTGCCAATTATGCTCTCACTCCTCCATCTTGTTCACTGTTCCTAACTCTTGCAATGACTCAAACCATGTCCGATCTCTATATCTCCTGGTCAGAGTACAACCAAAAAGTTGAACAACTAGCCGTCAAGGTTTACCAATCGGGTTGGAAATTTAATCAAATCGTTTGTTTAGCAAAGGGTGGGCTACGTGTAGGTGATATCCTGGCCCGCCTTTACAACGTGCCTCTGGCAATTCTGGCAACGTCTTCCTATGGTGGTGCCAATAACCAGATGCGGGGTGCTATTACCTTTTCGCGAGACCTGACGATGACAACTGCCAATCTTGGTAGCCACATTTTGATTGTCGATGACCTGGTTGATTCAGGCGTCACCTTGCAGAAAACTATCCCCTGGCTGCACCTGAATTACGGCTTTTATATTGAAGAGGTGCGAACAGCCGTGCTCTGGTATAAGGCTTGCTCAGTCATTAAACCCGATTATTACGTTGACTACCTGCCCGACAATCCCTGGATCCATCAACCGTTTGAGCCATACGAGAAGATGACGGCAGCTGAACTAGCAGCAGCATTGACAACAACCCCTACAACCAACGCACCTTAACTGAACCCTACTAGTACCTGTCACCCAGTCAATTGCCAGTATCTCCACGGTTAAATCTATTTAACGATGAATATAGTTTCGTCGAGTTTCCGTGTATATATTGATATACTGGGTAGGTTACTTTAAGACGTTTCCCTGTGATTTTCTTGCCTCAACTATCGTCATCATCAGCAGTGGATGGGCGAACACGGGCAACGAAGTGCCGAGATTCAACTCAAGCGTCAAGCAAGACACCATCAGGTAAGGAACAAGGCAAAGTTGTACCTTTAGATTTTCTATTTATTTGTTTCTAGACATTTATTTAATAGTCATTTGACAGCAATCACCGGATGTTTGTGTCGCTGTTTCTAGCAGTGGCAATACATTGACATTCATAAATTCCTTCTCATCGAGGCTTAAAATGCGTGATTATCGCGATCGCAGTTCCTCCCATTCACCGGATATGCCAGCCCACCGTAAACGCCTGGGTGGTTATCTCGTAGAAGCTGGTTTGTTAACCCCGGCGCAAATCGACGTGGCGCTGAATGACCAGAAACTCACTGGTATGCGCTTTGGTGAAATCCTGGCAGCCAGGGGTTGGGTAAAACAGCAGACGATCGAGTATTTGATGCAAAAAGTCGTATTGCCCGAACAAACCCACGACCATGACGTTCCAGACTCCACAACTGATTCCCGGCCCAATGCCACACCTGCAAGATCAGCGGTAGTATCAAATGCCAGTGCCAATAACGGTACTGCAGCTAACATTGACAAACGATCCCATGTCCGGCGTGATCTGCCCATTACCAAACCCCTACCCGCCATTCATCCCCCCGATGGCGATGTTAGTTGGGTTGGGTAGGAGTTGGTTGGCTTGGAAAGGCCCCCTTCACAGGCCACCAAACAGGGAGAGCCAGATGGGTAACATGATCAGCAGTCCCAGGCTTCCCAGCACAAGGGCAGTCACCGCCAGATCGTGATCAAGTTCATAGGCTTCCGCAATTACCAGCGTCGCAAAGGCTGGTGGCATTGCCATTTGTAACAACAGCGCCCGGTGCGTCAGCCCCGTTATCCCCAGTGCCCAGAGAAGACTACCCAGTACCAGTGGCACCAGTACCATTTTGATCCCCACACATACCAGCGCCGGTTTAATGCTGCGTAGTGAGGATAGCTGACTGAGTCGCATCCCCACCAGCACCAGCGACAGGGACACCACTCCCCAGGCAAACCCATGTAAACTCCTTTCCAGCACCGACGGTAGAGGGACATCTCGCGTTATCACCCCAATCCCAAAACTAGCAAGTGCCGGGTTTTGCAGCAGCGATCGCCAGGGTGATGGAATGCTGGATGCCGCCAGCCCACTATGGCGTGCGGCCACTGCCACCCCTAAACCATAGGCACCCAGGGTAGAACCTAACAGATCATAAAACAGAGCCCAGGCGAAGTATTGTGGCCCCACTAACGCAAGCGATACGGGAAAACCAATATAGCCAGTGTTGCCAACCATTGCGGCCAGTAGAAAGCTGCCAATGGTTGTTTTTTTCCAGGTTTGCGATCGGGACTGAGAATGCAGTACCCACGTCGCCAGACTGACACCCAGCAAAATTGCCATCCAGGCAGCAACCGGTGCGATCCAGAGCGACACAGACACCTCCGCATGGCGCAGAAATGCTAGGATGCCCAGGGGAACTCCAACCCAAAACAGAAATTTGCCAATGTAGGCAGGAGTCATCGGGGGTACCAGTCGCCCCAATACCCAACCAGCCAGGGTCCAACTGACCAGTGGCGTATAAACAGTCAGAAGGTTCGACGTAGTCATATTGCCTAGACTCGGTCTACAATTCGTATTGTTTTATTCTGACTCTCAATTTTTGTTAATCTCAGTTTTATTGTTGCTTTCAGTGTAGGAGTTGGACGCTTGGATAACGTTGGTAGCCCAAATAACCCCCCCAAGGTTGCAGCCGCTCCTCTGGACGACATTCCCGTTGCCCTGCGAGAAACCCCCAACAACGTCAACAAACCCCGTGACAATACTGTCATTGTGGCAGGTAGTTTATCGGCCCTGGGGATGGCTGCTCTCGTCGCCGGAGTCATGTTCTCTCTACGGGTGCAACAGACACAAAACGCCGTGGTCGCAACCGCCAGTCCCGCTCCAACCAACACTCAGACAACACCAGTCAAGCCAGCATCAGCCGGTGACACGTTGTTAGGGCACTATGCTTACCCGGAAGCACCCCGCGCTGAACTGGTGCCTATTGTGGACGATGGCAGCATTAAACTGAGGAAAGCTGCCGCCAAGGCATACAAGGAAATGGTTGCCGCCGCCGCCGCCGATGGTATCAATCTGGTACCAATTTCTGGCTTCCGCTCCATTAACGACCAGGAATACCTGTACTTCGATGTCAAAGCTGAACGGGGCCAGGTTGCCGCCGAACGGGCAAAGGTCAGTGCCCCTCCGGGTTACAGTGAACATCACACGGGTTACGCGATCGATGTAGGGGATGGTGATGTGCCAGCAACCAACCTCAGCCAAAGCTTTGAAAAGACCCCGGCCTTCAAATGGTTGAAGGAAAATGCAGCCCATTATAGCTTTGAACTATCCTTTCCGAAAAATAATCGGCAGGGAGTGAGTTACGAACCCTGGCACTGGCGTTACGCCGGGGATATTCAAAGCTTGCAAATGTTTTATAAAGCGAGGGAAACCGAAGATAAGTAGGCGACTTAAAGTCCCCCCACAGGAACCCATGATGGGTGCGGCTAATATTTTCCCTTCCGATCAATTAATCCTGTGAAAATGTGAGGCGTAACACATTGGGCGATCGCCAGTTACGGTAAACCAGGAACATCGTTTTATGCTGGCTGCCTATGTCCACCTTGCTGGTGAAAAATATCCATACTCTGGTCACGCTGGATGATAACCGGCGCGAAATTCGTGATGGCGCTCTTTTCGTCCGTGACAACGTCATTGAACAGGTCGGTACAACTGCGACATTGCCTGCTACCGCCGATACGGTTCTAGATTTGCAAGGACGGCATGTGGTCATGCCCGGACTGGTCAACACCCATCACCACTTCTACCAAACCCTGACGCGCGTCATTCCTGCGGCCCAGAACTGTGACCTGTTCAACTGGCTGCAAAGCCTGTACCCCATCTGGGCAAATCTCACCCCTGAATGCATTTACATCAGTGCCCAAATGGCCGCAGCAGAGTTAATGCTATCAGGGTGTACCACGGCCAGTGACCATCTCTACATCTATCCCAACGGATGCACGTTAGACGATGAAATTCAGGCGATTCAAGCGATCGGACTCCGTTTCCACGCCAGTCGCGGCAGTATGAGTGTAGGGCAAGCACAGGGCGGTTTACCACCGGACTCCGTCGTTGAAAGGGAAGCAGATATTCTCAAAGATAGCCAGCGTTTGATTGAGCAATACCATGACAATCACCGCCATGCCATGCTCCGCATTACCCTGGCACCCTGCTCCCCCTTCTCCGTCTCGACCGATCTCATGCGTGAATCGGCGGCCCTGGCGCGATCGCACCCCGGCGTTCGGTTACATACCCATCTGGCGGAAAACCGGAGTGATGTGGAATATAGCCTCGCTACCTTTGGTATGACACCGGGTGACTATGCCGCCTCCGTGGGCTGGTTAGGAAATGATGTGTGGCATGCCCACTGTGTCCAGTTAGATGATGCAGCCATTGCCGCATTTGGCCGCACCGGCACAGGCGTTGCCCACTGCCCCTGCAGCAACATGCGCTTAGCCAGTGGCATGGCCCCTATTCGCAAAATGCTCAACCACAAAGTACCTGTCGGGCTAGGCGTTGATGGGTCAGCCTCCAATGATACGTCTAATCTGTTAAACGAAGCCCGTACCGCCTTTCTGATGGCACGGGTGCGAGAACTGGACGCTGCGGCTCTGACTGCCCGTGAAGCCCTTGAACTGGCGACATTAGGCGGGGCAAAGGTATTAGGTAGGGATGATATTGGTAGTCTTGCCCCCGGTATGTCCGCCGATTTCATTGCTATTAATATCGATCGCCCAGAATTTGCCGGTGCCCACCATGATGCGATCGCAGCGTTAATTTTCTGTCAGGTAAACAGGGTCGATTACAGCTTCATTAATGGGCGTAAAGTCGTGGATCAGGGACGATTGACAACGATTGAACTGGAAAAACTTGTCGAACAGCACAACCGCTTAGCCACGCAACTGGTAGCCACATCGTTCACGCCTTAGGACTGGAGTTTAGACTAATCCCAAAAACACGCCACCTGTAGGACGAACGGCCGTATAGCCTGATGGCAAGAGCCTGGCACTAACATTTTTTATACTCTTCAGGGCTTCAGACTGCGCTAACGCCCCTACAAGTAGCAGAAAATCACATTTAGTCTAAACTCCAATGAGGAATAGAGATTAAACAAGTTCAATATTGGGTAGGGGCAGGTGTTGTCGACAAATCCATTGCTGAATGTGGATTGATCGGCTAAAGTAGCCGGCCCCTAAAGTTTGCGGACTAATTGGTAATACAGTACTAGCCACGCATCAGCGGTGGTTGATTGCGGAGTTGGCGCAGGGCATTCAAACACAGGGGACAATCACAGCCAAACAGCGCTACGGCAGCATCACTTTCCTCTTCCGTGAACTCCAGCATTTCCGGTTGATTAGCTTGATTGGGCTGTGCCTGTGCCAGGTAAACTACTTCCTTATCTGTCCGCCCCGTCACCGCATCTACCCGCTGACAGGTCAGTTTTAATTTGGCCTGGTGGGGCGAACCACAGGTGAGTCCAGACTCTGGCAACGGAACAGCCAGTTCGATCGCATGGGCAGGATGGATCACCGTAAAGAAAGATAACGCGGAACCTAACAGCGCCGGACTGGAGAGCAGTGCTAACAGAAATCGGTTCATCGCTTAGCAGGAGTTAGCTGAAGTGGAAATTAGTGGGATTGCAATATGTTACTGCATACCGTTCTTTTCGCAACTAACGATTGTAAATCCGTATGATGAACCAGCCCACTCCCCGCCAAAACGAAACTTCTCTGACCAAAATCTAACCATCTCACATCAAATTGGTACTCCATCCATAACATCAGAAACATCTAATATGCTGAGCTAGCACCGGAAAACATAGTTAACAGTTTGGGGGGCAGGATTCCGGTATAGTTCCCTATGAACAGTTGGAGTAGGTCTGTGGTTGGAATGATTCGCTGGCGCTCTCTTGCCAAAACCCTCTTGGTCATGTTCCTGGTTGTCTTGCTGGGAATTAATCCACTCACAACAGATAGCGCGATCGCCGCCTGGGGGAAAGGACGGGGTGGGCGATCGGAACCAGCCCCAACGACCCCAAAACTATCCGGTAAAGTTGCGGAAACAGCTCCACCGGTTGCGATTGAAGCATTACGCCAGGAGTTGGATAACTACCAACCCCAGGTCAAAATTCTCAGTCCCAAACCCAACACCGTCCTGACCGATGACAGCGTCTCGGTTCAATTTCAGGTACGGGATTTACCCATCTTTAAAGATGCCAAGTTGGGCCTGGGGCCGCATATCCACGTGTTGCTAGACAACCACACCTACCAGGCCGTCTACGACCTCAACCAGCCTCTCATCTTTAAAGACCTTGATCCGGGTACCCATACAATCCGGGCCTTTGCCTCCCGTCCCTGGCATGAAAGCTTTAAGAATGAGGGAGCCTATGCCCAGGTCACTTTTCACGTTTACACCAAGACTCAGGAAAATAGCCCCAGTACTTCCCTCCCCCTGCTAACCTACAGCCGCCCTCAAGGAAGCTATGGTGCTGAACCTATCATGTTGGATTTTTATCTAACGAATGCACCACTGCACCTGGTAGCCCAGGAAAACAACCGGGATGACATCGCCGATTGGCGCATTCGCTGTACGGTCAACGGCGAAAGCTTCATCTTAGATCGCTGGCAACCGCTTTACCTGAAAGGCTTCAAACCAGGTAAGAACTGGGTGCAATTGGAATTTTTGGATGAGAAGGGTCAACCCGTCCGTAACGTGTTCAACAACACGGCACGGGTAATTAACTACGAACCAAATGGGAAAGACACGCTGTCTCGTCTGGTTCGGGGTGAATTGGCGATCGCCGAAGCCCGTGCCATTATCGATCCGAACTACGTGCCAGAGCCACCCGCACCCCCCCCCGCACCGATTCCGAGCGTCAGCCCAACGCCCACTCCGTCACCCAGCGTGTCACCAACACCCAGCCCATCGCCGATCACGCCATCGCCCACACCAGTACCAACAGCGAATCCAACACCGTCACCCGACGTAGCGACACCAGAGGGCCGTCAACCCGCAATCGCTCCCGTACCTGTCACGCCTGTACCGGCAACGCCTACACCAACGACACGGCGACGGATTGCACCCAAAACAGACGTTGTCCCCGCTCGGCCCTCGCCCAGTCCCCTGCCAACAGTCACACCGAGTCCGACACCCAGCCCTGCCGAGGTCAAAGCACCGCCAACACCCACTACCGATTCTGATAACCTAAACCAACCCACACCCGCAGCACGGAAACCATCCCGAACAGTCGTACCGTCTCCGGTACAACCCTCTCCGACACCGGCGATAGATCATGCCGATACGGTTACACCCCCAACGCCAACACCTTCAGTCATACCCTCACCAGAGGTCGCACCCGTTACACCGTCTCAAAAGGCACCTCAGAAGTTACCAGACTTTTTGAATCGGCTTCGAACGGGTGCCAAGACAACGGCTCCCCCAATCGCCCCTGCCCGACCACGTCCCACGCCCACTGATACGGGTGAGAAAATCTTAGAAAAAACTCCAGCACAGGAGCCAGGGCAACCTGCAAACGGTCAAGGGGCTGAAAAATCGTTGGAAAAACCTTCCGCGCCATCTCCATCGGTCAGCGAATCAGCTAAACCAACGCCTCGAATGACGCCTAACATCACACGTTCGCCGTCCCTACCAACTGCCCCCAAACCGCAACCAACGCCAACCGTGACACCAAACGTCACACGTTCGCCTGCGCTCAAACCAACATCACCGACATTATCCAAACCACAAGCAACTCCTAGTGTGGGTTCAGATGTTGAGCGATCGCCCCAGTCGGAACCTGCGGCATCACCGCAACCCCAACCAACACCAACCCTAACACCGATGGTCACACCATCGCCTGCGCCCAAAACCACGCTTCCGGCTACACCCAAACCACAACCAGGCTCCGGGATGACACCCAATGGGGAGCGATCGCCCCAATCGCCAACCTCTCGCTTCCGCTCCGTTCCCGATATCCCTAAATCAAGCCCTGTACCCGACCAGGTTACGGCTCCCAGTCAGCCAGAGGCGATTCCAGTGAAATCGGTCAAACCAGAGGCGATCGCGCCTGTAACACCCGCCCCCCCAACAGCGGAGACGCAACCAGCCAACCCCAAACCAACCACTGAACCGACCGCCCCGAATGAGACTCGTTCGCCATCACGGAACGCCAATCCGTTTAGTCAGTTTTCAGGTAATGACGTGTTCAACCGTCTACGCCGGAATTTTGACAACCTGGTAGCACCAACGGCTTCGCCTGATCCCGGTAGGCAAACATCGGTACCCATCGCACCAGCCAGTCCGGTGGAAATTCTACCTGCAGCACCTAGTGGGCTTTCACAATAGGTCTAACCCTGTGCCGTAGACACGTCCGGATACAGGCCCAACTGTTTTGCCAGTTCCCGTGCCACATGGACTAAAAACTTCGCCGCATCCTGGTTGTCATGATGGGCAAAATAAGCAGCAACCTGGGTCATTGTTTGAATCAACCCGGCATCAAGCAAATCCATATGGCTATCTAACACCTCGGGTTCCTGGCCATTTGGACAATGCAATAATTCATCAATCAAATTCATGTAAAGGGCTTCGCGATCGCTGGTCATAGTGCCTCTCTCCCATGCTGGCAGATAAATCATTCCTTCCGATACAACCACAAACAACCTGGTAAGAAACGTATCGGTTGACACGGGCATCGGCCAGGTGAAATGTTGCGATTGCAACCGTTTTGAGTTTGCGCCAGCAGTGTCACGGCCGCAATCCCATGACAGCGCACGCTTCATCCCCTCGTTGGGAACAGATCAAAATTCATCACACCCATTTCCTAAGAATCATCACGCACAATGAATATTGGTTCACAGTAAACGAACGGTATGTTCCAAACAACGCGACGACAACTGGCTTTGTGGTACACGACAGTGACAGCCATTTTATTGTTACTGTTTGCCAGTGTGTTTTATGTGTATGTGCGAGGTACGCTGATTGAGCGGATCGACGACACGCTAAACCATGTCGTTGAAGTGGTACAGCGATCGCTCGTCATTGAACCCGTCAATCCCCACTTTGAAGGGAGCCCTCTGCGGGTCAATATTGAAGCCAGTTTTCGTGATAACCAATCCACCCGCGAAGACGACCACATTGACCTGGAATGGTTCAACGCCACCGGTGAACTGCTCTGGTCTACTCTGACCGAACCGCTGGACATTCCCCTCCATACTGATAGTGACGGGGAAACAGTCCAGATCATCCGACACTCAACGGCAGAGGAAAGTTCCACAAATCTACCCGCCAACAGCAGCCCATCTGCGGCTGACCCACTCATTCTGCGCCAGGTGACCCATCGAGTTGAAGTGGGACGGCAGGTATTAGGCTATCTCCGGGTCAGTCATCCCTGGTTTGAGGTGACGAAACCCATCCGCCAGCTATTTTTCGATCTCATTCTCTGGTTAGTGGTGATTGTAGCGGCTGTAGGGGCGATCGGGTGGTTCCTGTCGGGTCTGGCAATGGCCCCCATCCGCGAGTCGTACCAACGGCTGAAACAGTTTACTGCTGATGCGTCCCATGAGTTACGCAACCCGATCGCAATTATTCAAACCAATGTGCAAGTTGCGCTGGCAGACCCCGATCCCCAACCGCAAACCCAACAACACCATTTACAGGTGGTCGAACGCTTAACCCGCCGCCTGGGAAGGTTGGTAGACGATCTCCTATTTCTGGCCCGCCAGGACAGCGGCATTGTACAAACACAGCGATCGCAGGTATGCCTGGATGACTTACTGAAAGATGTGATCGAAGAACAACAAACGATCGCGACGGAAAAAGGTGTTCATCTGTCGCTCAAGATCATGCCACCCTTGTCATCACCTAGCAGTACTGCCACCAATTCACTAGACACATGGGCTACCTTAGCGGCAGACCGGGATCAGATTGCCCGCCTCTTAACCAATCTGGTCGGCAATGCAATTCAGTACACGCCTCCATCTGGTTCAGTGGCCGTCGAACTACAACGACAAAGCCGACTGAGCCACCACGTCCTCCAAATGACGGTGACAGATACAGGAATTGGGATTGCGGTGAATGACATACCCCGATTGTTTGATCGGTTTTACCGAGTAGACTCGGCACGCAGTCAGAAGTCGGGTGCCGGATCAGGGTTGGGGCTAGCGATCGCCCAGGCGATCGTAGAAAACCATCACGGTCACATCCAGATTGAAAGTAATCTGGGGCAGGGTACCTGTGTGACAGTCAGCCTACCCCAACGCCATACCGAAGCGGGCTGAGTGCTATTCGGCATTGACAATCTTCGGCACTTTAAAGAAATCACCATCGCGATCAGGAGCACAGTCGAGGATAGCCTCCCGATCAGGATAGGGCTGTAACGCATCAACCCGGGTGACGTTGCTGACATCGATCGCCCGTGTCGTGGGTTGCACATCACTGGTATCGAGTTCGCTGAGTTGCTCAAAGTAATCCAGAATATTGCTGAGCTGGGAAGTAAATTGTTCTTCTTCGGCTGCGGTCAATTCCAGACGGGCAAGATGGGCCACTTTACGAACTTGTTCGCGCTCAAGCATAGGGAAATAGGAAGGGGTAGCAAGGTTTGGGAATGGTGATAGCGAGAATCAGTATTACGGGGCTGTGGGGGGTTGGTGGGGTGGGGGGGACGAAGCGCCCCCTCTCCAACGAGGTTGGGTGTACTTGCAGACTGACCGGGAATCGCGCTAGAAGTAGATATCCATCTGCGATCGCCCCGTGGTTTTGAGCCAGTTTTGGGCTTCGATATAGTTGTTAGGGGCCAGACGAATCGCCCGTTTCCAGTAGTCCGCCGCCTGGTCGAACAGTTCTTCTGCCTCATCGTTATTGCCAGCGTCCCTGGCCTGTTCGCCCAGGTAATGGAAGATCACAGCGACATTGTTTAACGCCTGGGGCATGCGCGGGTTCAGTTCAATGGATTGGTGATAGTAATCCAGGGCTTTCTGATGTTCACCATTACTGGCATGAATCAAACCAATGTTGTAAAGGATGAAGCTGCGATCGTAGCCGTCTTCCTCTAATTTCAGCGCCTCATAGTAGTTATCCAGCGCTTCGGCGTATTCCCCATCTGCCTGGGCAGA
>CAZGDE010000039.1:21227-26536 GCA_964524315.1 uncultured bacterium
CAGACATGCCATCCCGGTAGTAGGCAAATGCTTCCTTTGCCTTTTTGCCAGCCGGTAACAGCTTCAAGATCAAGTCCGCCATGACTGTAAAGCTTTTATCGATGAAGTTATCGTTACGTTGGGTTCTGGGCATAGGTCAGTTGTTACTTGCAGATGGCTACAGCGATCCTCATTTGGTGTATGAACGCACCTCCCGGTCAGGCAAGGGCTTTCAAAACTCCCCATTGTTACGAACCATTGAGAGCGATTTTACGTCTCTAAAACAAGGATCGCAGACGTTTATTAGTGTAGCGCTGACCGGGCAACCGGCATAGTCAAGCCAGGGAGATTCATGCCCAGGAGCATTACCGCCCCATCCAGGCAAATTTCAAGCTCTATCAAAAGAGCGATTTTTAGCCGCGAACGCCCTCTGGGCAACAGCTAGACACCTTCTTAACCTATCCTTAATTTTAGGTATAGCAGTCCTAAAGTATTGACGAGAATGAGGGGCTGTGTGCGTCAGGATTCCCCAAGGTATCCTGACGCACAATCCATCCAGGATCGCTATCTATGCAGTTATGACAACTTATTTTTACCGTCAATTCTTAACGCGAAAGATATCAATAAGAGAATAAAAATATGTTGGAGCAAGAAACTTCACTTAACGTCCAGGAAACACGGCATAACAGTGACCATGATGAGCAAAGCTTGAACGAAATGTTGCAGGAATTGCGCGTCTTACAACAGGGCAGTCAGATATTAGCTGGTTTTCTCGTTCTTCTACCATTTAGCGAGGGGTTCGGTAAAATTGCGCCCTTTGAAAAATGGGTCTATATCGTGGCTTTTATTGCTGCCATTGTCAGTCTTATCTGCTTTAGTGCCCCTGCAGCCCAACATCGCGTTGAACGGCCCTTAAGGCATCGGGTCAAGTTCAAACGATTGTCAACCCGCATCATTATTGGTGGCATGATCGCACTCTCCATTGCCCTCATCTCAACCACCCAATTAGTCTTAAATGAAGTGGTTGGCGGGCAATGGTCACACATTGGCACTGCCATTATTGCCGTTCTCATCGGCGTCATCTGGTGGTGGATGCCATTGCAAAAGAAAACAAAACACCACTAAGATCATTTCGCCTTCTCCCGTCCCTCATCCCTCCCGTCGCCCCCCTTCTACCAACGCCCGCGCCACCACCACCACCCCACACACTTGAATACCATGATGATGCAGCGTGTGGCTAGCGGCATGGACGGTCGCGCCTGTGGTATAGATGTCATCCACCAGCAACACCGGGCGTTTGGGATGCTGGTGGCGGAAACCTGCCCCCAGGCAGAAGGCACCGGCCAAATTTTGGGCACGATCGCGGACAGACAGATGAAATTGGGCAACTGTTTGACGGTGTCGTTCTAAACCATGCTCCTGGTAGGGCAGGTGAGTATATTCACAAAAATGTTTTGCTAACAATACGGCCTGGTTAAAACCACGCTGATGCTGCTTCTCTGGATGCATGGGCACCGGTATAACAATGGGCTGGGGCCCTGGAGACACAGTCTCTAACCAGGATGCAGCCAACCCGTGGGCGAGGGGACGGGCCAGTTGGGGCTGGTTTTCGTACTTGAGGGCGGCGATCGCCCGTTTTAAGCCACCGGCATACTGCCCCCAGGCAAAAAGCGGCAATGGCCCATTCTGATATCGCTGTGCTTCAGGCAATTGACAATGCTGAATGCGCCGTTGACAGTCGAGACACAGTTCTGTCCTGGCTGACCGCTGGCAGAGGGGACATGGCGAGGCCATGACCAGATTTAATGCACTACGTAAAAGCCAATTAAAGCGCTGCACTGAGCAATTCCCAATTCTTCCAATATGGTCATCAACGATCTCTAAACCGCCCCTTCTCCGTTCCGCTTTGCTAGCAACCGCTTCAGTGCTACACATTGCCCCATCCCTAGGCAACACTACGTAAATTCTGATGACACAGATTTACGTCTTAAGGTATATGCGATCGCCAACTTAAATATGCCCAAATTATGGTGGGGAGATATTACCGGAGGTAGATTCACCCGTGCCCGCCTGGATTAGTGTGTCTGTTTCCCGTTTTCTCCATCGCTCCATTTTGCGGACAACAGCAAAACCGGAAACATCCCGGACAGGGCGGTACGGTATTGCAGTGCTGACAGTCTTCCTGGCATTACTGCTCACCCAATTCCTGAATATCTGGATTCCTATGGGGGAATCACCATTTCTGGCATTTTTTGGTGCCGTCATGGTAAGCGCCTGGTATGGCGGTATGGAAGCAAGCCTTGTGACCACCCTGCTCTCAGCCGGGACCGTTTTTTACTTTTTTATCTTGCCGAGTCATGCAGACAATAGCTCCTATTTACCCGACGTGGTCCGTTTGGGCGTATTTATGCTGCTGGCACAACTCATCAGTTTGCTCACATCCATGCGGCAACACCTGATCAAAGAACTACAGCAGGAACGCGACCTGAGTTCAGCCATCGTCAACACGGCCGGTAGCCTGATCGTTTTATTGGATTGTCAGGGGCGGATCATCAAATTTAACCGTACCTGTGAACGGGCGACGGGCTATGCCTTGCAGGACGTGCGCGGTAAGTACGTTTGGGATCTATTTGTTCCACCGGAAGAAATCAACCCTGTCAAGGCAATGTTTTACGACCTGTGTCAGGGGGTGTTTCCCAGTGAGTATGAAGGGTTCTGGATGACACGTTGGGGCGATCGCCGTTGTATTGTCTGGTCTAATACGGTGCTACTGGATAGTCGGGGTTATGTTCGTTACGTCATTGGCACCGGCATCGATATCACCGAGCGCAAACGGGTTGAGGCAACTCTCCAGGAAACCAACCAGGCCCTCCAGGCATTAGTCCAGGCATCGCCTTTATCAATCAGTGTACTCGACCGCCAGGGACGAGTGAAATTGTGGAATCCGGCGGCCGAGGAGCTATTTGGCTGGTGTGAAGCTGAGGTGCTTGGTCAAGCCTTACCCACCATTCCAACCGACAAGTGGCCTGAATTTCAAAGCAATCTCGAAGCAACGCTGCGGGGTGAGTTAGTTCATGGCATGGAAACCTATCGCCAACGCAAGGACAACACACTGATTCAGGTCGGTTTATGGACTGCTGTTTTGCGGGGCAATCAGGCCGAGCATGACACAGTCATTTCCATGATGGCAGACCTGAGCGATCGCTACCGGGCCGAAGCTGAGCGCCAACGGGCCGAAGCGGCCTTGCAATTGAATGAGGCTCGACTCACCAGTTTTGTCGAATCCAACATCATTGGCATCGTGTTTGGTGACCTGCAAGGAGGCATTCACCAGGCAAATGATGCCTTTCTACAAATGGTGGGCTATTCCCGCGAGGAGTTAGATCGGGGCGAGTTACGCTGGATTGATATTACCCCCGCTGAATATCTACCGTTAGAAAACCAGCGCATGGAGGAGGCATACGAACGCGGTGCCTGTACACCCTACGAAAAGGAATATGTCCTGCGCGATGGGCGACGGGTTCCCGTGCTGGTCGGATATACCCTCCTGGGCGAAGCAGAAACGCGGGAGGCGATCGCGTTTATTCTTGACCTGACAGAACGCAAGCAACTGGAACAAACGTTGCTGAATCAAACCGAGGAACTGGCTCAAGCAAACCGGATGAAGGATGAGTTTTTAGCCGTCCTATCCCATGAATTACGCACACCGCTCAACTCCATGTTGGGATGGTCCCGTTTATTACGAACCCGCCAGTTTGATGCCGACACGACAAACCGGGCCCTGGAAACAATCGAGCGTAATGCCCGCTTACAAACCCAATTGATCGAAGATATTCTAGATGTCTCCAAAATGATTCGCGGCAAATTACGCCTGCAACCCCAACCCGTTGATCTGGTGCCTGTCATTGAACGGGCCATCGACGCCATGCGCCCTGCTGCTGATGCCAAAGCCATCCATTTAACCTGGCACTTTGAACCGGGGGCCAACAAGGTCATGGGCGACCCGAATCGTTTGCAACAAATCGTCTGGAACCTGCTATCTAACGCCATTAAGTTCAGCCCGCAAGACAGCAGCGTGGCAGTCAGGTTGTCTATCGTTCACTCCCCGTGGTCAACGGACAATCCAGTCCCACAGTTAAGCACACAGGCTACTGGGCCACTGGCTCTCCCCCTGGCACCAGCGATCGCCGATGCGACCCGTCAATCTGCTATTTATGCCCAAATCACGGTTACGGATACGGGCAAGGGCATTAGTCCCGACTTTTTACCCTTCGTGTTTGACCGCTTTCGGCAAGCAGATTCCAGCACCACTCGCCGGGAGGGAGGATTGGGTTTGGGTCTGGCAATCGTGCGCCATCTGGTTGAATTGCATGGCGGTACGGTTGCGGCAGACAGTCCTGGTTTAGGGCAGGGAGCAACATTCACAGTGACATTACCCTTAATCAGCGATCGCCCCTTCCCCAATCGCTTATCGCCCAGTTCCAGTGACAAACAACCCGCCACCAGCCAAAGTAATGCGACCGCCCTAGAGGTGTCAACGTAGGAATGCCAATGTAGAGATACCAACTGAGAACCGTCGTCTGGTTCGGCTCTACTGCAACCACTGCTGCAAATCGTCTAATAAGTTGGTGAAAAATCCCTCTGGATCAACCTGTAATGCAATCCAGGCATTCGCATGCGCCTTGGCCAGATGGCGGCGATCACAACAGGTTTGTCCCCGTGTCCATTGGCCTTGTGTTTCCACTCGCACCAGCGCCCGTTGGCAGAACAGGGTTTCGGGGTAAAACAGGTAGCTGAGAGTAGCCGCATCATGCACTAAAAACCCTGGTACACCTCCCGTTTCGCGATACTTCAGTGCGGTTGCCGTCATAAACTGGCAAAGATCACTCAAAAAACGGGCACCATCACTATCTGGCCGGGCAAGACGAATGGCAGCCGCCATGTCGGGGGTAAAAATCAGGCGGCGGGTGACATCCAGGGGCATAATCACCAGATCCCTGCGACTGTTGAAAACGATCTCGGCGGCTTCCGGGTCAAACCACACGTTAAATTCTGCGTGGGGGGTCACATTACCGGGACACGTCAAAGCACCTGCCATCACGACAATTTCTCTGGCCTGACCCAAAATACCCGGACATTTTTGCTCCGCTGCAGCCAAATTTGTTAAGGGGGCGATCGCCACCAGGGTCACCACTCCCGGATTCTCCCTTAACGCCGCAATGATTAAGTCGTCCGCCGCAGGTGCAGTCGCAAAGTCATGGGTTGCGGGTGGCAGCGTGTGGGACAGATTTCCCATACCATCAGCACCATGAATATGGCTGGCATCAGCA
>CAZGDE010000040.1:0-21534 GCA_964524315.1 uncultured bacterium
CTGCCATGCTCGGTTTTGGCAGTATCCAAAAAGTGAGCCATCACCTGGAAGACTGCTTTAAGATTCTTAAAGAACACCCGGCTGTCGATATTGACCAGGCGATCGAAAACTTATTCTTTAAGGGGTTTGATGTCCTCAAAGAATTAGTTGAGGAGCTTCAGTCTCCCTACGGGCTCCGCGAGGAGGATGCGGCACAGAAAGTGCAGGCCCTCGACCCCGTGTTTACAGAATTACAAAATAGCCTCAATGGTAAGTTAGGCGGGGCAGCAGCTCCCAGCCAACCCGCACCGGCGGCACAACCTGCTGGTAGAAGTCCGGCAGAAATTTCAGCCTTGCTGAATGGTGCCTTGAAGAAAATGTTGGAACTGTTCAAGCAGGGAGACAGTCCTGCCAATCGCCAGCAAATTGCTGCCTTCTGTGGCAAGCTAGTCCAGCTACATAGCAGTCCTGAATGGCGGAAAGTGCTGGAACTGTCACAAAAGGCGATCGCCAATCCCAGGAGTCCCTACCAGCACCTCCCGTCTGTAGTTATTAAGGAACTGAAACAATCGGGTGATCTGCTGGTTGCCGGACGTAGTAGCGAAATTACTCCCGGTAAACTGTTGCTTCAACTGGCAGGTGTTCCTGCTGCCCCTGCTACCCCTGCTGCCACCCAACCTGCTGCCCCGGCCCCAGCCCAACCAACTGGTAAACCGCAACAAATTACGATTCCGGCAGAACCCCGTGCTGCTGCCAGGGTATTGCTTCAGTCCTTTAACAAAGCTCAATTGATTGAGTTGGCAGAGTACTTGATGAAAGCGATCCAATAATCGTTGGTGCGCTGGCCCAGTAGCTTTTACATCAATTTGATACATCGGAATCAGATTTGATCAGATTGGCTAGTTTGTGTTCCGGTTGACTCAACATCTCCTTGCAGGTCAAGACCGCTTTGGCGGTCTTTTTTATAGCTATGACAATTACCATCAGTCACCTTGCTCCTGCTACCTCCCAAGAATGGGATGAGATCTGGCTAGCCTGTGACTACGCCACCTACTTCCACTCACGCCAATGGGCAGAAATCTGGCAGGTTTACACGACTGGGCAAAGCTATCCTTTGCCTCGGTTGGTGACGTTTAATGATGGCAAGCGGGCACTGTTACCTCTGTCAGCCCAAAAACGTTGGCGGGGATTGTTCACCAACTATATCTCGTCACCGGGAGGAACCTTTGGGGGTTGGCTTGCCTGCGATCGCCTGGAACTCAACCACATTAAGTTACTAACTGACACCTTACTCACAAGCTGTCCTAACCTGTTTTGGCGCGTCAATCCCTATGAACCCTCTGTAGAGGCGGCGATTGCCCCCATCACCGAAACGGACGAAACCCATGTTTTGACATTGGATGAGCCGTTTGAGCAATTACAGAAGCGCTGGACGAAAGGACACATTTCGGCAGTGTCGAAAGCCCGCAAATCAGGGATAACAGTACGCCTAGCTGAAAGTTTGGATGATTGGTTAAGCTACTACCGGGTCTATGAAGACTCTTTACAACGATGGGGGAGCAAGGCATCCTCCCGATATAGTTGGGGCATCTTTGAGGTAATTGCCCAACACCACTCCCCCCACATCAAGCTTTGGCTGGCAATTTATCAAAATCAAATTGTCGCGGGTGCCCTTTGTTTTTATGCCAAATGCCATGTCGTTTACTGGCATGGTGCGGCTCTAGCAGAGTACTTTCACCTACGTCCCGTCAATTTGCTCATGGCAGAGGCGATCGCCCATGCCTGTCAGCAGGGATTTACTTGGTTTGACTTTAACCCCAGTGGTGGACATCCGGGCGTAGCTGCATTTAAGAAAAGTTTTGGCACAACTACGTTAAATTGCCCTATCGTGCAACAGCAATCATCACTACTCACGGTGTTGGATCGGGTTAAAACCAGGATCTCATGATCTATTTTTTTTGCAATGAAACCTACGGCAAACCTTTTTTGGAGACGGCGCGAAATTATGCGATCGCGTCTAGTAACCCAATTACAATTGTGCTTTCGGGCAAACGAAAAACACCAAAGAAAACCTTGCCAAAGCTCATTGCTCACCTGAAGTTTAGGCTCTGGAAATTTCGCCAAGAATTACGACTTGCCAAAACCTATGGTTTGCCAGTGTGGATTGTTGAAAATATTAACCAACCCTCCTTTCAGCGGCTCATTCAACCCAATAGCCACGGCATTGTTGCAGGATTCAATCAGATTTTTCGTCAGTCAACCATTGATTGCTTCAAAAGTCTTGTAAATTTTCATCCATCCGTTTTACCCCTGTATCGAGGGCCGGTACCTTCTTACTGGTGCATTCAAAACCAGGAAAAACAAACAGGTTATACGTTACACCAGATAGCGGCTGCGATCGATGCGGGAACTATTCTATTCCAGGAGGCAGTAGAGATTGGTGATATTGTTCAACCAGAGTCTTTAGATCAGGAGATTGCTCGAAAGGCAGTGGTAACCTTGCACCGCTATCTTGACAGTATTAGTACGGGTAATAGTTGGAATGTTGTCAAACTGGATGCGTCTCAGATCTATCGAGTTCCGGTTGATTACGCTTCATTTCCGGAGTAGCTGAAGATGTTTGGAGTTATCAATTCATCGCCGCAAAATGTTTTAGTCCAGTGGATTGTGCAAAAGCAGTTGGAACGGATTGCCCAGACCTATCTCAAAGGAAAACTGATTGACATTGGTTGTGGCACTAAACCCTATCGGGAAATGATTTCTCCCTATATTACTGAACATATTGGGGTTGACCATAAAGACAGCTTGCATGACCAATCGAGTGTGGATCTGTTTGGTACGGCGTATCACATTCAAATGGATGATGAGACATTTGATGCTGCCATTTCTACTGCCGTATTAGAACATTTAGAAGAACCAGAACTGGCATTAAAGGAATGTTATCGTGTCCTGAAATCGGGTGGAATTGCTGTTTATTCTGTCCCTTTTATCTGGCATTTGCATGAGGAACCACGGGATTTCTATCGCTTTACTAAATATGGTTTGAAATATCTATTTGAAAAAGTTGGGTTTGAAATCATTGAACTGAATGCCCTCTCTGGTTTTTGGGTAACATTTGGACAGCTATCTGTTTATAATTTGCACCGCTTTAATCGAGGGCCACTGCGCTGGCTGCATATGATTGATGGCATTGGTCTGGTCATGCAGGCGATCGCCTATCTGCTGGATCGACTCGACAAAACCGAACAATGGACCTGGATGTATATGGTTGTCGCGAGAAAAGTTGGTGCGGGGGAAAATGGAACTCAGCAACCTTAAAGCCTCTTTGCGGGAACACATTCGGGTAGAAGCGACAGACTATTTTGGTATCACCAATTCCCGTTTAATTGACCAGGTAACGGAGGACTGGTTCAACGATACCCGTAATTATGATGGCAGGTGGCAAATTATTTCCCAACGGCTACACCCTGTCGGCAAAGTGCTGGATATGGCAGCGGGGTGTGGCACGTTCGTTTTGTTTGGCTTGCACCATCACTACGATGTTTGGGGTGTGGAGCCGGAAGACTGGAAGCGGGACTATTTTCACCAGAAAGTAATCGCATCGGGCTATCCAACCGAGTTTGGCGATCGCATCCTCCCAGGCAAGGGAGAAGCACTACCCTTTGAGGCCAATTCCTTTGACCTGGTGACTTCCTATCAAACGTTAGAACACGTCCAGTCCGTAGAAATGTGTCTCCAGGAAATGTTGCGGGTGCTGAAACCGGGTGGTGTGCTTTACCTCAAATGTCCCGATTACAACTGTTGGTTTGAGCCACACTATCACCTGCCGTTTCTGCCCCAGATGAATCGCACGTTAGCCAGTGCCTATGTCACAGCATTGGGACGACCCACACTGGGACTGCAAACCCTCCAATGGACCACCGAAAAGGGGATTGTGCAAATCCTCCAGAACAGTCCCTATCAGGTGCGGATTGAGCCAATGCGCCGTTACTACGCTACCCTGAGGCGGGAGAAGTTGGCGCAATTGTTACCACAGCGGGTCAATCATCCGGCGATCGCCACCCTGGCAAATGCCAGTTACGAATTCCTGAAAGCCGTTCGGGGAGTTCTGAAAACCTTCCGCGAGGAGGCAAACGTTGACCTCTGGATCACCAAAGAATCACCAAAGAGTTCCTGACGCAGGAGCGATCGCAATGCGCCCCGACCAATTAAACGGTACATTCAACCTTTCCCTTCGACAAAATCAGTCATGTCATTGAAGCAGCAAGCGGCAGCGGGGGTGGTATGGACAGCGATCACCACATTGACCAACACCATCGTCCAGTTTGGGCAACTGGCAGTCCTCGCCCGTTTATTGCAACCCAGTGACTTTGGCTTGATGGCAATGGTTATGGTGGTCATTGGTTTTGCCAACTCCTTTGCCGACATGGGCATCAGTAATGCCATCATTCACCGGCAGGATGTGAGTCGCGAGCAGTTGTCCAGTCTGTACTGGTTGAATCTCATGGCGGGAGTTGGGGTTTGTGGCGTGGCGATCGCCCTCTCGCCGGTGGTTGCCCATTTCTACAGCGAACCCCGTTTGGTGGAACTGATCCTCTGGGCTTCCCTGGTCTTTGTCGTGACACCGTTGGGGCAGCAGTTTCAAATGTTGCTCCAAAAACAGTTGCAGTTTCGGCGGTTAGCCGGGATTGAGATTACTGCTGTCGTGGCAGGGTGTGTCGTCGCGCTGCTGGCAGCCTGGCAGGGGTGGGGCGTGCTGGCACTGGTCTGGGGACAGCTAGTCACCACTACCTGTCGCGCCGGATTACTGGCCGCACTGGGCTGGATGACCTGGCGACCCATGTGGCATTTTCACCGTCAGGATTTGCAGGGGTTTGTGCAGTTTGGTCTGTACCAGATGGGAGAACGCAGCATTAACTACTTTGCCTGGAACATGGACAAGTTGTTGATTGGGCGATTGTTAGGGCCGACCGCACTGGGCTTCTACAACGTGGCGTATCAGTTAATGGTACGTCCGTTAATGGTGTTGAACCCTGTCATCACGCGAGTTGCCTTCCCCGTTTTCTCGTCGATTCAAACGGAGGACGATCGCCTGCGGCGGGGTTACATCAAAATTAGTCAAATTATTTCGTTCACCAATATGCCCCTTTACCTGGGGATGTTTGCCGTCGCCCAACCGCTCATCACCCTATTGCTGGGTAACAACTGGCAACCGGCGATCGCCGTGTTCCAGGTGTTGGTCTGGTTAGGCATCTTGTATAGTCTGGGCAATCCCATTGGTAGCTTACTGTTGGCGAAGGGGCGGGCGGATATTGGCTTCTGGTGTAATGTTTGGGGTGTGGTGGTGTATGCGATCGCAATTCAGGTTGGTTCCCAGTGGGGTGTCATTGGCGTTGCCTGGGGGCTGCTAATTTCCAATCTGCTGTTGTTGTCGCCCGTCGATTTCATCCTGCGCTGGTGGCTGGTGAAGATGCGTCCGGGTGAGTATCTGGTTCAGATCGTCCCCTTTCTCCTGCTGTCCGTTGGGATGATGGCAGGTGTGATCGCGTTGGGGCAACTCTTACTGTCTGCGCCTCTCTGGCTGAATGTCATTGCCTCTACCCTGCTGGGGGCGAGTCTTTATCTGGGTGGGGTATGGTGCTGGCAGCGTGACTTTTTGCGAGACATCATCGCTACCGTCCAGACAAAACCGGAATAACGCAGGTTCTTTAGGATCATGGATTAAATAAAATCCGCTATATGCCGCAATGCCTGTACGGGCGTAGCATTTGGCAGCAGGTCGGGGTGTGGTCGCAAGGATTGTGCCCAACTGCTACGCCCCTACCCAATCTTGAACTTATTTATTTAGTGGGATCAGGGTATCCTCACCCTAGCACCCCAACCAGACGGAACTGTATGTGTGGCATCTCCGGCTATGTACTAACGAACCAGACTGAGACAACAGCAGACCGGATTCTCCGCATGACCCGGGCGATCGCCCATCGGGGACCCGATGATGAAGGCTTAACCCTGTTCGCACCAGACAGTGCCACCGGACTGGATCTCAAAACCGCGCATACTGTTTCCGGGCTTCCTGACCTGCAAGCGGCTGAGGCGATCGCTCCCGTCCCCCATCACATCGCCTTTGGACAGCGGCGATTCTCCATTATTGACATTACCCCTGCCGGACACCAGCCCTTCTGGTCGAGCGATCGCCAGATGTGTGTGGCATTTAATGGCGAAATCTACAACTACGTGGAACTGCGGCACCAGTTAGAACAACGGGGGCACCACTTCCGCACCCAGTCGGATACAGAAGTTCTGGTGGAAGCCTATCTGGAATGGGGAACCGATTGTTTTCAGTATTTCAATGGCTTCTGGGCCATCAGCCTCTACGATGCCCGGAAACAAGCTGTACTACTGAGCCGCGATCGCATCGGGGTAGCTCCCCTCTACGTCGCCCAAACAGCGGCAGGTGTGTTCTGGTCGTCTGAAATTAAAGGCATTTTTGCGGGAACGCATCCTGGCGACTTTACTATTTCGGCACAGGCGATCGCTGATTTCATCCAGCAGGGTTGGCGTGATCTGTTCCACAACACCTTTTACGAGGGGATTGTCACCTTTCCCAATGCGGCCTTTGCCTGGATTGAACCCGATGGTAGTTACCAGCCCCAACCCTTCTGGCAGTTACCCCGCCAGCGGCGATCGGAACGGGAGGTAACCACGCCAGCGGCGATCAAGGAACTCCGGTATCTGTTAACCGATGCGGTCAAACTGCGGTTACGGGCAGATGTTCCCGTTGGGATTGAACTCAGTGGCGGCATGGATTCCTCGGCGCTGACGGCATTAGCTGCCCAAACCGGTAGCCATCTGGCGGCATTTACCGTCTCCTTTCCGGGAACAGCAGCGGACGAAGAACCCTTTGCCCGGAAGGTGGCAGAGTACTATGGCGATCGCATCGACTATCACATCCTGACTCCGCCTGCCCACGATTTGTTTGACCGCGCCGACGAGTACATTGGGCTGATGGAAGAACCCTTTCACTCGCCCAATCTGGTCACGAATCAAAACATTTGGCGACAGATGGCAGCCCAGGGCATCCGTGTCAGTCTCAATGGTGCGGCGGGA
Organism: uncultured bacterium; assembly: GCA_964524315.1. Taxonomy (GTDB): domain Bacteria; phylum Cyanobacteriota; class Cyanobacteriia; order Leptolyngbyales; family Leptolyngbyaceae; genus CAZGDE01. Next base: position 7,087 of record CAZGDE010000040.1, read on the forward strand.
GACGAACTTCTGGCGGGTTATGCGGGCGACTACCACCCTCCCTACCTGCGGCAACTACTACGCCAGGGGAAAGTGGGACGCTTTGCCCACGAATTTCTCTCCTTCAGTGAAAGTCAGACTGATCGATTAGGTTATTTACGCAGTGCCTACCGACTGATACCGGAGAGTGTGCGGCTGTATAATCGGCGGGCGATCGCGCCAACCCTCAATCCCTTCATTCTACCGGGTTCAATTCAACGACGGGCGGGACTGTCCCAGGAAATTAACCAGCGGTTGGTTGATGTGATGGGCGACTGGCGGATGAATTACTGGTTACGGGCGGGTAACAAGTCCTGTATGGGGGTACCGCTGGAGACACGGGCACCATTCCTGGACTACCGGGTGGTCGATTTTGCCTTTACTCTGCCAGTCAGTTATCTGATCCGCGACGGCTGGCTGAAATGGATCCTGCGACAGGCCGTCCAGGATGTGCTACCACCGGAAGTCATCTGGCGGAAGCTGAAAGCGGGTTTTCCATTTCCCTATACCGAGTGGTTACTGGCATCGAAACAACGCTTTTTTGCCATGATCACGCCGCTGGACTGTCCCTATCTGGATCTGAAAAAGCTTCAGTCGGATACCTATGAGGTGCTGGCACACCGCCAACCGCTGTACCTGTGGCGCTTGCTGTCGCTGGCATTGTGGTGGAAAAAATGCGTTCAGGGAGAGGAATTGGTATGAATCCTGGCTCCTCCCGTCCCTGCGTCGTTCTGCACAGTACCTTTCGCTGGCTGCCCCAGACCCAGACCTGGCTCTACAACCAGATCCGTTACCTGCCGCCGGAGGTCGAGAATCACGTCGTCTGCGAACGGTCAGAGAATTTAGACCAGTTTCCCTTTCCCCATCTTTATAATCTGGATAACTGTCCCCCCTGGCAACGCTACTGGGAAAAAGGACTGCGCAAATTGGGACTGCATCACCATTTGCCCTTTGTGCGGCAACAGGCAAAACGGGTCAAAGCCGATATGCTCCATTCCCATTTCGGGCATTTGGGTTGGACAAATCTGGCAGTCGCGCAACAGATGGGCATTCCCCATGTGGTGACGTTTTATGGGGAGGATGTGAATCGCCTGCCCCAGCAAGATCCGCGCTGGCACGATCGCTATCGTCGTCTTTTCGAGCAGTGCGATCGCGTCCTGTGTGAGGGCCCATTTATGGCCAACTCCGTAGTCAAACTTGGTTGTCCCCCCGATAAAGTACAGGTGCATCATCTGGGCATCAGTCTGGATCAAATTGCCTTTCAACCGCGAACATGGCAACCGGGGGAGCCGTTGCGCGTATTGATTGCCGCCTCTTTCCGGGAAAAAAAAGGAATCCCAGACGCACTGGCAGCACTGGGACAGTTGCAGACCGATTTACCGCTGGAAATTACCATCATCGGGGATGCCAGCAATGATCCAGCCAGTCAGTTGGAGAAGGAAAAAATTCTCACGGCGATCGCCCAGTACCAGCTAAAACCACGATTATTGGGTTACCAATCCCATGCCACATTTTTCGCCGCAGCCTATCAGCACCATGTATTTCTGTCTCCCAGTGTGACCGCCAGTAACGGTGATACGGAGGGTGGCGCACCCGTGTCTATCATTGAAGCAGTTGCCACGGGGATGCCCGTAGTCAGTACCCGGCACTGCGACATTCCAGAGGTTTTGCGGAATCCTCACCGCGAACTGCTGGCAGCGGAACGGGATATTCCCGGTCTGGTGAACCAGTTGCTCTGGCTGACAGAACACCCCCAGGCATGGCACCATCTCGTCCAGGCCGGACGGGCCCACATCGAAGCAGAATTTGATGCCAGAGTGCAGGGGCAACGGTTGGCAACGATTTACCGAAATCTGATAACCAAAACGGAGCGGTTGACATGATGGAACTGATCAAACCCCTGAAGTCTCTGGTAGGGCAGGCGCGCCGCGAAGTCCGATCGCAGTTGCTTCGGGGCGATCGCGTCTACTGTCCTCTATGCGATCGCCACTACAAACATTTTTTACCCGCTGGCATCATCCCGCGTCCCAATGTTTACTGCGCCAATTGTGGTTCGATGGAACGTCATCGCTTGTTGTGGCTGGCCCTCCAATCGCTCTGGCAAAACGGCACCATTGCACGGGTTGGCAAAATGTTGCACGTTGCCCCCGAACCCACCCTTGCCCGTCACTTCCAACGAGATTACGATTACCTGTCCGTCGATCTGGATGGTGCAAATGCCATGCAGGCAATGGATATTTGCGCGATCGCCTTTCCTGATAACACCTTTGATGCGATCGTCTGTAATCACGTCCTGGAACACGTTCCGGCAGATCAACAGGCATTGGCTGAACTGTATCGAGTCCTGAAACCGGGCGGTTGGGCGAGTATTCAGGTACCTCTATCAGGTGACGTGACGCAAGAAGACCTGACCATCACCGACCCGCAGGAACGGGAACGGCGGTACGGACAATCTGACCATGTGCGGCAGTATGGTAGGGATTTTGGCGATCGCCTCAAAGCGGCAGGTTTCGCGTTGACCATCCTCCCGAAAGAGAGCCTTGCCGATGCGGAATTGCTCGAAAAACTCTCCGTCGAGTGCGAGTCGGAGGTCTGGATCTGTCGGAAACCAGGCTGATCAACCATGCGAATCGCCGTTGTCATTCCTACCTTTAACCGATCGACATTAGTCCCACGGGCAGTCAGAAGTGCGCTGGCACAGACCCTATCCGATATTGAAGTGATCGTGGTGATTGATGGGCCCGATCCGGCAACATGCTCAGTGTTGACCGATATTGACGATTCCCGTTTGCGAGTGATTGAACTTCCCACCAAGCGTGGTGGTTCTGGGGCGCGGAATGCCGGTGTGCTCGCAGCCCAGGCAGAGTGGGTGGCGTTTCTGGATGATGATGATGAGTGGCTCCCCCAAAAACTGGAGCAACAATGGGCGATCGCCATCACTTCCACCTATCCCTACCCCATCGTTGCCTGCGTGTTAATGATGCAAAATTCACGCGGGCAGTCTCCCGTTCCCCGGCGCTTACCCAATGAAAATGAGTCAGTCAGTGAGTATCTCTTCGCTCGTCAGGGGTTGTTTCATGGGGAAGGTTTTTTCATCACTTCCATGCTGTTTACCTCAAGGAAACTACTCCTTGAGGTACCCTTTACCGAAGGATTGACCCTGCTGCAAGATGTGGATTGGTTATTACGTGCCAGTCAGCAACCAGGGGTCAACCTCACCTATGTGCCAACACCGTTAGGAACCTGGTATGTGGATGACAATCGGCAACGAGTCAGTACGGCAGCCACCTGGCAGCGATCGCTCGACTGGCTCCAAAACAGTCAACGCCAGGGACTCATCACCCCCACAGCCTATGCCGCCTTTATCCTGACCCAAATTAGTTCCCAGGCGGCACCGGAACGGGATTGGCAGGTTTTCTGGTTGCTTCTCAAAGAGGCGTACACCAATGGTAGGCCCAAACCCATTTACTATCCTCTCTTTTTAAGTATGTGGTTGATGCCGCCGGGATTGCGTCGTCACCTGCGAGACTTTTTGTTGAAACTAATTCGCCCCATGAAAAGGTTCAGGGTCAGAAAAAACTAACATCATCCGGCAGGATTGAATCTGCGATAAAACCAGAAAAATAGGGCAAATACTCGCCGCATCAGGAACCATTTGCGAGGAGTTGGTAAGCCATTAATCGGTGGCCGATCAAATAATTTCATGACCTCATTGGCCTGGTGTAATTTTCCGCGCCGTAAACTTCTAAATGTACCTGCCAGAATAAATTGGTGGAAAAATTTTGCTCTACAATCCTGCAAAATGTCGGGCTTTAATACGTCGGTTGTGGCGATCGCATCAAACAATTTCCATAGCTGATGAATCACCGTTTGATTAAACATTTGGGTTGTTAATGCCCCTACATGAACCGTATAGGCACAGGTAACTTCTGGTACACAAAACACCCCGAATTGACTGAACAAGCGGCTCCACATATCAATATCAGCAATCCCACCAATGGTTGGATCGAAGTAGCCAATCGTATCAAACGCCTGCCGATTAATGGCGATCGCCGGAAATCGCACAAAAGAGGAATTAGATAGAAGCCGCAGCAATGCCTGATCCGGTGGCAAAAATTGCGCTTCATTAAATGATTGTTGTCGCATCACCATTTCTGAAGGATTAACGACATTTACACCAAATAGGTAAACCGTATATTCTTCGTTCGCCTTTTGGAGACGATGCGTAATACTATCGACCCCATTTGGTAACAGAAAATCATCATCATGCAGGACTAAGACGTATTTGCCTGTTGCCAGTTGAATGGCATGGTTCCAGTTAGCTGCCATCCCCAAGCTTGGCTGATTCACCACGTACTTCCAGCTACCTGGCCAATGCTCTAAGACATCTCGAACTACCTGACCACACTCAGGATCAGTCGAATCATCCGAGACAATGATTTCTACAGAATGAATGGTATTTGGGTTTGTTAGGTTGATAGATTCGACTGCGCGTCTCAACCATGCCGGTCGGTTATATGCCGGAATGCATATACTGAGAAGTTTAGTATCTGAACGTTTAGATTGCTGCACTCTGTGTCAACACTGAAGGAATGGGAATTAAACTAAGTTCGATATTGGGTAGGAGCAGGTTTTGCGGTCAAATCCATTGCTAGATGCAGATTGATCGGCTGAATCCGCCCTTACAGTTTGCGGATTGATTAAATCCACAATTCTTAGTGTTTTAGCAAAGATTTTATTCCCGTAGGAATGCAGGTCTTCACCCTGATATAGGATTTGCCCTTTCTATCTACTGCTAGTATGTCTAATTCCCGCTTCATTCTCGGTAGTCGCATTGATGCCACCAGTTACGTGAATGCCTGCGATCACATCCAGTCCTGGGCCAAGCAGAAAACCTCCTGCTACGTCATTGCGGCCAATGTCCATGTCGTCATGACCGCTTACTGGCAACGCCGCTTTCAACAGGTGGTGAACGGCGCGGCGCTGGTGACACCCGATGGGATGCCACTGGTGATGGGGTTACGGTTGCTGGGGATAAAAGAGCAGCCCCGTGTCTATGGCCCCGATCTCATGCTGGCACTGTGCGAGCGACTAGCTCAAACAGGTACTTCCATTTATCTGTATGGCGGTACCTCCAACACGCTAGACAAACTGCAACGGCGTTTAGAGAACCAGTTTCCAGGATTGGCGATCGCTGGCAGCTATTCACCCCCTTTCCGCCCCCTGACGACCGAGGAGGAAGCCGCTGATCGAGAACGAATCCATCAAACAGGGGCCGCGATCGTGTTTGTCGGACTGGGTTGTCCTAAGCAGGAGGAATGGATGGCCCGTCAACAGGATCTACTCCAGGCGGTCATGATCGGGGTAGGAGCTGCTTTCAGTTTCCACAGTGGCGAAGTCTCCCAGGCACCCCGCTGGATGATGGCCTGGGGGTTAGAGTGGCTTTACCGTTTCAGTCAGGAACCCGGTCGCCTCTGGCAACGTTACCTGATTAACAATCCGGCATTTGTCGCCCTGTTTGGCTGGCAACTAATGCGCTATTGGCTGCGGCCATAATTGGCAGCGATGATGAAGGGGCGAGGAGAATGATAACTTTTTCTGCCATTTGCGGAATACTGGCTCTATTGCCCTCAGTCGTCTGCTATGGATAGTGTGCCTCCCCACAAAACAGTTGACATTCGTGCCCCTCGCAAGTTGGACTTGCACCGTATTTTAAGCTGGCAATGGCAGCGAACAATCGCGTTGCTGGTGTGTGACGTAGCAGCCCTGGCGATCGCCTGGCAGGTAGCTGTCCGCTTGAATCGCTTCTATTCACCGTTACCACCGCAGCTTTCCTGGGGGGTATGGCTGGGGTTACCCGGACTGTTCTGGTTATTTGCTGCGATTACATTGGGTCTATTTGCCCGCAGTGGTTTGTATAGCTCTGCAACCCAGTGGAAAAATTACATTCGCTCCGGGCAGTTGGTCAGTCTGGTCTATCTTCTCTCCCTGGTGGTCAGTTACTTCTATGACCCCAAACTCGACCCGCCCCGATCGCTGTTCTTCACCGCCTGGTTTGGCAGCGTGGGGTTGGTCATCGGCTTCCGGTTAGTCGCCAGTCTGGTGCTGAAACAATTTGAACAGACCCAAACTCCCATCTTCCTGCTGGCTCCCGCTAATCGGTTGGCAACACTCTCACGGGTTTTGAAGCGGCGATCGCACTGTAAGATTGTCGGCGCGGCTCTGGCCACTACCGTTGGCAGTCATGCCACCATTCAAACCATTCTGGCATCGGGTGCGAAAGAAGTCATGGCGGCTGGTCTACCGGAAACGGAACTGGCATCCGAGTTGTACTGGCAACTGCGCCGGGCAGGAATTACCCTGCGCCTGATTCCGTCCAGTCTGGATATGTTGCATCGTCGGGGTTCGCCGGAAGTGTTTGCTGGCATTCCGACCCTGCGGATGGAAGCCGATCTCCTGAGCGGGTGGGACTACCGCCTGAAACGATTGATTGATGTGGTGGGTGCCTTGCTTGGCTTGATGGTGCTGTCACCGTTATTTGTCGGGGTGGCGATCGCCATTCGCTTAACCTCAAAGGGGCCAGTCTTTTTCCGGCAGGAGCGCATGGGGCTACATGGCAGAGTCTTTCATATGTGGAAATTCCGGACAATGGTGCAGAATGCCCCGGCCCTGCAGGCCGCATTAGAGCGGCAGAACGAAGCAGGGGATGGCATCATGTTTAAAATTAAGCACGATCCCCGTATTACCCCGGTGGGTAATTTTCTGCGGCGGACTAGCATTGACGAATTACCCCAGTTGTTTAACGTTCTTTTGGGCCAGATGAGTCTGGTTGGCCCCCGGCCTCTGCCGCTACGAGATATTGAACGCTTTGATCCCTGGCACCACACCCGCCATCAGGTTCTTCCTGGCATTACTGGACTATGGCAAATTTCGGGACGGGCTGAGATTGATGAATTCAATGATGCCGCCCGCTTGGATCTGTACTATATCGATAACTGGTGTCTCAACCTGGATCTAGAAATCTTACTGGAAACGGTCAAGATTGTTCTATTTGGCAGGGGAGCCTACTAATTCGTACTAACTCGTGCTATTCACTTTCATCCTCAGTCGGTGGCAATAGGATGACCTGAACCCGTTGCCCGTCTTCCAGAACGGTTAGTTGAATGTGGTCAATCTCAAGGTGATCGCCGGGTTCGGGCGATCGCTGCAATTCTTCCAGAAATAACCCGCCTAACGTCGCCGCATCACCACGGGGCAATTCGATGTCCAGTTCATTGTTGACCGTTGCAATGCTGGCGCGGATCTTGAAGATGCCTTCGTGGTCACTGATCCGGCGAAATTCCCGTCCTTCTTCCGCATCGTATTCATCGCGGATCTCACCCACAATTTCTTCCAGGACATCCTCTAAGGTGACTAAGCCAGCCGTGCCACCAAATTCATCCTTCACCACGACCAGATGCAGACGGTTCTGCTTCATCTCTTCGAGAATTTCGTTGGCTGCCTTGTTTTCCGGAATGAAATAGACGGGACGTAGTAACTCACGCAGGCTTGGATGACGTTCCTCTAGGCTGGGTAGCGGGCGGATCAAATCTTTGACATGCAGAATGCCAACAATGCTGTCCAGGTCGCCATCACAAACGGGCAGACGGGTATGGGCATTATCTGCGACAATCTGGTACGCCTCTTCCAGGGTGGTTTCAATTTTGCGATATTGGATCTGCACCCGGGGCACCATAATGGCACGAGCCGTAATATTGCTCAGTTCAACGGCTCCATGAATAATGCGCCGTTCCTGTTCGCCAACGGCCCCACCGGCGCGGCCGGCATCGACCATTGCCTTAATTTCCTCTGTGCTGACGGATTCTTCCTCTTCGTTGGGAGGGTTACCCGTCAGTTCCAAAATAAAGTTAGTCGAAGCACTGACCAGACGGACAATGGGAGACGTTAGCTTTTCAAAGAACCGCACGGGACGAATGCAAAACAGGGCGAACTCTTCCGCATGGCGAATAGCTAGCCGCTTGGGTACCAATTCACCCAAAATCAGGCTCAGCAAAGCAATGATGACAGTCACCCCCACCAGAGATACTTGTTCTGCCAGGTGGCGACCCAGCGCTGGAGCCAGTGCTGCACCCAGCGGGCCTGCTAAGTTCTCAGCAGCGAACGCACCATTGAGGAATCCAGTCAGCGTAATAACGAGTTGAATCGTCGCCAGGAAACGCGTACTATCTTCGGTGGTTTTCAGCACCATGCGGGCACGCCGATCGCCCTGATCAACCAGCATCCTCATCTTCACATCGCTGGCAGATACCAGGGCAATTTCCGCAGCAGCAAAAAACGCATTGACCAGAATCAGAATCAGGTTGATCAGGATCAGTAGGGTAATGTTGGACGGTTCTGTACTTGCGTTCATGGTGCGATGCGGCGTCGCTGCTGGGAAAAGCTCCGTTGCAACTAACGTCCAATCAGAAAAGTAAGGGCTTTCAAAAGTTTAGCGTCTATCTACCAATTTCCTCAGCAATCCACTGGAAAGGTTAGTAGAGATTATCTGCCTATCTGATACTGGCCTGACTAAAAAACTCGACTCAAAAAAAATTACCTCAAAAGGAGGAAGTAACTAGTAAGATGGCATGGCGATCGCCCCTGACCAACTATCCATTATGGCCAAAGAATTCTTCCAGCAAATTAGGTTGATGGCAGAAGTAATTATCTTTAGCTGGACTGTTCTAGTTGCGAAAGTATCATTAACAGAGTTATGGGTACGGTTACAAGTGCTGGCTTACATTGTGGCATTTGCCTGGCTGCTATTTACGTTCAATTCCCTGTTGCTGAATAAGCAATTGAACCGTTGGGGAGTACGACCCCATACCCTCAGTGGTCTATTGTGCATGCCCCTGGCAGTATTTCTGCATAGCAACTTAGGTCACATTCGAGGCAATACCGAAGGCTTTCTGGTCTTTGGTGGGCGGTTATTGCTCCTGAAGGGTGTCCAAACCTTTACTCTGGTTAGTCTAGTTGTATTTCTTGCCGATGGCTTGGGTACATGGTTATTCGGGGACGAGAAATCTAACCACTATGGAGCCAGTGGAATGGTTTTAGGTTATTTTGGCTTTTTACTTCTACGGGGTTACTTTGAGCGTGATACTACATCAGCGTTGCTATCAATGTTGATGGCGGCTTTCTTCATCACCAACCTGGCATACTTAGAACCCCGCGAAGGTATCTCATTTGAAGGACACCTGTTTGGCTTTTTGGGTGGGGTAATCGCCGCCATCTATCTTGATCCAATCAAAACGATCGCGCCCGTGCCCGTCTGATTCAAACTACTCCTTCGTCAATACAGGAAGCGCGTTAGCGTGATAGGAAATGCCAGCCTGTTTAAACCGACGCAGGGCTTCACCCAGGCGATCACACTCGGCAATGAGGCTAATTCGCACATAGCCTTCACCACCAGCACCAAAAGCATTACCAGGAGTTACGACTACGCCGGTTTGTTGCAAGACGGATAGGGCAAAGTCAGTGGAATTGGTTCCTACGGGACAGGGTACCCACAGGTACATGGTGGCCTTTGTTTTAGGCACATCCCAACCCAGCTCTGCCAAACCTTGAATGAGAAAGTCACGCCGGGTGCGGTACCGGGCCTGTACTTCGTGCAGGTAAACATCGGGTAATTGCAGAGCCGTTTCGGCAGCAGTTTGTAAAGCGGAAAAAATACCGTAGTCAAGATTGGTTTTGAGGGTACGCAGCCCTTGAATAATATGGCGATTGCCTACCACAAAACCAACTCGCCAACCCGCCATATTGTAGGTCTTGGACATGGTGTGGAATTCCACCCCAATCTCTTTTCCACCTGGAATCTCTAACAAACTGGTTGGCTGGAAGCCATCAAATGCCAGTTCGGCATAACACAGGTCATGTACCAGCAGAATTTCGTAATGGCGCGCAAAGGCGACAACTTCTTCAAAAAACTCACGCGGAGCCGTTGCAGCAGTGGGGTTGCTGGGGTAATTGAAGTAGAGAATTTTTGCTGCCCGTGCTACGGATTCGGGAATCGCTTTCAGGTCAATCAGCCAATCGTTCTCCGGCGTCAGAATCAGGCTATGAATGGTGCCCCCGGCAATTAATGGCCCCCGGAAGTGAGCCGGATAGGCCGGACTGGGTACCAACACCACATCACCGGGGTTGACATATGCCAGTGCCAGATGGGTCAGTCCTTCCTTAGAACCTAACAGGGGTAAGGCTTCACCATCCGGGTCTAACTGCACACCATACCGGCGATTGTACCAATCGGTAATTGCCCGCCGAAAACTGGCAGTTCCTTCAAAGGGGGGATAACCGTGATTGGCAGGATTTTGTAACGCCGCGATCGCCGCGTCTACTACCGGTTGGGGGGTCGCACCATCCGGGTTACCCATGCCCAAGTCAATCAGGTCTAACCCCTGTTCACGGGCCCGCATCTTCAATTCATCCAACCGCGCGAACACATAGGGAGGGAGGGTTCTTAAGCGATCGGCAGAGCTAATCCAGTCCAGATTCATGCCATTACCTCGTCATTACCAGCGTGAGGGGTGAGATGGGAAAGGTCAGACGACCGGATAACGTCGCTCCGCCCTGCACGCTCCTCACTTTTTGCTCCAGGAATTGGAGCAGTTGTCGATACCATCGCCGCCATTAACTGCATTGGGTCAACGCTGAACGGGAGACGATGAATATCCGATTGGGGACGGCAGGCAATTTCGGCTACCTGGTGCAAGTCAGCAATGGTAACGTGGGACATACCCAGGTCATCCAGGCTTTGCGGTAGCCCAATTTCGTCGTAAAACTTTAACAACTGCTGCCGTGCCGTTGCTGCCAGTTGGTTGCCCTGCAGCATTTCTTCAAGCCGTAATTGCACCAGAATGCCATAGGCCACTTTTTCCCCATGAATAGTACCGTGACTGGCGGTTAAGTGGGTCAAACCATTATGCACCGCATGGGCGGCAACGGTACGGCATTGGGCACCCCCCAATCCCCCAATGACACCCGCCAATAGAACGGTTGCATCAACGACTTCCTGCCATACATCACTCCCCGGTTCTGCCAGGGCATGAACGGATTTTTGCAACAGAATGTCTCGCAATACCCGCGCCTGCTGTACCGCTGCAATTAACAGAGTTTGTTGGGAATGGCCACTGCTGACCGACGCCTCATACCATTTAGCGATCGCATCCCCAATACCGGCTACCAGGGTTCGCTGAGGGGCCGTCTGGATCAGGTCATAATCGAGCAGTAGCAGGTTGGGACATTGGGCCAACCCCACATCGTAGAGGAAGGCACCTCCATCCGAATAGACATTAGATAGGGCAGTCCAGGCAGCACAGGTGGCAGCCGACGTGGGCACGGTAACAACGGGTAAGCGGCATTGATAAGCAACTAATTTAGCGGTATCCAGTGCCTTACCACCCCCAACCCCGATGATGACATCGGCACGATGATCAGCAACCGCGCTCCGTAACAATGCCAGACTGGCTTCGCTACAATCGGGACTGTAGGACGCCCATTTCGTTTGTAAACCCTGCTGTTTGAAGCCAGGATGTACGCGAGATTTGACCAGTGTGAGGGTGTGATTTCCACCAATCACCAGCGGTCGACTTCCCAGTTGAGCGATTGCCGTGGCGGCCTGGGCTAAAACCCCCCGACCCCTGATTACCTGGGCAGGCGCAACAGCAAGAGAAAGAAACGAATCGACGGCTTGCGGCATAGTGGCAGAAAGAGAACTAAAGCAAATTAAGCGACGGACTTAGGTAATAAAGCAAATTTATCCTGATAAACTTTAACTTCCATGCGCTCGTCGTTGCGGGCAATCAGCGATCGCTTCGCCTGACCCAGATAAACCACCTGGGATAAACCCGGCTTGGTATGCAAAATCGCTCTGGCACGGATTGTCAGGGAGCGATCGTCGCCCTGGGATAGACGACCAGGTGAAAAGAGATCGGCGGCGGCCTGGCGCAGGGTCGCGTCCAGTTCGGTTGGCGTAATTTGATTCGATACCGTAATCACGACCAGATTGGCACCCGAATCAAATACCCGCGCATAACGAACCGCACCAGCAATTTCAGGACGGTTATACAGGGCGAGACTGAGGGCAAAAATACCCGTTGTTAACACGCCCATAAATGCGGTGACACCCACCAGGCGAAACCGGAAGCCCCACTTCAGGATCAAGCCAAGTGCCGTCACAGCGCCAAAGAACAGGGTGAGATAGGCTGACCACTGGGCGTAGATCTGTAATTGGGCGTTAGAAAACATGACTCCTCAAAACCTTTATTCAAATAACCAGGCTTTTACCCGCTGCAATTCTTTCCAATCGGACTTGCGGGTAAAGCCCTCCTCAATATTGTTCTGCACCTCTTCGCGCAGTTCTGCCACAGCCAGCATAATTTGCTGAGCGACTTCAATGTGGGGCCGTACTCCTTTTTTATCCGTTGCCAGCATGGCCAGCACCAGGTTAACCCGTGCCTGCGGATCCTGAGCATTTAATTTGACGGCTTTTTGGGCGGCTTCGTATGCCTGGTTGGGTTTGTCTGCCAGCAGGTACAACCAGGCAAGGCAGGTCCAGGCAGAACTGGTTTTACGAGAGCGATCGCAAACTTCCTTGAATACCGGAATCAGCGTGTCGGGCCCTTCCCCCGCTTTGTAACGCTCAATTCCTTCATCAAAGAGTGATTCGACAGTTTGAGTCATGAGTTAAATGAACAGTTTGAGAATAGTTAGAAATGCGATTTTCGCTGGTTCCGTGTCATTTGTCATTAGTCACTTGTCCTTTGTAATGTGCGAATGACCAATGACTGATGACCGATGCCCTTAGGCAGAAAACGATTTGCCGCAACCACAGGTCTGGTTGGCATTGGGATTGGTGAATTGGAAGCCTCCACCAATCAGGGCATCGCTTGAGTCCAATACTAAACCATAGAGGTAAAGCATACTTTTAGGATCACAGACAACTTTGAAACCTGCGTAGTCATAAACTTCATCGGTTTCCTGAATATTGCTGGGGTCTTCAAAATTCATGGTGTAAGACATCCCAGAACAGCCACCGCCCTTGACCCCAACCCGCAGACAAAGGTCGCTACCTTGCTTTTCCCGGAGCATGAGGACGTGCTTTAATGCTGCATCGCTCATTTGAATGCCCTGTTTTGGAGACTGAGTTACTTGGGTCATGGTTTTACAAAACTCCTTGCCTATACCGCTTCCAAATCTGCAAGTCTATCCATACTATCAAGGATAGATCACGCCTTGCATAGGATTGTGATGACAACGGTAATGAATTCTCACAATTACAGCAGTCTTTAGCCGTTCTCAATTGTTGATAAACACGGGGAGTCGGGAAGTTTTTCTGACAGGGAAAGCCCTTTCACAGCCCCAAATAGGATAGCGATAAGGGGCTTGCCAAATTGAAGCACCGACCCCAGTGGGATCAACCGATTTTATTTAGCATTCTATCTCGGGTCTTAAACTTTGCTACCGGAAAGAATCTTGCTACCGGGAAGACAGTGGGAGTCTAAGATGAATATCTACCCTCATTTATCCCCTGGTTATTACTGTTGGGTTCAATCTGTTTCTTCTTGCCCTACCTAAACCTATGACTGCGCTTAACCGTTCTACATGCCGTCGCCTCCAGCAGCTACCGCAACTTATGAGCGTTTGGGAGGGCGATCGCCGTCCACTGGGGGCGGGTGGCAGGCAATCAGACATCGATTGGGCTGATCCGGGGGCAGTGCCACCAGACGGAGACTGCATTCTCTGGGTAGACGGTTCGCAGGGTATGGTGCGGGCCATGGATGTGGTGACTCCAGATACGGGGCCAGAGGCCGTGGTACGCACCTTACTACGAGCGATGGAGCATCCCCATAATCCGGGCAATCCGGCCCGTCCCCAAAAAATCGTCGTGCGTGATCGCGAACTCCTGTTCTATCTACGAGGCGTGTTACAAGACCTGGACATCGTACTGGATTACGTGCCTGATTTACCTCTGATAGATGAAATTTTTCGGGGATTTCAGGATGCGATGCATACCCGTCCCCCGCAGTTACCCCCCGAATACGCCGAACTTTTGCCTGAGAAGGCATTGGGTTTATGGGAGGTTGCGCCCTGGGAAGTGCTGGCAGACCATCAGATTTTGGCGATCGAGCTTAACGTCTGGGATGTGGAGACGCTCTATGCATCGGTAATGGGCATGCTGGGGATGGAATATGGTGTATTGTTCTACCGCTCACTAGAGTCGCTCAAGCGATTCCGCCAACAGGTGTTGATGAATGAGTCGCTGGAAGAGATGGAAGAAGCATTTCTGGGCCAGGACTGCTTGTTTACCACCTTCGAGAGTAGTGATGACGAACCTGCTGATGTCGATCTGGTCACGTTGCCCCCCCATTGTATTGAGCCCGTTTTTGGTAA
>CAZGDE010000040.1:21544-26516 GCA_964524315.1 uncultured bacterium
ATCCATTAGAGGGGCTACGTTCCTTCTTGTATGACGACGAAGCAGCCATTCTAACGGTTGCCCTGGAGGCGTTGCAGCGCTTTCTACGCCAGCATCGCCAGAAATTTGATCAGGCCTTTCCGGCCGTTACCAGTCGTTACCGGATTCCGTTACCCGACACGGTCGAGGATGTCTCCTCCCCTCTGCCAGTGAAGGTGTTTACCCTGCCCGATCTGGCAGATGAACTCATCGCACTAGCGGGGGAAGACGAGGACGATAGTGATTTCCCCATGGTGCGGGATGACCTGGTACCTGCCAACTCATTTCTCAGTTTGGGGGTCGTGCCCTGGGAAATGTTGGAGTTTCTGCGGACAGGCACCGACTATTACCAATCACAGAACGTGGATATTAAGGCGGCCGGGGATGGTTTACCTGTTGTCATGATTCAAACGTCGCGCCCCAAGGCAAAGACGCTGATTCAGGATCTGCAAACAGCGGGTGGCTTACAGGCAATTTGTTTCAATCCGGGCGAGGATCCCTTCGGGGGTGATCGCTACGATCTAGGACTCTTCCAAACCGGCAATGGCGAATTACATTTGTTTGGCGAGTTTGGTGAGGCTGACCCGGTTCATATGGCTGCGCGCAAAAAGTGGGAGCAGCGTTGCAAAAAAACGAAAGGTTATTGTGGGTTGATTATTGCCAAGGGCCTGACTGGGGCCAACCGGGGCAATCCCCAGTTCCCCGACATGCTGGCATTATTTGAAGCCCGTTCCCTCTCATCTAAAGACCTGGGTTTGGGGACACTCCAACTCCGGCTGGCAGCAGATTTTTGATTCCTTATAAGTGAATTTTGTAAGTAGCCGCTGATGAATGGGCATTAGTTTCCTAAATTGCTCCATCCAGATCCCCTTTAAATCGACGGTGTAGTTTGCCTCGTTGCCGTTGCATGCGATCGCCCAACTGCTGCCTTTGGGCGGGGGTTAAGACCTCCCGAACCTCTAACAAGATGTTGAAACGAGTGGTGGCGAACTGCTGTTTTGCCGTCTCCAACTGTTCGTATTTCTGCCGTATTGCTGTTGCCGTTGCCTTGCCGGTCATCATTGACCGTAGTTCCTGCTGTAACTGTTGCACCGCTTGCCGTTGTTGGGTCAATTCCTGCCTGTAGCGGTTACGGATCTGTTGAATTTTCTGGAGTTGATCCTGGTTCAGGTTTAACTCCCGTAACCAGCCAGCCTTAACACCGGTTGTCTCGTCTCCCGGTGCCTGGGCGATGGTAGGGGGATTGGGGGCAAGCGGATTTGCACAAGCCGTAGTACTGGTAAGGATGACAACGGCTGTCACAAGGGCTGTCAGAGGACGGGGAAACATGGCATTGCTTGGCGATAGGAAGGAAAAAGGAGAAGGTCAGCGGAAATAGGCCAGAGAAAAGCCGGTTACTTGTCGTGAAGTGCGTTCAAACCAGGACAGGTTACTTTCCTGGCAGGCAAATTTGGCAATCCAATCAATCGGAGTTGTTATCGATCGCCCGCAAAACATCGTCACTGGTGTCACTACTTACCGTGTCATTCCAACTGGTTTCAATGAATGACTCCAATGCGGCAATTTCAGTATCGCTGACTGCCACCGGAGCCAGGTTACGGTAACTGATAAATCCCACCAGCAGACTGGCCGCGATCGCCATGGGTGGCAACCAACTGGAACGGTACCAGTGTGGCTGTAACACTTTGCGGGTTTGACCAGTGGTGGACTTGGCGATCGTTGCCAGCAGCCGTTCTTCCAGGTCAAAACTAGCCTGGGGCGGCGGTGGGCGATGGCGGCGCAAAAATTCAGCCAATTCACGGTCATCATCGGGCAACTGGGTCATAACTGCACTCCCTCGGTTTCAAGAAATTTACGCATGGCGGCACGGGCATGAAATAAGCGAGATTTTACCGTGCCTACCGGAATATCCAGGATGGCGGCAATCTCTTTCTGCGGTAATTCTTCCAGGTCATGCAAGGCCAGCACTGTGCGATGGTCAAAACTCAGTGTGGCCAACCCCCGTTGCACCAAATCCTGGTAATGCAGAGCCATTACATCTGGGGCATCCTGTTGGGTGGGTGCGTGTTTTGTTAACACCTGCCAGCGAGTACGCCCCTGAGCCAATGCCTGCCGCTGGTCACTCGCCACGTTCCAGGCAATGCGGTAGAGCCAGGTAGAAAATTGGGCAGACTGGCGAAATCGAGGTAGACCCCGCCAAGCCCTGAGGAATACCTCCTGCACCAGATCATCGAGTGCTGTAGCATCACAAAGCTGGTAGAGAATCGACCGTACCCGTTGCTGATGACGCTGGTAGAGCAACCGAAAACTTTGTGTGTCACCCTGGAGACACTGCTGCACCAGCGCATGATCAGGTTCATCGGTATGACTGTGACGATGCGGTGCTGCTGGCACAACTACCACCGGAAAAATGGACTCCATCTATTTTGACCTGTTGTGGCAGGTTGCAGATTACGGATGGCAAATGACACAGGCCGGCTTTAGTTCGTAACTATCTGCCCCCTATCTTTCTTTTACCTCCGACCCACTGTTGCCGGCCTGAACGTAAGACCCCCTTTCTGCGACAAAGGTTCACTCCAGGCAGGGGTAAGGAGTGGAGGGATGATGGCATGATGGAGTGACGCAAAAGAAATATTTTCCATCATGTTTTTTCCGGCTCCCTTAACAGCACAGGTTGTTCTTATTACAGGTGCATCAACTGGGATTGGTGCAGCCCTGGCAATCTCGCTAGCACAGCAGTTTCCGGGTATTCGGTTGGTGTTGTCAGCCCGCAATGCTGAACGGTTGACGGCCGTGGGCGATCGCTGTCGTCAGGCAGGCGCAGACGTACTCACCGTGCCCATTGATATGGGTGATCCAGACCAGGTGAAAACCTTAGCCAAAAAGGCACTGGAACAATTTGGCTACGTGAGTACCCTGGTCAATAACGCGGGTTATGGGCAAATGGGGCCATTGGAATTAGTACCAACGCCCGCCTGCAAACGCCAGTTTGAGGTTAACGTGCTGGGCACATTGACCCTGATTCAGGCATTGATCCCAACCATGCGCGATCGAGGAGGTGGCCGCATTGTTAACATCAGTTCCTTAGGGGGACGTACCGCTTTTCCCTTCGGTGGTCTGTATAGTGCCTCAAAATTTGCCCTGGAAGCACTCAGCGATTCGCTGCGCATGGAACTGGAACCATTTAATATTCAGGTCAGTGTCGTCGAACCAGGCCCCGTTAGTACTGAGTTCTTTGATGTCGTAGCGAAAGAAATTCAACAGGCAATTCCCAACGCCCCCGAAAGCCCCTACCAGGCTGCTTTTGTGAAAATGAAAGATCTGGAAAAACAAACGAGTGCCAATGCCTGGACACCCGAACAGGTGGCGCAAATTATTATTCAGGTAATCACAGCCCGCCGTCCTCGCCCCCGCTATGTGGCAGCAACGGGGGGTGATATCATGATATTTTTATTTACAAAAGTTTTGCCCACATGGTTTGTTGACAAATTTTGGCAGAAGTTCTACGGCATTGACCAGGTTGCAAGGGACTGGCGTACCAGACTCAATCAAACTCAGTAAAGCCCAATTCCGTAGAAATACCGTTATTAACCCCCTCCTTCTTTGTAGATTCTGTAAAGAGGGTTGAGTACTATCACGATGTTTGCCACGCTTTTATAAAGCAGGTTTGCATTTCCACTGACATCATGCAGAATGAGGTCAGCAACTTTATTGACTTGGTACCAGTGATTTTACGACGGGTTGATGTAAAGGTCGGGTAAGAATTTTTGCTCGATTTTGCCTTCAGCCTTGAGAAATGGGGGCTAATTGACCTCATTCTTGGATTGCAGTCAGCAACGTCTAAAGTTCACCCCCGTTCATTGAGCTGGTTTAACGCCGTGACTAAGTTTGAAGAAAAAGGCAAACAGGCAACGATTGCCAATCAAACATGTTCAATCCCCTTACCTCCTACTTTTACTGTTGTTCAGGCAGTCAATTTCAAGAAAGAATTTCAGGAAATTTGCCAGAATAATCCCGACCTCTCCCTGGTTGTATTTGACTTTGACCAGACAAATTTCATGGACAGTAGTGGGATTGGGGCACTGGTTGGTTGCTGGAAGATTGCCCAGAAAGGCAAGATTCAGCTCGTGTTACGCAATGTCTCTCCCCAGGTATTAACCATCTTGTCGCTGGCAGATCTGGATCGGTTGTTTGAAATTGAGCCAAAGGCTCAACCACAACCTCAGGTCAAACCATCCTTAAAGCCAACTCTAAAACCGGCTTTGAAGGTAGAGCCCGCCGCAGAACCTTTATTCGTCACCCATCCTTCCGTCAAGTGCCGCACGAAGCGGTTCATTGACATTGTGGGGGCCATTGTGGGCCTTGCCATTACTGGCGTTCTATTCATTCCCATCGTTGCTGCAATTAAATTGGACAGTCCGGGCCCCATCTTTTTTGGTCAGGTGCGTTGTTCCTGGATGGGCAGGCGTTTCCGGATGTGGAAATTCCGCTCTATGGTATCGGAGGCAGAGCAACTCAAACACCTGGTTGAAAATCAAGCGAGTGGTGCCATCTTCAAAAATTCCAATGATCCCCGCATCACTCGGGTTGGTCGCTTTCTCCGTAAAACCAGCCTGGATGAGTTACCCCAGTTCTGGAATGTGCTGAAAGGTGAGATGAGTCTGGTTGGCACCCGCCCACCCACGCCGGATGAAGTAGAACGGTATGAAATTCCCCAATGGCAACGGTTAGACATTAAGCCGGGTATGACCGGGGAATGGCAGGTAAATGGGCGGTCATCCGTTAAGGATTTTGAGGATGTTGTGCGCCTGGATTTGAAATATCAGGAGAATTGGAGCCTTCTCTATGACCTGCAACTGATTGTGAAAACCATTCTGGTTATCTTTAACAAAAATGCAGGTGCAATGTAGTCACACGAGCTTGTTTGACTACGTAAACACTTTGAGCATGTAGC
>CAZGDE010000041.1:0-5803 GCA_964524315.1 uncultured bacterium
AAGTCGTCACCTTCTCATATTGAGACCACCTGAGATTTCTGCACCACTAAGGGGGGTTGTGATTGGAGAAACGGCGATCGTGGGGGACGATGCTGTTATTTACCAGGGTGTAACGCTAGGTGGAACAGGAAAGGAAGTTGGCAAACGCCATCCGACATTAGGGAAAAATGTGGTCGTGGGTGCTGGTGCGAAGGTATTGGGCAATATCCAGATTGGTGATAATGTGCGGATTGGAGCTGCTGCTGTTGTTCTTCGTGGTGTGCCCGAAAACTGCACTGTAGTGGGTATTCCAGGACGTATTATTCACCGCCCCAGTACTTCAACGGATGCCTTGGCGCAGGATAGCTTACGGGATATAGAGGCTGAAGTGCTCCGAATATTATATGAACGGGTGAAAGGGTTAGAACAACAGATTGAACAGTTACATGGGCGATCGCAGGATCACCCTGAGGGTTTTCAGAATGATGGGTTTTCAGGCAATGGTTTCGCAAGAAAAGCGCTGAGTCCTGATCGTGCAGAGTCACTGGCCGCTTTCCGACATGAACGCGATCGTTTAATCGAAGAGTTCCTTGATGGTTCAGGAATTTAGGTTAAAACTAACTATGGGAAAATACCTTCCTATTCACTTGAAGATGGGAACGAAAGTTATTGATAGCCATCT
The DNA here is from genome assembly GCA_964524315.1 of uncultured bacterium. GTDB lineage: Bacteria > Cyanobacteriota > Cyanobacteriia > Leptolyngbyales > Leptolyngbyaceae > CAZGDE01. The sequence continues at coordinate 662 of CAZGDE010000041.1, forward strand.
CCTTTGGCTAATCTTATGATATTCCTCTTAACTAAGTAGATGATCGTAAATAAACAGAGTTTTTCGTAGGCTGAATCAGCGATGGCGTAACCGATGCTGGTAAAGGATGCAATGCGTTTTTCGCTAACGGGCACAATCATGAATAATTTTCTCCGAGCATGCACTGTCATCATGGCTCCAAGAGAGCTATTCACCAGGTCGACTGCATGGTAAACAGATGCCATAGGGGAACTCGGCGCGATCGATATAGTACCAACGGCAAGTTCCCCTCATGAACTGGCGTTGCCATCCGCGAGAACGCATCCAGTTCTGTTTGCAAGTGGGGAATCAATTCCTCGATCAGTTCATCCGAGAGGGCATCAAGCACTTTAGTATCCCAATTGCGATGCGGGTCTGCTTGATTGATCTGATGCACTAGATGCAATGCCTGTTCATAGGGGCTCCTGTACCGTGACTGCACCGCTATGTCAGCAAACTGATCCCAGTCAGGGTAGGGTTTCCAGTGTTCAATGAGGGCTTTGGTGAAACAGAGGGTGGCATGGAACTCACTATCAAAGCGTTGCCTGTGATGGGCCAACCATCCAGCATAACCAATGAACGATTGACAGGCAGACTCTAAATTGCTGATATTGCCCTCAATGGCTTCCTGCAGGGGAACATAGTTGAGATCAATTCCGATCGCAACCAGGCGATCAACATAGTTGATGAGAATCTCCAGAAACGCCTCATCAACATCAACAGTATCGCAGAGGTTTCTAAACACCCGCTCATTAATCATGGTTCCGTGCCAGATAACTAACAATCATTGCAACGCTATGTTAAATGTCCCCAAAGGGGCCCAATAAGTAACACTCTTCCATTCTCCCAACTTCTGTTTGGAATGGAAACACCTATTGGTTAGGATCAAGCCTTCCAGGTTTACAATTGACTACCACCAAGGAGCGGTTGGGATCCGCTTGCAGATGGGGTAATGACTCATGGGAAAAACTATTGGGCTATTCCCGCCGTTGGAAATTCCATAAAGAGTCTGTCACCACATTCCAAGCAACCGAAAAGCGGGTAGAACGACATTACCAAGGCCTGGAGAGTTGGAGTGATCTCGAGTGGTGGAGAACAAATGGATTATTGGAGCAAGTTCAGCAGCAGATGCGCGCTAGCTGAGGGCGAATGCGTTAGAACTCAAATAATTCGTTATTCAAACGTATAACATTGACAGCCAATTTACCTAATAGTTAGCTCCACTAACTAAACGTGTACTAAACTTTAAAGCAATCCCGAATCACTGTGCTGTTCGATCGCTCCCAACCGATCAAAGAGTCGATTGATGATGTCCAGTTCACCCTGATGCTGACGATTTCCCTGGTCGTTCTGGTGATCTTTCTGTTTCTCCGCAATCTCTCCGCCACCATTATTCCCAGTCTGGCCGTACCACTTTCCCTGGTTGCCACCTTTGGCATCATGCAGTTATTGGGTTATTCCCTGAATAATCTATCCCTCATGGCATTGCCCCTCGCCGTTGGCTTTGTCATAGATGATGCAGTAGTGATGCTGGAGAATATCGTGCGTCACCTGGAAATGGGTGAGAAACCATTACAGGCAGCGTTGAATGGTTCTAAGGAAATTGGTTTCACCATTCTCTCGACGACAATTTCTCTAGTTGCCGTTTTTATTCCCATTCTGTTTATGGGGGGTATTCTTGGTCGCCTGTTTAAAGAGTTTGCCGTCACGATGGGTGTAGCAATTCTGGTTTCTGGCATTGTTTCCTTAACGCTGACCCCCATGCTGTGTGCCCGTTTTCTCAAACCACCGCACCATCAGGGGGAACATAATGGCGATCGCCGAAAAACCTTCAAAACTCGCCTTTACGATGCTTCCGAGTTGTTCTTCAACGGCATGCAGAATGCCTATGCCTGGAGTTTGAACCTTTCGCTCAAACATCATGCGCTTGGGTTTGGTGCGGGAGCCGAGGCCCGTCGCCCTCTAGGTCTAGCGGTTGTTGGCGGTTTAGTTTTCTCCCAATTTCTTACCCTCTACCTGACTCCCGTTTTTTATACCTACATGGAATCCTGGCAAGAGAAACTGTCACAGCGTCAGTTTCCTAGACAGCAACATCCTCTAGAGATGCAACCGGAAACACCCTCCATCTCGTCTCTCAATGTCAAATGACAGCAGAATCTGCTTGAATCAATACAGTATTGTAAGCTACTAAGCCTTAAGATGACCTACGAGTATTTTCAGGTGACTGCTGAAAGGTTAGCAGTAATGATTCCATGCGATCGCTCAACAATCTCAGTATTAAATCGAAGCTGATTGTCATGCTGCTTGCAGTTAGCAGTTGCTCCATTTTAGTAACGGCATATCTTGGCTATCGCAGTGGGCAGACCAACCTGACGAATCGGGTTTTTAGCCAGTTGACCAGCGTTCGGGCTTCTAAGGCATACCAGATCGAAGCCTACTTCAAAAATATTCAAAATCACACACAAACTTTGAGTGAAGATCCCGCGATCGTTGCGGCCATGCAAGAGTTTGATGCAGCATACCGCCAGCTTGAGTCGGCAAGTGTACCGGACTCGTTTAACGAAAAGATTGTCGCCTACTACCGCAATGATTTCCTGCCCCGATTAGTAAAGGCAGAGGAGGGTTCACCGATCCTCCAATCCTATCTGCCAGAAGCGGTAGCTTCGCGGTATCTCCAGTATCACTATCTGGCTGCAAATGCGAATCCAGTGGGCAAAAAACATCTCTTAAACGTTGCTAAGGATGGTAGTGAATACAGCAACCTGCACGCCCGCTATCACCCCATTTTTCGCAAGATCATTGAGAAGTTTGGTTACTACGATATGTTCTTGATCAATCCCGAGGGCACGATCGTCTACACCGTTTTCAAGGAAACTGACTTTACGAGTAGCTTAGAGACTGGACCTTACAAAGACAGTAACCTAGCGAAACTGAGCAAGATCGTGCGGGAATCCAAGGAAAAAGATTTCTCAAAAATTGTGGATTTTGCCAGCTATGCGCCATCCTATGGTGCACCTGCGGCATTTATTGCGGCTCCAATTTTCAACCAGTCTAAACTCATTGGGATTCTGGCGTTTCAAATGCCCGTAGACGAGATTAACAATGTGATGACGGGCAACCGCAACTGGGAAAGGGATGGACTGGGAAAAACCGGAGAAAGTTACCTGGTCGGACGTGACTTTTTGATGCGATCGCTGTCCCGCTTCCTGGCGCAGGATCCAAAGGGATACCTTCAGGCATTGCGCTCGATCGGTGTTAAAGAGCCAGAGATCAAACGGATTCAGCAGTACAACACTTCAATTCTGCAACAAAATGTGCGGACAGAAGCGGTCGAAGCATCACTGGTGGGAACGCAGGGGACGCAAATTATCGATGATTATCGTGGCATTCCCGTTCTCAGTTCCTATGCACCGCTGCGGATCAATGGACTGGATTGGGTGATTTTGTCAGAAATGGATCTGGCGGAAGCGTATGAGCCAATTTACTCGTTTCAGAACCAGATCCTGGTTTATGCCAGCCTGCTGATGCTACTCGTGACATTGATCGCGATGGCAATGGCGCATCTCTTTGTCAAACCAATCAACAAATTGACTGAGAGTGTTCGCAAAGTCGCTGCCGGAGAACTGACGGCAATCTCGCCGCTTGAAACCGAAGATGAATTTGGGGAACTGTCCAAGTCGTTTAACGTAATGGTGCAGAGCTTACGAACTCAGACCAACCTGGTCGAACAGAAAAATCAGGAAAACGAACAATTACTGTTAAGCGTGTTTCCGGCAGCGGTTGCCAAACGACTCAAACGTGGCGAAAAAGATATTGCCGAAGATGTCTCTAATGTGTCCGTGTTGGCTTCGGAATTGACCGGATTTTCTAAGTTATCGGCTTCACTGACGGCTTACGAAATTGTGGCAATTTTGAATGATTTAGTCACTGCCTTTGATGAAGCCGCAGAACGCTACGGATTAGAGAAAATTAAAACGATCGGAGATACCTATCTCGCCGTTTGTGGGCTGTCTGTGCCCTATCTCGATCACGATCGCCGCGCGATCGATTTCGCTCTAGAAATTCTGGCGATTATGCGTCGCTTCAACCATGAACGAGATTTTCAACTGAATATTCGGATTGGCATTAATTCGGGCGATGTAGTTGCTGGCATTGTCGGCAGAAACAAATTTATCTATGACGTGTGGGGCGATACGATTAATCTCGCCAATGCTCTGAGAGCCGTCTGTCCACCAGGTTCTATCCTGGTAGCCCAATCGGTGCATCATCGACTGCATGATCTCTATGAGTTTGAGGCGATGGGGGAACTGGTGGCGAACGGTAAAACTAAACTGAATGCGTGGCGGTTAAAAAACACCCAGTTATCGGCATCGCCAGAGGAGCTAAGAGTGTCATGACCAGTGGGATGTTACCAAACAACTTGCTGGGCTGGGTGATCGCACTGGTGATCGGATTTCCGCTGCTGGTGATTGTGCTGGGAGAGGTCATCCATCGCTTAAAGCGGCGTGGCAAACCACTAGCAGCCACGTTGCGGTTAGTGCGGAACCTGATTCTGCCCGTTCTCGTGTTTTTGCTATTCATGCAGCATGTACTCAAACTCGACAGCGATGGGCGATGGGTCAAGAGCATTGAAACCCTGCTCTGGGTTTGTGTGATTCACGCTGCCCTCTCCCTGTTGAATGTGATTTTGTTTGAGCAGGCAGAAGCCGATAACTGGCGATCGCGAGTGCCCAAACTCCTGATCGATCTTGCCCGCTTGTTTCTGATTCTACTGGGAACCGCGATCGTTCTGGCGACGGTCTGGAATGCCGATCTGGCAGGTTTGGCAACGGCGTTGGGCGTGAGTTCGATCGTCATTGGTTTGGCGCTGCAAGACACGCTGGGTAGTGTCACATCTGGTATCGCCCTGCTGTTTGAGCGTCCGTTCTCGGTGGGAGATTGGCTACGCATTGGAGAAACGGTCGGTCAGGTGACGGATATCAACTGGCGGGCAGTGCGTCTGCAAACTCTAGAACGCGAAATGGTGGTGATTCCCCATAAAGTAATTGGCGGTGAAACCATTCGCAATTTCAGCCAACCCCAATGTCTCCATGCCGAACGTATCCAAATTGGGTTTTCCTACAG
>CAZGDE010000041.1:5813-26315 GCA_964524315.1 uncultured bacterium
GTGTTGAAAAGCACAGCTCTGGCAACGGAAGGAATTCTGAAGCAGCCGCAGCCGCAAATTTTCACTCTGTCCTATGATGATTCTGCCGTCACCTATGAGGTGAAGTTTTTTATTCAAGACTATGGCGAAGTTGAGGAAATCCGCGATCGCTTTATGACTCGTGTGTGGTACGCAGCCCAACGCCATAACCTTTCCATTCCCTTTCCCATCCGCACGCTCTATCATTTTCACGGCCCAACCTCACAAGCCAAAGGTCTGTCCAAGAAGGTGGCTGACAGCCTGCAATCAATTCCCGCCTTTGTGCCTCTGGACGAGGAGGGAAATGGGCAGAGGTTGTCTCAAGGCATTATGCTTCAGCATTTTGGGATCGGAGAACAGGTAGTTCGTCAGGGAGATCCGGGGAATGCCCTGTATATCATCGTGTCAGGGCAGGCAACCCTCTCGGTGATGGATGCGCTAAATCGAGAACACGAAGTCCTTCCCTTAAAGGCGGGTGAGTTCTTTGGCGAAATGGCGCTCTTTTCCGGTGAACCCAGCCCGGTGTCGGTGCTGGCAGCGGAAGATTTGGAAGTGATGATGATTGCTGCCAGTGTTGTGAATCAGATGATTGAACGTCAACCCAGTTTTGCTCGTGAGATTGGTCAAATTTTAGAGATTCGGCGAAGGGCGGTGCAAGCGGCGAAACAAGTCCCAGTTCAACCCAACGTGCATGATGTCAGCGGCTTCCCCCAAGATTAGGTTAGATTTTTCTCGCAATTTGGCGGCGATTGTATCTATCCCTATTCACCCACATCGGGCTTCGAGGGCTAATGCCTCCGTTTACCCACCCCAGGCAACCTTTGTCTAACATGAAGCTGAGCGACGCTGATTGCTACGGACATCGGTAGATTAGTAACCTGCTCTCTGGCACTACGAAAGGATGACCTGATTCCGACCTAAACTTTTTGCCCGATAGAGTGCTTGGTCTGCTCGGGCGAAGAGTTGGCTAAGGTCTTCCTGGGATTGAAGACAGGCAACCCCAAATGAAGCCGTGATTTTTCTTGCTCCTGATACTTGTTGATCGGCAATGATCCGGCGCAAACGCTCTGCCAGATATTCTAAATCGATCTGATCGCTTCCCGACACCACAATTAAGAATTCCTCACCGCCCCAGCGAATCAGGGTATCTTGCTTGCGTAATTGCGTTTGAAAACATTGAGCAACGAGCCGAAGAACGCGATCGCCGACTAAATGGCCATAGTCATCATTAATCTGCTTGAAATGATCAATATCACATAAAATGATGCCAACTTTCTGATCTGGTTGTTCTATTAAGTTTTGTAGTATCCGTTCTCCAGCCCTTCGATTAAAAGCTTGAGTGAGAGCATCTGTTTCTGAAACTTCCTTGAGCTGTAATTGCTCAATATGAAGCCTGTCGATCGCATCCTGGAGACGGGAATAAAATCTAATCAAAAATAGATTAACTCCCATGGCGGGTACCAGCGTGATCATTAAATCCATGCCTCTAGGTGTTTGTAGTTCCTGGGGATGGAATATCAAATAACCAACAACTGGAGCGGCTGTAATCACCCAAAGCAAGAATGACAGTTTGACCAACCCGCGTGGACGTAGAAAAACAATCATGCCTGTTGTTAAAAGAAATAGCCCTGAAGAAATCGGCGGCAACGTATCAACTAACTGCTTGTCACGATCCAACACAGTCTTAATAATAAAAAAATACTCTGGGAATAGCATAATAAAACCAATCCATCCCAGAGTTATCTTGATCACCCGTTCAATTTGCTGGGGACGCTTAATCAGATATAGCAACAGACTGAGGCATGTGATAACTGTTAGAGGAGGAATGCTTAATGAAATAGGATGCGCGTTGGCCTCAAAAATGTGGAGCAACGTAGCGATTATTCCGCCTAAAGCCATCACCCCTAAGATGCAAGCTACAGCATTGCGCTTCAGGGTCTCCATCGAGTCTGTTATTGAAGTCATAGGATAGGGTGGAAAATTATACCTAGATTAGCAAGCCTGACTCAGTTCAGTAAAATACATTTTGGCTCAGGAGAGGCAGTCGATATACTCGTTGCTACAGCAATGGCACCGTAGATGATGGCTATCATCGACAGCATGCAAGGATTGCCCTTCTGTTTCAAAGCTGACCGTTCGCACCAAAGTGATATTGCGCACCAATACCAACTACTTTAGATTGGTCAGGCAAACAGGGGACTGCCACAAGTTTTTCACATTTTTCCGCTAGAAATAGGTTAATAAGCCCATCTGACTTCTGAGGAAGAGTGCCAATGACGTCTTTCCTGTAAAAGAGCCCATCTAGCGAAGAATTGAGTCTATAAGAACTGTTGAGATCGCCACAGTTTGGAAGCAAGAGTTCTCAGATCCCAAGGAGGATTGAAGGTGCGTAGATTGAATAACAACAGTAGTTTGGCTCTTGGGGGAAATAGCCAGTCTCAGAATCAAAAGCACCAAAATATTAGAATTCGCGTTCTACCACCGTTAGTTGTAGCAATTTGCTTCCTGCAAGCAGTCTTCATTTTCACCTTTTCGGGTAATCAACAAAAACGTATTCTTGAAACTCAAGAAGTTACCGTTCATCGCACGCAGGATTTGTTACGGGAGGTGATGGAAAGCGATACCGATAAGATGAGTGCAACCTTGGATGAGATCGTGCGTGATCCCCAAATGATGGAGGCATTAGACATTAGAGATCGTGAAGCACTCGTAAAACGGGCACAACCTTTATTTGAACGTTTAAAGAAATATCATCAAGTTACTCATTTCTATTTTCATCAACCCGATCGCATCAATCTACTCAGATTACATAAGAAACTCCACGGCGATTTAATTAATCGAATCACGTTAAAAAATGCTCAAGCTACAGGACAACCGAGTTCCGGGCTAGAGCAAGGACCAACGGGTAACCCTGTACTGCGGGTTGTTTACCCCTGGAGAAATGACTTTCCAACTCGATCCAATGGTGATTTCTTTGAACGTCCTCAACAGGGTAAGCTTGTTGGGTTTGTTGAGCTGGGGATTGAATTTGAAGATATCGCAAGTAGGGTCAGTCAGCTTCTAGACATTGATCTCATCATCTTCGCGGATAAACGGTTTCTGGAGCGGAAGGAGTGGGAAAGCCGCAATAAAAAGTTGGGTCGTCAATCAGAATGGAATGACTTTCAAAATGCCGTCATTATTGATAAAACCATCGACAAAATTGATCCGGCTCTGGCAACCAGGATCGCTGACGCAAAAGCGAATGACTTTCAAGATAGCGAAATCTTGTCGTTGAACGGCAAATCAATCCAAATTAGCTTTCTGCCTTTGCAGGATCTCAACGGTCAAAACCTTGGTAAGGTGATTGCCCTAAAAGACATTACTGGGATTGTCCAGACAGCAGATAGAGCAATTTGGGAAACCCTGATCGGATGTTTCTTCATTGGCACTGCGCTATGCGCTTTTTTCTACATCCTCATTGGCAGGGTAGAACGCGATTTAGCAGAACGGACAGAAAAGCTTGCTGAAGCCAAGTCTGCTTTGGAGAGGAGCAACGAAATTCTGGAGCAACGGGTTGCAGAACGCACAACAGAACTTTCTGAAGCCAAATTAGTAGCCGACAAAGCGAACCAGGCAAAGAGTGACTTTCTCGCCAACATGAGCCACGAACTACGCACTCCGCTCAATGGTATTCTTGGCTATGCCCAGATTCTCGGACGTTCAAAAGCATTACCGGATAAAGAACGGCATGGCGTGAATATCATTCACCAATGTGGTTCTCACCTTCTCACCCTCATCAACGATGTTCTAGACATTTCTAAAATTGAGGCACGAAAACTAGAACTTGCCCCACAAGCTATCCACCTGCCGTCTTTTCTCCAAAGTGTTGTGGAAATCTGCCGCATTCGAGCAGAACAAAAAGGGTTGGAATTTACCTACGCACCTGGTAATAACTTACCTCAAGCAGTGTATGCAGATGAAAAACGCTTGCGCCAGGTGTTGATTAACCTGTTGGGTAATGCCACAAAGTTTACTGATACTGGTTCAGTAACATTTAAAGTTGAAGTGTTAGAAACTACTTTAAGGACAGATACAGCAGATGTTTCCGAGGTTAACCTCCATTTTGCTGTCACCGACACGGGCATGGGTATTGCACCAGATCAAGTTAATCAAATCTTCAAACCGTTCGAACAGGTGGGCGATCGCAATCGCCACGCCGAAGGAACCGGGTTAGGGTTAGCCATCAGCACCCAGATTGTGCAACTAATGGGAAGTCAAATTCAAGTCAAGAGTCAACTGAATGTGGGCAGTGACTTCTTTTTTGAAGTGAGGTTGCCCCTGGCAGGAGACTGGGCTAAAGAGCAGAGGCAAAATTCGGGTCGTACTATTATTGGGTATGAGGGCGATCGCCGATCGGTCTTAATTATTGATGATCGCTGGGAGAATCGTTCTGTAGTAGTGAGTTTGTTGGAACCCCTTGGCTTTGACATGATAGAAGCTCAAGATGGTCAAGAAGGATTAATCAAAGCGGCCGCTCATCAGCCCGATCTGATTATCACGGACTTAGCAATGCCCGGCTTGAACGGCTTTGAAATGTTATTAAAACTGCGGAGCGATGACAACTTAAAGCATCTTAAAGTAATCGTTTCTTCGGCATCCGTTTCTGATATCGATCGCCAGCATAGCGTAGAGGCAGGAGGAGATGACTTCTTAGCAAAACCTGTGCAGGCAGACGAGTTATTTAAGCTGCTACAAACTTATCTTAATTTAACCTGGATCAATGAGGCAGACACAACATCGGAGTTACCATCGAAGCCCCCCATCCAACCTGATCTGAAGACAATTAATCTAGTACCGGAGCGTACTGATTTAGAAAATTTATTGCGACTTGCACAACAAGGACGGCTCAAAAAACTCATTGAAACAGTCCAACAGTTAGGGGTTGATAATTCTGCCATTCATCCCTTTGTACAGCATGTAACCCAGCTTGCGCAAACATTTCAAACCGAAAAGCTAGAAAGCTGGTTAGAAGAGTTGCTGGTATAAAACCACAAGTCCAAACTTGATGATTTCTTGCATAGACAAAAGTGGTGAACCCTTTTACAAAATAGGTTTCGATTTCATTCCACTCACGCTCGTTAACCTTTAAGCACTACAGAATCTAAACCTTTTGAGTCTTGATTGCTTATTAAAGCTAAATTGGTAAACAATCAGGGTTTGTGTCAATTAAACCAGATGTCTCCTCAAATTATGATTTCTCAGCACACCCAACTGATTCTGATTGTTGACGATACGCCAACAAATTTAGCTGTTATTTCTGATACCTTGAATAATGCAGGTTTTGAAATTGCGATCGCCACATCTGGAGAACGGGCACTCAAACAACTGCAACACCAATTACCCGACCTGATCCTGCTAGATGTCATGATGCCGGGAATGAATGGTTTTGAACTGTGTCAACGGTTGAAGGCTGATGCCAGAACTCAAGATATTCCAGTTTTATTCATGACAGCCCTCTCAGATAATGAGAACAAAATGAAGGGATTTGAGTTAGGCGCTGTTGATTACATCACAAAGCCATTCCACGAATATGAAGTATTAGCACGGGTCAAAACCCATTTGCAACTGCGGAATTTTGCCAAAACATTAGAGTATCAAGTAGAAGAACGAACCATCGCGCTTACTCAGGCACTCCAGCAGCTTCAAGCCTCTCAAATACAATTAGTGCAAAGTGAAAAAATGTCTGCTCTTGGCAACTTAGTAGCGGGAGTTGCCCATGAAATCAACAACCCGATCGGCTTTGTGCTTGGGAACTTTAAGCACATTGAAGAGTATTTGAAAGACATATTGCATCTTGTCACCCTTTACCAACAACACTCTCCTCAAACAATACCCGCGATTCAAGCCACAGTCGACGAAATTGATCTGGAATACTTACAAGCAGACATTCCAAACTTACTTGCTTCGACCCATGAAGGTATTCAGCGAATATGTCACATCAGCACTAGTTTGCGAACCTTCTCCCGTAATGATAAGGATCATCCGGTTTATTTCAATATTCACGATGGGATTGATAGCACATTGCTCATCCTCAAACACCGTCTGAAAGCCAATGAATACCGCCCAGAAATTCAAGTGATTAAGGAGTATCAAACATTACCTGAAATTGAGTGCTACGCCGGGCAGCTCAACCAGGTATTCATGAATGTGTTAGCCAATGCGATCGATGCCTTAGAAGAGAGGGAATCAAGTAAAAATTCACCCATTCTTGACAACGGCAAGCAGCAGGGGATAATGAATGCAAATCCAAATCAGATCACAATCCAAACGACCTTATCTGATGATAAGAAATCAATTTGTGTTCGCATTCGTGATAACGGAGTCGGGATGACTGAAGACGTAAAACAAAGAATTTTTGATCATCTATTTACGACGAAAGATGTTGGCAAAGGCACTGGATTAGGCTTGGCGATCGCTCACTCGATTGTGGTTGAGAAGCATGCCGGAACGTTGGAAGTGGTTTCAGCACCAGGTCAAGGGACTGAGTTTGTGATTACCATTCCAGTTCAATTAAATCAACGTGCGGTTGTTGAAAACCCACTGGCTTTAGCAGATTAATGGCAATGAAACCCCCTAACTAGCCCCTGCTATTGACACAAACTGCAGCTTCGCGATTGCGACAAGAGAAAGTTCTATCAACTTTATGGAGGCGATGATGGAATCCCAGCGAAACAACTATCAATCGCAAGCAGATAGGAAATGCTTTTCCACCAAGACGGAAGTCTATTGTATCCTGCTTGGAATCAGCCTATTCCTCTTGCTGCGCTTTTTGTTGTTTGGAACTACATCAACAGAGTTAACCTGTAGTCGCTCATCGCTGAATTCGATTGAATGTAGTCTAGTCCGAAATACCCCGCTTCGCCGGATGGATCCTATCCAAATTCTTGATCCCTTAGCTGTAGATGTGATTACGCATCAACGCAAGAAAAACTTTTCGTACAGTGCAGAGATCCGAGCAGCAAATGTTCCTGGCACAGTACCAATTCTGTCCACCTATAACTATGATGTTGTTCAGGATACTGCCAACAAAGTGAATGATTTTCTTCTGCGATCTGATGCAGCTTCATTCTTCGGAAGCTTTCCAGAAAAGGCTGGATAAATTGGTAAGATACACGCACGATTAATCTACTTTTGCCGCCTCAAATGGTTGCTCGTGCTAAATCAGAGGTTGACCTTCTCCATTTATCAATTACGCCAAATCATTGGCGCATTCACAGCAGTTGCACTGTACGAGTGTTCCATTGGCGCAAGGGAGGCAGACTTTGAAGCGCGCCCGCAGCCTGTCACGAGTCTTTAGCGGTTAATCCATGACTTACCATCCGCAGAATATCACGTGTACTGAAACCGATCTCACCCAGGGCCTCACTGTACCGTCCCAAAAATTCTGTGATGAGGGATTGTTTACTCATGCCGATCGCACCAGCATCTTGCTCTACCTGATTCAGCATCCGCCAGATTAGCGGTAAAATCTGACGATTAGCTTCTTCCAATTCCGCTTTGACCGCCACGAAGTGGGCCTTCAGCCAAACCTCACCAAAATTAAGATGCAGGTATTCATCGGCAACGACTGCCTCGGTAATCTTGCGGGCAAAGTCATCGGCAACGGGAATGTAATTGTTGTAGGCGGCGATCGCAAAACATTCAATTACCAACCCCTGAATCAGTAAACAGGTGGCAATACGATCACTCGTCGCCGCCGTGAGAAAGGCGTGCCGCAAGTCAGCAAAGAACTGCCTGGCAAATTCCAGGTCAGGCAACACATCAAGATTGCGCCCACACGCTTCAAAACTCTTACTGTGACGGCGTTCCATCTTACCCAGACGAGTTAATTCAGCGGCATGATTGGGCAGAAGACTGGCCAACCAGATGAAGTTATCATACGCTTCCTGTTCTCCTTCAATCACGATGCCGTTAATCCGGCTGAAGGCATCACGATAGATGTCACTCTGAAAATCAAGGGTCTGCCCAACCTGAGATTGCGCCATCAATGCCTCTCCTCGTCACACGGGTATAGCGTCCATACAGTATATAACTATATAGGCATCAATAGTCAACCGCTGGTTGTGGGCGGGTAAGAAGATACGCCCTATATTCCTAAAAACCTAAGCTCCTGGCTCCCTGGTAGAACAGAAAACTCGTTGTCCAGGCAAGCGCAATTGACCATCCTACCGCTAACGTGGCAAACCTCACACTTTTAGACTCACTTTTGAGGACAGCAATTGTTGACAGGCAGGGGATATAGAGTAGCGTAAACAACATAAAGCTATATGCCTGCACCCAATCAATTTGTTGAGCGATCGCCCCACCTAAACTGGCATCGGTGGACGTTCCATAAATTACCGCTAAACCGCCCAGAACAATTTCTTTGGCTATGAAACCAAAGAGCAGGGCGATCGCTAATTGCGCGTTAATTCCCAACGGGGCTAAAACGGGTTCTACTGCCTGACCAAGCATTCCCGATAGGGTTTGGGAACTGGCGGGTGGCACGCCTGTCGGCAAATTATTGAGTAACCAGACAGCAATCACACCCGCAATAATGAAGCGATTAGACCAGCGCAGAAAATGTTTGACTTCACACCAGGAGCGAACAAACATTTGCTTCAACGTCGGGAAACGATAGGGAGGCAGTTCTAAAACAAGTGGATCTTTGTTGGGAAACTGGCCTTTGAACAAAGCAGCGGTGATCAAAGCTGCCACAAAGCTAAATAAGTAAAGGCTAAACAGCACCAGGGATGCCTGTTGAGGTGCAAACAGGGCTGTAGCCATGAAGATAAAGACATTCAACCGGGCCGAACAGAGAGAAAACGGAATGACCAGCATGGACAACATCCGCAAACCGGGCGATCGCATTACGCGGGTTCCCATGATTGCTGGTACATTGCAACCAAAGCCCATTAACGACATGACAAAGGAACGTCCATCCAGTCCTAACCGTTCCATCAATGCATCCATTAAAAAAGCCGAACGTGCCAGATAACCACTGTCTTCAACGATAGCCATACAAAAGAAGAACAACAGGATCACGGGAATAAATGCCGCAACCGTACCAATCCCGTCGTAAATCCCACCGATTAAAAACCCATGCAAGAAGGGTGGAAAATGACTGAGGGCAGGTTCTAATGTAGTTGTTTTGAACCAGTCCAGCCCGTTAGCCAGCCAATCTTGCAGGGGTGTACCCAGCGTATAGACAATTTGAAACATCAGGTACATTGCCGCAAAAAAGAGCGGTAAGCCCAAAATGGGATGCAGCAAAATCCGATCCAGTCGGGAAGTCAGCGTGTCCTGATGGTGTTGAGCAACATGAACGGCATCGTGCAGAATGATGTCCAGTTCTGTCATGAGTGAATGATCATCCAGCAAACGATCAGCAAAGTCAACAGCACAAACTGGTTGTTCCTGCTGTTGCAATGCCTGGGCGATCGCATCGACGGCGGCCTCATAACCTCCCCCATATTTGGCACTCATGGGAATGATCGGCATTTCTAGATGTTTGGCAATTTTTTCAGCCTCTACTGTCACCCCAAATTTGGGCGCTTCATCTGCCATGTTCAGTAGCAGAACGGCTGGCAATTGGAGATGCTTAATTTGTAAAGCCAGACTGAGTTGGCGATCGATCTGAGCCGTGTTGAGAATAATGATGACTAAATGCAGTGGAGTCGATTCCAAAAACGTTTGAACGACCACCTCATCCTGGGAAAAGCCGCGCAGGTCATAAATTCCCGGCAAATCAATTACCTCAGTGAGGGTATCCCCAATTTTGAGGTTCGCCATCATTAAATCAACGGTAATTCCTGCCCAATTACCAATACTGGCAGTTGCACCAGTAAACCGATTAAAAAATGTAGACTTACCCGTATTGGGCATTCCTAACACTGCAACACGTTTCACAATTTTTCTCCCGCAGTGATAGTTGTTGCTTAACAGCTGCATGGATAAATGCCTTTATCCCATTACGCAACCCTGAGAATCGTGGATTTAATCAATTCGCCAACTGTACGGGCGGGTTTAGCAGACCAATCTGCACCCGCAACGGATTTGACGACAAAACCCACCCCTACCAAATATCAAACTTAATTTAATTCACATTCCTGATCACCCATTGCTCAGAATAATTTTCACATCCTGGGCATCTCGCCGTCGCATCATAACTTCTGTCGTGCCAACCCGGACATGTACCGGCCCCGCAAACCACGATCGCCGCAGCATGGTAACCTGTCGCCCTTGGCGAAACCCTAATGCCAGTAACCGTTGATGAAGCCCGGAAGAGGTATTGAGGCTGGCGATTGTAGCAATATGCCCAGGCTTCAGGGTCGCCAGATGGGGATGAGAGACAGACATCTTTATGGGTAGAAGGTTAGAAGAAGTGGGAATAAAGGAAATAAGCAACAGGTAAATTGCTAGCTATTTATTGATAATTACTTTCAATAACTATATTGTTACATAAATATGAAGTGGGGTCAATCCTACTGTTAAGGAATCCCGGTAAACAGAGAGAAACCCCAAAACGCTGGGTATTATCAGGTTAGTTTTCTCGGTATCCTGTCATTTGATCGGGTGGCTAACGGACATGATGAACACTGGAGTTACGACCCCCCAGTTCGACCAGGCTCAACCAGATCCACCAATTACAGAACCACCATTGCCGTTACGGTCAGGTACGGTTTCAGTCAATTGTCGCGCCGCCATTGAATTCAGTCAGTGGTTAAGTTTACAACCCCCCTGGCAGCAGTTGGCAGCCGAGGTATTGCAGGCGATCGCTCAATGCCTATCCTGTTTCCGGGTGGCACCTCACACCCTGATTTATCAGGAAGGGCAAACTCCCATTGGTCTTTACTTACTCAAATCAGGCACCGTTGAAATTTTTCGCCAATCTTTGATTGGTCAATCACTAATCCGGTATCGGCAGACAGGCGATTTATTTGGGTACACATTGGTTGCTAATTCGGCAGCAGGCACCTACCAAACCAATGCGATCGCGCTAACTGATTGCGAAATCTGGTTTCTTCCGCAAACAGCTTTTCAGACGTTAATTCGGGAATATCCATCGTTTCAAGAAATTATTCATTCGCTGGTATCGCAAGACTTAAATGACTATGCAGCTCGGATTGCCTGGGAAGAAATTCGGATCCAAAGTTTGCTACCTTACATTCAACCCGTTCCCAACGAAGCAATGGTTCTGGGCAACAGCAAGGCAACCCAAAAATTATTAGAACAGGTAAATACCGCCGCCAACAACCTGAAACCAGTCATTTTTCAGGCACTGGCGGGCACTGGCAAAACCTTTCTGGCGGGTTTAATTCATACCCGTTCCGAACTGGCATCCCAACCATTTGCCGAAATTGACTGTGCTAACCTGCCCCGTACCGAAGATAGCCGATTGAATACGGATATTTTGTTCGGGCGGGTCGGCCAGCGCGCAGGCATTCTGGAATTGCTCGAACGGGGAACGCTGCTACTGGATAATGTGCAGGTGTTGAGTGAGGGCGATCGCACCCGTTTAATTCACTACCTGAAAACAGGCTTGATCCTGCCCAATCATGGCATTGCCAGCAAAACCGATCTGGCAACGGAACCACCCCAACCGATTTCAGCGAGAGTGCGTCTGATCCTGGCATCGCCTGATAAATTACGAATTTCAGAACAAATTTCAGACATTGCCGCGATTTCTATCAAACTGTTTACCCTGCCCCAACGCAAATCCGATATTCCCGAATTTGCCCGCTACTTTCTCAACCAGTTTTGCCGTGAGCAAAATCGCGCGCCCTTACATCTGGATCAGTCGAATCTCCGGCGGTTGATCAGTTACGATTACCCCGGCAACCTGGCAGAACTGGCAGAAATTTTGCACCGTGCTGTCATCATGACGCCACCGGGTCATACTGTCATTCCCGAACAGGCATTGTGGTCGGTGCAATCCACTAAAAATGCCTTTCGGCTGGATCTGTTAACCCATGTTCCCTGGTTACGCCCGGTATTGCTGAGTCGCTGGTATCCGGAGGGTATCTGGCTGGTAATGATGGCAATTTTTGTGCCAGTGACCGTTTTAGGTTTCACCGGCCCCCAATCACGCGATAGTAGCATTACCCTCAATTTGTTTTGGGCCTGGTGGTGGCCCGGTTATCTATTCCTTTTTGCCTTTGTTGGCCGATTTTGGTGTGCGGTCTGTCCATTCATGATTACGGGAGAATGGTTGCGGCAACTCTCTCTCTGGCTATTTCCCCGCCAACAACGAAGTTGGAATACACAATGGCTGAATCGCTGGGGAGCCTGGTTGTTGTTTGGTGGATTTGTGGCCATTTATCTGTGGGAGCAGTTGTGGGACTTACCCCACCATGCCTATCTCTCAGCCTGGTTGTTATTGACGATCGCAGCCGGAGCGGTAATTTTTAGCCTCATTTACGAACGTCGCCTGTGGTGTCGCTATCTCTGTCCTATTGGCGGTATGAATGGCATGTTTGCCAAACTGTCGATGATTGAATTGCGATCGACCCAACAGGTCTGTGGTAGTCAATGCCATACGTTTGGTTGTTACCGGGGCAGCCATGCGACCCCCATCACCTTTGCCGATGCTCTGCCAACAGAAGGTCAGGCCAGTTTAGGATGTCCGCTCTACTCCCATCCAGCCCAATTACAGGACAACCGGGACTGCATGTTGTGTATGACCTGCTTGAAAACCTGTCCCAATCGATCGGCACAATTGAATCTCCGTTTTCCGGCATCCGATCTACTGGATAACCATCACGGCTTTTGGGCCGAAGTAGCGCTGTTGCTCCTCCTGTTTGGTGGTGTCTTCATGCACCATGCCCACACGATTCTGGCCTGGTTGGGAATTGGTTCTCTGCCAGTGGATGCGGATCATCTGTTCACCAGCATTCCGATCGCCCTCGCCCTGCTCAGCGTTCCGACCGTATTAACGTTTGTCACCCATGCGATCGCGCAATCATTAGATCCTGAACAACCCAGCTATCTGACTGTCATTTACGCCTATTTACCCTTCACGCTGGCAGCCAATCTCGCCCACTATATTCCGGCAGCAATTACAGAAGCAGGTCGCGTTCTACCCGTGTTTGCGCAGACATTAGGCTTCAGTGGTGAACATTTACCAACCCTGACCTGGAGTTTGGATGTTGCCCAATTCCTGCAGGGGGTCACATTACTCTCAGCACTGGTATTCAGTCCCTATCCCCTATTGCGGATTACCCAGCGTTCCTGGTTGAGTAATTTGCCGCACCTGTTCCTGATGGTAGGCTTAACTATTCTCTGCTTCAAACTGATGATGTGATTGCAAATCAGGAATCCCACTTCTTAGCTAGACCTCCGACTTCTGTGAGAATTCGGAGGTCTGCAGACCAATCAGCAGGACTGTTCAATTAATATTTCGATTAATATCAATGCTCCAAACTGGAACCACCCATGCATCTTTCTGTAGGGGTTGCCGCCAAAGGAGACGCACGCGAACCACCCCTACCCGATCTGTTGCCCCATTGGCGGGAGTGGGTGTACCTCAAGAGATGGTGAAGTTGCCACCACAGCACAACTTTATAGTTATATTGCCAAATTTCTAACAGTTTATTAAGCGTCGTGGGGGGGCGATCGCTTCTCCCCTAGAATGATCCAAATTGCAGTATTTGATACCAATCTATGAATGATCGTCGCATGGAGGCAGTCACGCGTCTGGCAGCGCAGCGATGGCGATTTTCAATCTCGCTGACCGTGGCCATGATGGTGATTTACTTTGGGTTCATTTTGTTAATTGCCTATAACAAAAAGTTACTGGGCATGCTGATTGCACCCGGATTATCCCTTGGTATTTTTCTCGGTGCCCTGGTCATCGTTGCGGCCTGGGTGCTGATCTATATCTATATCCGTTGGACAAATAACTATTTCGATCGCAAAATTTCCCGCATTCGGGCTGACCAAGAAGCTGAACAACCAATTGAGCAATGAATACAACGCTGGGTCAATTTAATCCAACTGCAATTATCTTTTTCTTCATTTTTATTGCCATTTCCTTAGGCATTACCTATTGGGCAGCCCGTCGCACCACGAGTACGGCTCATTTCTACACTGCTGGTGGCAAGATTAGTGGATTTCAAAATGGGCTGGCTCTGGCAGGCGATTTTATGAGTGCCGCCAGTTTTTTGGGCATTGCCGGACTGGTCGCGCTCAATGGCTTTGACGGGTTGATTTACTCCATTGGCTTCCTGGTTGGTTGGCCAATTGTGATGTTTTTGATTGCCGAACCATTGCGTAATCTGGGTACCTACACATTTACCGATGTGGTGGCATTTCGCCTGAAACAAAAGCCTGTAAGGATTGCGGCGGCGATCGGCACATTGGCGGTTGTCAGTTTTTACCTGATCGCTCAGATGGTTGGTGCTGGGAACCTAATTAAACTGCTATTTGGCATTGACTATGAACTTGCCGTCATGATTGTGGGTGGTGTCATGCTGTCCTATGTGATTTTCGGCGGCATGATTGCAACAACCTGGGTTCAAATCATCAAGGCAGTATTACTGCTGGGTGGTACTGTCATTCTGGCATTGTGGGTACTGTCTAAGTTTGGGATGAATCCACTAGCTTTGTTTGCTGCTGCTGCTGACAAATACGGGGTTGAAGTTTTGGCACCGGGTAAGCAGGTATCCGACCCCCTGGATGCCGTTTCGTTAGGACTGTCCTTAATGCTAGGTACAGCTGGATTGCCCCATATTCTGATGCGTTTCTACACCGTACCCAATGCTAAAGCGGCCCGGACTTCGGTGATGTATGCCACCATCCTCATTGGCTTTTTCTACCTGCTCACCTTTATCCTTGGTTTTGGGGCAATGGTGCTGGTCGGACAGGATGCGGTCAAACAAATTGACGCTGGTGGCAATATGGCAGCACCCATGCTGGCAGAAGCCCTGGGTGGGGATGCCTTTCTTGGCTTTATTTCAGCCGTTTCCTTTGCGACAATTCTGGCAGTAGTTGCAGGTCTTACACTATCGGGTGCTGCTGCCCTTTCCCACGATCTGTGGGTGAATGTAGTGCGCCACGGTCACGCCGATGAAAATGAACAGCTTAAAGTGGCACGAGTTGCCACCTTGCTACTGGGTGTACTGGCGATCATTCTGGGAATCGTATTTAAGGGACAGAACGTTGCGTACATGGTAGGACTGGCATTTGCGATCGCCGCCAGTGCCAATTTCCCCGCCTTACTGCTATCCATGTTATGGCGACGCTTTACGACCAAAGGTGCCGTGAGTAGCATGGTAGTGGGAACACTGTCTTCCTTGCTATTAATCTACCTATCTCCCACCATTCAGGTGACCATTCTCAAACATGCTACCGCGCCATTCCCATTGAAAAATCCGGGTCTGGTATCCATTCCACTGGCATTTGCCGTTGGCATTATCGTTTCCTTACTAACAACTGAACATTCATCAGAAACGAAATTTGACGAGGCCGAACATCGCATTCACATGGGAGAACTAATGGGCTAAGGCCGTGTTCCTGCATCAGGACATAGCATTTACAGAATAGCCGGATTAGCAATTTCAACATCTAGCGATCGCTCTCAGCCGTTTAACCTATACGGTGGGAGCGATTTTTGCCAGAACAATTCTCAATCAATCCACACTTGCAGATCGACAAAGACTCATTCTACGATCTGACACCAATATTTCACTCCCTGCTTCGCCGCATGACCGATCGCTCAGACCCATCCTGGCAAACCCATGATCGCTTCCTCGAACTTCGCTCCCGTTGGATGACATTGATTGGTGAACATCTGGAAGATCACCAGGGCCGACGTCTGGAATATTGGCGCATTGAAAAAGCGGACTCGGTGATTATTCTGCCCCTTCAGGGCGATCGCCTCTTGCTACCGACTCCCAGTTATCGCCCAGGTGTAGGTCAGATAACGTTAGACTTTCCAGGGGGACGAGTAGCCGTGGGGCAAAGTGCTGAACAGGCTGCAGTTCTTACCTTAGAACGGGAATTAGGAATTCCCGCAGATGCCATTTCCCAATTAGCACCCTTAAATACTAACGGTTGGCTGGTGAACAGTTCTTTTTCTAATCAGAAGCTATATGGTTTTGTCGCTCACATTGAACACACTTCAGCCTTTGAAATGGTTGCAGCAACCTATTCTACCAACCGCTCAGGCATTCAAGAATTGTTGCAAAAACTGACCTGTCTCCAGTGCCGCGCCCTATTGCTAGAGTGGTGCAGAAATACTTCTCAGAAGTAGTTAAAAACAACGACCATGCATCCCAAGGCTACGGCAATAATACTAAAACCCAGCAGATCAAACTTCCAGGCCGAAAGACGATACGCCGGACGCAGCCAGAACCCCATACTGCGAGCGATAACGGGCATGACGGCTAAACTCAAAATTGTGGACGTAATCAGATTATTCACGAGCATGGAACTGGCAACAGGCCAGGATTGCATAATTCCCAGGAAATTAAATATCCGGGTTTGCAGGATGACAACGGGGTACAATCCCAGCACCACCAATAAAATTTGTTTCCAGGCAGGCGGCCCCAGATTGCTATGTTCAGGGCCAGTACTTTGAGAAAACCACCCTTCCAGTCCCGTGGTGAAGGATTTAAACCGGTAGGCCCGAAAAATGTTTTGCCCATCTTCAAAGAGTTGTTTGCGATCGCTCGATTCAACCCATGCTGATAAATGCTCTGGCGAGTCGAAATGGAGGATAACGTACCATTTCTCGACATCATCTTTGCAGGGCAGGGGTGGGCACTGATCTGATCGCACAAACCCAACATGTTGACGGGCTGACTGAAGTAGGGAAAGATGCCATCGCCGAAAAATAAACCCTTTGCCCTTGGGAACAATATGCTCAATTACCACACTGCTGTAAAAGGATTGATCGGCTGGGGGATTTGGCATCGGGCTCAACTACTTCTTAAATGCACTCATCGCGGCTTCGATCTTTTTCGCAATCGCTTCGGGGCTGGGGATAAAGCTACTCTTCCTTTTAAGACCAGCGTCAATTTTCGCTTTGACTCCCGCTGGTAATTCCATCCCTTTAGTTTTGAACCCAGCTTCAATTTTTCCGGTAATTTCCTCGGTTGTGGGTATAAGTGCCCCCTTCTTCTTGAGAAAGAACTGCTTTTTCTCCGTAGGTGTCATTGAAGTCAGGTCATCCAGCGATGGCATGGATACATCGGCCAGGTAGACAACGGGTAAACCTGATGTTGAATTGGGACTTGCAGCAGCAACATTAACGTCCATCAAACCCCAAACAGCAACCCAAAACAGCACGGCGATCAATAGCCGCTTCATCATCAACTTCTTGAAACCTGGATGAGACATGACAAAAACCCTCATGGAACAATCAGCAAGAATGTAAACGATATAGCAAGTCCCCTCTCAGGGAAGTACAAGACCTTTCGCTTAGGCATTGGTCATTAGCAAACCAATGCCTCGCGACCAGGAACCAACCATACTTCCCTTGATGAAGCATTGCTGCAGCAGTCCCCCATCAGTTGTGAGGATAAGGGGATATGGGAGTAAGATTTCTGTCAGCCTCCTTACTTGCAATCTAAATAGGATCGCTACCTCAAGCAATGGATGACTGCCGGAAATGCTCAGTATAGGCAGCGATCGCCAGAACCATAATGATAACCAGTGGAAATACCAGGCTCCACCAGGTCTCCGAAACCAGCACGAAAATCGCGGCGGCCAATCCACCGAGTGCAAAGCCAACCATCACCGGCAGGAACCGACCAATACGTTCCAGAGCCTCCACAGCTTCCTGCTTCGTCACCTCGTTAACCACCACCCTCGCAGTTAAAAGTTTGACCAGGTCAATGGTCAGTTGGGTGGTATTGCCCGTCATCACCGTCGTGGGAATGTAACTCTTAAACACCCCATGCGCCTCTTTCATCAGGGCATTCTGGATCGCCATTGCCACAACTCCAGACATACCAATGGGTAAAATATATTCCTCCTGAACATCCAGGAACAGTGCCGGAGATAGGCTGGTACCAATCACTAAAAAGATGGCTAAGGCGATCGCTTCAGCGGTCAGGAGAACAGCAAATACAGACCATTGCTTATGGCGGGCGTACCGTGCCAGTAAGGATGTCAGTGCGACCGTGAGCATAAAGGTTGGCAACATCAGCAAGCGGGTAGTTGTCGCTTTCATGTCATCACTGACAAATGAAGCGCCAGCCAAAGCGATATTGCCAGTCACGTGTGCGGTGAAGATCCCAAACAAAATAATGAACGCGGAGGTGTCAACAAACCCGGCAACCCAGCTAAGCAGAAAGCCTGCTGGACCATCACTGATGAGAAACGCACTCCAGCTAAATGATGGCTTGGACTGTGGAACGGTTGTCATCGCGCCTTCCCCCTCTCTCCCCTCTGACCGTTGTCCCAACCGCATGCATGTTTACTCGGTTAAGAATCGAGTTCCGTCTCCGTGACCGATTCGGTTGATTTCATTTTTTCTGCTTTTTCTGCCGCTTTGGCTTCGGCTTTAGCAGCCTTTGCTAGTTTTTTGGCCTCTTCTTCAGCAGCTTCCTCGGCGGCTTCCTGCTCCTCCTTGAGCCGTTTAGCTTCGGCCTTCGCCGCTTTCTTCGCGGCTTTGGCTTCAGCTTTGGCAGCCTTTGCAGCAGCCTTTTGTTCTTCCTTCAGTTTCTTAGCTTCTAGTTTGGCGGCTTTCTTTGCTGCTTTTTCAGCGGCTTCCGCCTCTTCTGCCACTGCCTCATCGGCGGTAATATCGCTAGGCGGGGCCTCAGTAGTAGCAGGAGCTTCGGCGATCGCCGCTAACAGCAACCCTGATGACTGAACTGATGCGATATGAACCGGCCCCTGAGAAAGCCATGATGGGTCAGTGAGTGGGATGGCATTGACCACTTTAGCAGGAGACAGAACCAGACCCAGGGAGAGCGTGAGTGATAACAATAGCCCACGGAACTTCGAGATATATTTCAACATGATGATTGCTTTCTCAACCCAACTTAATGAGAAATGAACGATGCCAAATTTTGCCCATATACATGGGGAATCAACCAGTGTCTGTCATCTAAACTCAAACACTCACGGAACTTCCGTCGTTCAGAATACAAAACACCAATATTGCCTGTACAGCTTATACCAAGCCTGAGAAGTTCATCCTCATCAGCGGTTCAATAAAGCTTTGCCCTAGATGCCAGGGAAGGCATTTAGGGTACAAAGGTGCTATCTAAAATTAGGTATAGCAAGAGTCGTGTTAGCGGCACATAGAGAGTTACCGCCCTCTCTATACACCGCAAGCGTCGTGTGAACAGTGAGGCCCTGATTGTATTTGAATTCCCTTCTCTTTAGCGGTTGTGCAAAGGTCAATTTGTGTCGCTACACCGTTTACTCCAACCAGTATCTAAAGATTCTCAAGGAAGATTCTCTATGACAATTACTTGATTGGTCTTTTAGCCTGCTTCGTCCTCGGAGTGATCATCGTCTACCTGTTTTAACTTAATGTGCTTGCGTCCTAAAGAAATCTCAAACCAGTCTCCCGGCTTCAGTCCCATTTGTTTAGTGTAGGCAGAACCAACGAGTAACTGACCATTTGCTTGCACAGTTATCTTATAAGACGGTGACCTTCCTGGCCCGTTTTCTGACTCTTCTGTTTCTTTCTGTAAGACCCCTTCAGCCTCTAGCAGAGCGTTCATAAATGCCATCAGGTTTATTCGCCTAACGCCATTCTTTGTCTCTGTATAGTATCCACAGGCTTCTGCTTTCGCAGATTTATTTCCTGACATCCCTTTAACCTTTGCCAATAACTCTTTACCAGTTAAAGGCTGAGGTTTTGCTGAGGCTTTTGTCTTCGCTCTTGCCATCTGGAATTCAAACCAACAACACAACTCAATCAATAGTAACAGATTAATTAATTAATCTCGGAAGTAGTATCTGCCACACAGGATTTTGACAGGTTGCAAACCTAGCAAAACCCGATCAATTGTTTTTTGCCCGTTTTAAGCAATCTCCCAAAGTTACGGCAGTGAAGTACTATCAAAATTCTGACAATAGCGAAACTCATTGCTCTGATGGGTAGTCCTATTTGGGAAAGGATAGGGATAAGAGAGCGAGGGCAAGAGAGTGTGAGAGCGGGCATTTCGCACCCTCTCACACTCTTACCATCCTTCCCTCTAGGGCGCTACCCTCTGATGAAGTTTTTCTAACGTTGCAATAATTTTAGAGAAAACAATATCACTACTTTTTTCCACACTAGAGCTAAGCTCTAAACTAAAGTCTAAACATGCCGCTTCGATTAAAAATACCGTCACATCTACAGGAAATTCCGAGAAGATTTTGCGGCCCGCTGCAAGGGCATGATCCCAGCGAAAATCATGTAAGTTGTAACTGGGGTTAGGTAAAGCCTCCAGCTCAGAGCCAGGCACTTCAAAAACGGCACCAGGTTCGGAACCGGTCGAACTGGCATCAATAATAATC
>CAZGDE010000042.1:0-22748 GCA_964524315.1 uncultured bacterium
AATGATTAAGCGGCTTGCAGCCTCTCCTCAAGATGTCAAATAGGCTCTATAGAGCAAACGATCGCCGAAACCCAGGCAGAAGTGTTCCCCTACGATCGCAACCTGTTCCGCACAGGCGATGGTTTACGTGACTCGCTAGGGAGGCTCGATAGCCTGTGGTGGGACATTCGCCAAAGTGGTGGTGCACCGGGTACTCAAGTCGTGCGATCGCGGGAAGCGGCAGCGATGGTGGCGACGGCTCGCTGGATGTATCGCAGTGGACTTCAGCGTACCGAAACACGCGGGATGCACAAACGGCTAGATTACCCCGAACAAGACCCTAACCAGAAACATTACTGGCTCAGTGGCGGATTGGATCAGGTCTGGGTAAAGTCTTCGCTTGGTGCAGACAAAAATATTGTGATGGACAAGGAGCTGGCATTGCGATGATTGAACTTGTGAGTGCAACCCGGTGTGTTGAATGCAATCTCTGCGTCACCGTTTGTCCAACGAATGTATTCGATATGATCCCCGATGCGCCACCCAAAATTGCCCGACAGAGCGACTGCCAAACGTGCTTCATGTGCGAGTTGTATTGCCCAGTTGATGCCTTGTATGTAGCTCCCGAAGTAGACCCATTGCCGTCTGTAGATGAAGCCGCGCTAGTGGCAGCGGGACTGCTAGGCAGCTACCGGGAAGATGTCGGTTGGGGAAAGGGCAGAAAGCCCCAAGCGCGGGAAGATGCGTCCTATCAATTCAATGACTTAAAGCGATAGGATAATTGCTACTCTTGTTTGAAGTGATTGTTGAAAAAAGTACAATGACTCATAAATACTGTGTTTCAGAGCGATGAAGACTTTGTGTCGTAGTGTCATGACTGCATAGCGTCTCTCGGTAAAACAAACTCAGGTCACTCAGTATGGTTAAGCCTATCAATGACGATTCCAGCGTTGCTGGTCACGTTACGCCTGAAGAACTAAACAGGCAGCGCGAGACGGCTTTAAGTCAGTTCTGAATCTACGATCGCCCGCTGAAGAAGGCGTACTCAAGGACGAACCCCAAATTGTGGAAGCATTGGGATTGCAACTCGATGCTCGCAATGCAACCGCACTCAATAACCTGGGCTACACCTACGCTGCCGAAAATGACCATCTCCGAGCGATCGTCTATTACCAGCAAGCCCTGGAAATCAATCCGCACGACCCTACAGCCCATTTGAACTTGGGTAATTCACTAATTACGACAGGTGATGTCGAGCAGGGACTACTATCGTTGCAGCGATCGGTGGAACTCGATCCAACCAACGAACTGACCTGGCAGGGCATTGCCAAAGTCATGCAACTCATCGGTAACTTTCGAGACGCTGAAAAAGCCTGGGCAGAAGCAATTCATCTTAATCCTGGACGACTTGAAAACCTGTATGGGCTGGGTGTGACGTTGGCGATGCAGCACCAATATGCTAACGCAGCGGGAGTATTTCAGGAAATTCTCTATGCTGATCCAGAGAATGCTGAGGCAATGCCGCAATTGGGCATAGTCTGCCTGATGCGGCAGGATCTGGGGTTAGCGCGGGAGACTTTGAGGCGGGCATTATCTCTGCAACGAGAACACGAATCTGCTCGCTACCATCTCGCCTTAGCCCATGCCTCCGCTGGAGATGCCGTAGAGGCAAAAAAGGAACTGGAGCGACTATTGTTATTCTATCCAGAGAACCTGAAAGCTCGTGTTGATTTAGGGGTGTTTGAATTAGCAGCCAATCAGCTGGATATAGACCTGTCCCACTTGCAAACTGCCCTTGACTCTCCCCCCACCTATGCCAAGGCACTGTATTACAAGGCGCTTGTGCTCCATCAACAGGGTGATCAAAACACTGCCCAACAAATCCTACAATCCCTCAGTCAGATGCCGCAGGAAGAGTATGGACTGAAAGCCAAAACGTACCTGGAAAATGGGTTTCAATGACTATCTTTCAATGAATATAACGTTCCTAAATAGGAGATGAACAGTAGCCGTACATGAATGCTTTGGGAAAAGCGAAGGTTTGCAAATGCGTTACCAGCCTAAATAGCAACTTAACTGACTTGAATTTCTTGCACATGCGAGCATACTTCCGCACAAACTGTTTAGCTTGCAACCACACATCTTCCACTGGATTTTGCTCCGGGGCGCTGGGGGCGAGCCGAACCAAGGTCGTTTTCCATTCCGCCTCCGCCCGTTCACCATTCATCTGAGCCAGAAATTCCTTCACTTTATTGGAGCGGTGGTAGCTGGCTCCACCCCAAATGATGATCCAGCGAGTTGATGCTTCTGCCAACGACTGAAGATACTTCAAAAACTCAATCGGATTGTCCTCATTGCCAGCACTGTACGCCTGTACGACAAAGCGTTTGGTCAAGTAATCCAAAGCACCGTAGTACGTCTGCTGTTCCCGGGTTGATTTGACCGCAACGGCAACCCGTTGATTTCGGCGACTCCAACCGTAACCGCAAATATCCTCCCACAGCAAATGACATTCATCCAAAAACATTACCCGAACTTTGCCAGCAGCGATTTCAGCTCGCCACTGTGCCAGTAGTGCCATGATTTCAGTTTTTTTCCCGCCACTTGCGCCTCATCGTGATCCGGATGGGTTGAGTGTGACTGCTTCCAACTGAATCTGGCTTGCTTCAGTAATGTGTAGTAGCTCTGAGCCGATCGATAAACCACACCGTAAGCGTCCTCGATATGCTGAACCACCTCTTCCAGCAACCAAGCATCCTTGTGGGCTAACCAAGACATAAGTTCCGGTTTCTGTTCTGGTTTGAGATAGCCTTGGGTGCCCCAGTAGTTCAACTTGAGACCCTCGACTCCCTGCTCCTGGTATCGCTGACAGCAAGTATTCACAAACCCAATCGACACCTGGAGCACATCCCGGATTTCCCGGTATGTATGACCTCGTTGGCTCATTTGCACTGCAAGCGCCCATTTGACTTCGCGGGAATTGGGGTTGTTTTGGATAAACTGTTCGAGGGTCTCCATACGCTTTGTCCAAGATGCTCCCTAAAGACTCCTCATCATTTTAACGTTTGTTCAAAACCTATTTGGGACTGCTATATACCTGACTGCTCACTGTGAAAGATGCCTCTGGGTAATTTTGTCAGTCAATTCTCCTAAACATCTTTAAAACTGTTACAGAAATAGCGGATCTGCTTTCACCTCACACTTTTTTTATAAATAAATTATAAAAATAAAAATATCTGGTATCCATCTGGATGCCAGATGGATTGATAGAGATCGCATTATACCAATGCAAGGGTGGCATTTTTCCTACCTTCAAGTGGCGACCTGGTGCAGGATACATTTCATTTCTGTTAACACTTCTAAAGTATTGATCCTGTTCTACAAGCCAGCAATCCTTATTTCAGGCTTGTAGGAGAACCGTAAATGAGTGCCTGGGAAAAATATACGCCTTTTTGAAATCAAACTTAAATTTGTCTACAGGTGGCACAATGGCACAAAATTTTTTTAACTCTGTCAATGCCGCTCAACAGCCTATTAAAGCAATGAACGTTGAGCAATTTGACCAAGTAGTCAACGCAATCTTGGAGGGGAAATACTCTTGGGCTTGTGTACTGATCCTGCGGTTCGCTGGTTATAACCCTGTCCATTACATCCCTTACCGCACCTATAAACGCCTGATTAAAGACAATAAAAAGTTTAGGGTAGGAGAACCGCATATGTCTGGAGAAATCAGTAGCACAAGAAACCCTGTTGAGGAAAAGCTGTGTGTTTCTCCCCAGAAACTTTTACATGATTGCGATCATGACTGAGATCGACCATGAAATGTAACGGAGTAGGGTTTGAAGCCTTTAATACCTCCGATGCCTATCTACAATCAAACTCTCTATGCAGACTTGTGCCTGTTTGCCCGGTCACAATCCAAACACCGAACGCAGATGGTCGCTAGCTAGTTCAGGTATAACCCATCTGGGTTGCCTGAAACTTAGACAGGTGGTGTTAATGCTGGGTTGAAAACCGAGCAGCAAAGTGGATCCGCTCCGTACTTTCCTTTAAAACCAGAATCGTCTGAGGGTTCGGTGCATGGCATAGAGCGATCTAATCTCGCAGGGATAATATTGCCCAGGTAATAGGGATGCCCAAACCCACTAGCCAAACCCACAATCGACGTATCTTACATTTATTCATGGGTGTTGTTTACAGAGTGTAGTCAACCGCATTAACTTTCAGAATGATTGGATGCATTCAAAGTGGCAAGATATAAATTCAGCTCCTGGTTCAGCCATTCTTGCAGCATTTGATTTAACAGCCCCTCGTAGACCTCATTGGTCAGCTCAGAAGTGAAAAAGTCATCCACTAGAAATAGCTCATAGGTTTCTGTAGAAGATTTGAGCGGACCAATCACTTCACCAATACTGGCATTGAATAAAAGTTCAGCAATTTCCGGATCGAGAGTCCGACGGAGTTGCTTTCCCTCATACCCGCAATATAAACGATCAACCTCATTGATATTATAGAGATGAGCCGCTTCGTAAAAGCTAATTTCCTCCTCCAAAATCTGATATAAAATTTCCTGGGCAAGGCTCTCATAGGGAACTGTAATCTTATAAAGTAAGACCTGTTCAAATTCGTCTGGATTCCGAGCAAAAAATTCCTGTATTTCATGAGCAAACAGATCTCTAGCTAGTTTGTCAGTTAATAATTTTTCATAAATTCGCGCTTCCAGATCTGCCCGAGTAATCAGTTGCTCGGCTAACCAATCTGCTACATCCACAGGATGAGCAAAACGTTGCTCATAGAAGAACCGCTCCAGTTCCCTTTGTATTTCTGTCGGGGTAATAACTAAACCGCGCTCCTGGGCAACCCGATGAACAATTCGCTGATGAATAACTTCCTGATGAACTTCTTTCAGTCGAATAGCTCGTTTCAGGAAATCAATAATTTCTGGTATTTCAAGAGGGATGCTTGAAAGGTTTGCCATAAACCCCTGTCTTTAAGCGGAGCAGCAAAGGATCGTGAATTTAACAGGATCGAGTAATTAGTTTTTTGGAGAGGTGAACCGTCGTATAGCCTGTTGGCATGGCTCAGTTAAGGCTGAGCTAACGCTCGTAATGAAAAGTAGCGAAGTTATTGAATTGTCCTTCGACTTGTTTGGCGATTCTAATTAGTTGTTGAATAGGCAAGAGTTAAAGCTCCTTACTAGCGAGTTTTTCTGTTCTCTTTCTATTTCAGATCGCTGTCAGTTTAAGTCGTTTTTCACTTGCGTTCTAACAGACGGCAGGCCCAAACATTTTCGCTTTGGATGTAGTTGCCAGGATCTCTACCGATCCAGCAGTAGGTTTAAGGTGATGGTCGTAATCCTGAAGAGTATAACTGCAATGAACACTTATGTCCTGCCATCTTGACACGAATGGCTCAAACGGTGCCGCTCTTGTTAAAGAATCGCTAGACTTTGAAATCCGATTAACCGTTAATTGGTGTTACCTCTAAGTCACTTTTTCAACAAAGCTTAGCAAGCTTGCATGGGGCACTTCATCCAGAATTGATAAAGATATGGTTGTAGTCTTTTCTTCTTGAAGAAGTGATGAAGTGATGACTAAAGCGGATTCAGTAATTTCCAGCATCTGAGTACAATCTCTGTACGCTCATTGAAGTGTAGAAGATTAGCCCAGCAGAGATCAGTCTGCCCGGTGAGACTTTCTTTTGCAAAAGAGGTTTGCAGCTTCTAATCTTTGCAACTTCGCCTCAGAAATGAATGATCAGCCTCGGATTATCGACGTTTGCTCTTTTTGAAAGGTATTCGTTCAATGAAATTAGCGAGATAACCCTAGTTAAATGGAATGAGTGATGGGTTTTCAAAATGATTTAGCACAACGATATAGATCCCTACGATATTAAGTCTGGTGTTTAAATGTTAAAAACTTCTACGAGAGATGTGAAATTCTGGGAAGCGATGCAATCACCTTTCTTCAGATACAACTCCAACGGTTCCTTGAATATTCTTGAACTAATCCAGTCTACACAGTCCATCCAATTTACGAATAGTTTAGTTGCGGAATTATCACAAGTCAGGATTCAAACATTTCAAATGGGGCAGGAGCTATTTTCTTTTAACCCTGCCGATTCAAAACCTTTGTTTATGGATGATTCCGGTGAACTCGCCTGCTATTTGATCCGGGAGGGACGGGTGCGCCTGCTCTGCCAAGCTGCATCTTTGCCGCGCCAGATTCCGGTCGCTACTCTAGAGGTGGGCACCTGTTTTGGTGCAGACCCCCTGTTCTGTTTGGATCCTCTACCCTATCGGGCGATCGCAGCGACCTCTGGCTGTGTCGTAAAAATTTCATACCAGGAATTAAGCGGCCTGCTGGAGCGGTTTCCTCAACTCCATCAATACCTGTTTCAGTTAGCTCAGGAGCGGGAGTATTTGATTTTCTTTAAACGCTTTACCTCTCTGAAATCGCAGCCAAGTTCACTTTTAAAGCAGATGTTACCCCATATAGTGAAACAGGAGGTGCAGGCAGGGGCAGCTCTGGCACAGGTGACACCCGCTCAAATCGGTCATTTCTGGTTACGCTCCG
This sequence comes from uncultured bacterium, assembly GCA_964524315.1. Taxonomy (GTDB): domain Bacteria; phylum Cyanobacteriota; class Cyanobacteriia; order Leptolyngbyales; family Leptolyngbyaceae; genus CAZGDE01. The sequence goes on from CAZGDE010000042.1 coordinate 6,555, forward strand.
GGCAAATTAGTAGTACGACCAATCCTGATGTCGCCGTGGCGATCGGTGATAGCTGGGGATATCCTAATACTACTCCTGCTGATTGGGTTGCACAAACAGATCTCATGGTTTATAAACTCCCAGTGGGTTTCTGAGGAAGCCCTGTGCCATCGAACAATCAATTCAGGTAAACGTTACGGTGTCAGGTGGTGTTGAGCCAGTGCCACCAGTTGTTCAGTCCAGAAGGAAACGACTGATTCTGTGGCACCTTCTACCAGAATGCGAAGTACGGCTTCTGTTCCCGAAGCTCGCACCAGAACGCGTCCCTGGTCACCCAGATCAGCTTCTGCCCCTGCGATCGCCTGTTGTAAGGCAGGGCAATTTCGCCAATTGAGCCGACGTTCTCGATTCTCTACCCGCACATTGCGAAGTTGTTGTGGATAGGGTTGAAAGCTCTGATTGACGAGTTCTGCGAGAGGTAGCCCGGATTGCTGCACCAGTGTCGCCAGGTGCAAGGCAGTCGCCAGGCCATCCCCCGTTACGCTATAGTGCCGACAGAGGATATGCCCCGATTGTTCGCCTCCCAGCATTCCCCCGGACCGAACCATGTCAGCATGAACTTGCTGGTCGCCAACGGCTGTACGGTGCATCGTTCCGCCCTGCCGCTCCCAGGCTCGCTCAAATCCTAGATTAGACATGACCGTTGCCACAATCAAGTGATGTGGCAGTTGCCCCTGTTGCCACAATTGTTGTCCCCAGAGGTAAAGAATATAATCTCCATCCACGACCCGTCCCTGGTGATCCACGGCGAGGGTACGATCAGCATCCCCATCAAAGGCAAAGCCCATATTTGCATTCATTTCCTGCACAGCCGTTTGCAATGGTGCCAGGTGGGTTGAGCCGCAATTGACATTGATGCGATCGCCATTGGCATGAGCATGTAGACAAAATACTTCTGCTCCCAGGTTACGAAAAGCTCTGGGGGCAAGCCTGACTGCCGCTCCCCACGCCAGATCCAGCACAACCCGTAAACCCTGGAGAGGTTGACTGACGGCAGATTCTTTCTGCAAGGGGTGTTGAATCGCGAGCAGATACTCCTCTAGCAATTCCGGTCGAGTGTAGCGTTGATGGCTCCGGTGGGCGTTGCCCCTGACCCATACTCCTGATTGGCGCAGGGCACGTTCTAAGGCTGACTGGTTAGCTTGGGACAGTTTGCTGCCTTCCCGGTCAAAAAATTTGATACCGTTATCTTCCGGTGGATTGTGACTGGCAGAAATCATTACACCCCCGATCGCTGTGGAAGCTTGAGTGAGGTAAGCGACCGCCGGAGTAGGGCATAAACCCAGATCCCAGACCTCCTGTCCTGCTGTGGTCAGTCCATTTGCCAGAGCAGTTGCCAGCATTTCGCTGGAATTTCTTGAATCCTGTCCAATCAACACCGGACCTACATGACGAGACTGGGTTTGCAAAAGCTTTCCTGCCCAAAAACCAACCTGTTCTGCCAGGTGGGCGGTCAACCATTCTCCAACTTGTCCGCGAATTCCATCGGTGCCAAACAGAGGAGTGTCAGGCAGGTGCAGCTCTGAATCAGGGGATGGGGCAGCGATCCGGGGTAGGTTTTGACGCAGGGTGCCTTTCATTGACGTTAGACTCATCTATTAGACTACGTTATTTCTGATTAAATCCACTCTTTGCGGTACTTCATCCGTTGTTTTATCGGGAGATAAAACATTCCTGATTCGTTTTGTAGTTGTTTCTTCTCGAGGGATTGTTCTCAATCTTTTAGGATATTGGGGGTTATAGCCGGGAACCAGTTGCTCCATCAGAAAAATTATTTCCGTCGTATCGTTCTGAAGTGAAGCTTTGCCCAAGGCGGCAACAATCGCATCCAGGCTGTTGGGGACGATACCCGTTGCATTAATAACAACAAACAATTTTTCATGCTGGGTGGCGTTATATCGTTCGCCTGGAATAAACAATTCTTCAAACAATTTTTCTCCCGGGCGCAGTCCCGTGAAGATAATGTTCATGGTTTTACCAACTTCGTACCCTGAAAGGCGGATCAATTCCTTAGCCAGGTCCACAATCTTAACCGGCTGCCCCATGTCCAGCATGAAAACTTCTCCCCCCTGACCAATCGTCCCTGCCTGCAAAACAAGTTGAACGGCTTCTGGAATCGTCATAAAGTAACGGCAGATATCGGGATGGGTTACGGTCACGGGACCTCCTTCGGCAATTTGATGCTTAAATGTCGGAATTACACTCCCCCGACTACCTAAAACATTACCAAAGCGAACCACTTCATAAGGCTTGCCGCTTTTCTGTGCTGCTTGTAGAACCAACATTTCCGCAACACGTTTACTGGCACCCATAATACTGGTTGGGTTGACGGCTTTATCGGTTGAAATCATGACAAAGCGTTCAACTTCAAATTGCAATGCCAGCTCCAGAAGGTTTTTTGTCCCCTGTACGTTGTTTGTAATTGCTTCTGGAGCATTCGCTTCCATCATTGGCACATGCTTGTGTGCGGCTGCATGGAAAACAAGATGGGGTTTGTACTGTTTAAAGGCACAGGTTAGCCGAGGTAGAAAGCGAGTATCAGCAATAAAGGCTGAAATATTTGGTTTAGTTCCGTTCATGCTGGAATCGAGGGGGAGCGTTTGCAAGATTTTTTCCAGTTCTTGCTGAATGTTGAAAATGGAATTTTCCCCGTGTCCCAGGAGAATCAGTTCCGCTGGGTGGTACTGCAACAGTTGACGACAAAGTTCACTCCCGATCGAGCCGCCTGCTCCCGTCACTAACACCCGCTTTCCGCGAATCAGGGCAGAAACCTGCCGTTCGTCCATCTGAATGGGCTCCCGTCTTAGCAAATCCTCAATCTGGATATCGCGTACCTGCCCCAGGGAAATTCGCCCATCCAGAATTTCATGAATACCCGGCAACGTACTGGCTTGTACTCCGACAGCCCGACAAATATCGAGAATTTCCCGAATTACATCCCCTGCAACAGTTGGCATCGCAACGATAACCCTACGAATATGCAAAATACGGACAACTTCGGGAATCTTTTGGCGATCGCCAACAACGGGTAATCCCCGAATCCGCAAATTTAATTTGGTTGAGTCATCATCAATAAAGGCAACAGGGTGTAATCCCAGGGATGGATTACGTTGCATCTCGTAGGCTAAACCAACCCCAGCACTTCCTGCTCCCACAATCAAAACATGCTCACGACGGTTAAAGGTACGACGATAATGGTTGAGCCGCTCAACCGTCCGCACACTAAAACGCAAAGCACCCACTAACAGAAAACTGAGAATAGCATCTAAAATTGGGAGAGATCGAGGTAGGGTTTGTAATGCAGGAATAAACGGCTGAAGTCCATTAAATACTAACGATTGTAGGACTATTTCTACAACTAGAGTCATACTAATTTGTTGTAATTCGTCAACACTGGCATATTTCCAGCATCGCTTATAGAATCCAAGAAGATAAAGAAGACTGATTTTAAGTAGTAGAAACAATAAAGTAACCCAGAGTAGTCCAGTTTGATAAATGTTGAGATCAACCGCACCATCTAGTCGTAACTCAAGTGCTAACAGAGGTGTAAGTAAAAAAAACACTATATCGATAACTAAAAAGTGGCAATTTCTCAATCGGATAAGTTGCTTCCTGAATTTAGAAAGAAATTGCTTTCTGAATTTGGAAAAAATCATTAGCCTTGACCTCTGAATAAGAGCAATTATCAATTAAGCAAGGAGAGATATAAGGCTGATAATATCTATCATCACCTTCAAGATCCTGCATTTTTATAAGTAAGTTCGAACGGTGTCCTACTTAAAATCCTCTGTTTTTTGATGACCTATATAGCCGTTCTAAGTTATTAATGAACAAGGGTAGTTGTGAAATTCTTTCTCTGACGGGAAAATCCTTTCACAATCCAAATAGGATCGCTATAGCCTTTCTAAACTGTTGGTGGTCAAGAATCTTCTAGATATCCTTGCTCATAAAGTCCCCCATCCTCACGAATGATTTAGGACTGCTATAGCTCCGTAAAAGAATTTTCTCGGTCGGAGACCCTAAGAAATCAAGAAATTGAATCATCTTCTCAAGAATTCTAGAATCTCGTGAACCTTCAAGAGTTGGTCTGAACAATAACTTTGGGATTAACTTTTTGAATTAGAGAATATTTTGCTGATACAGAAAGCAAAACTCTTCCTTTAAAGAAGGTACTTCAGTTTATCCTTGCTTTGCTGCCAAAATGCCTAATATCTAGCCGTTCTAAATTGTTAATGAACAAGGGGGGTATGAAAGTCTTTCCCTAACAGGAAAGTTCTTTCACAATCCAAGTAGAATCGCTATATACCGGAACTCTGTAAAGTGAAATATAGCTGTTCTAAATGGTCGGTTAACAGAGGGCAAAGGAATTTAGGGAAGAGGGGAAGAGATTGGTCAGCCAACCAGCAAAACAAGACAATGCGGAAGGATAATGGGCAACGGGGGCAACTATACTTCTATCGGCAAAGTGGCAATACTTCTTATCCTTGTTTTGCTAGATTGTGTGAACTATTGCATCTTCCAGGTCTAGCCAGTTTTATCCCCTTTTTCCCCGAATGTCAGTTTATGGATATTCAAGAATACTGGTCTATTCTCAAGCGACGTTGGATTACTAGTAGTTTGGTTTTTCTCTCAGTTTCTGTGCTTTCCCTCGGAACGTTAATGATACAAAAGCAAATTTACCAGTCCGATGGAAAAATTCGCTTTACGAGAGGCGATCGCGCGACTGCCTTGATTGGGGTTGGCAAAGAAATGGGACAATTTGAACCGCTACTTGAAACTAATAATCCGATCAGTACAGAGATAGAAGTAATTCGCTCTGCTCCAATTATTCAAGCTACAATTAATACCCTTGATTTAAAGGATCAAAAGGGAAAAACCCTCACTCGTACTCGATTTCTACGTAATCTGACATTAACTAATAATCGGGGGACTGATATCTTACAGGTTTCTTATAAGGACAATAGCCCAGAAAGAGCTAAATCTGTTGTCGATGCTTTAATGAAGATTTATGTTGATAATCATTTACGAGAAAACCGGGCTGAAGCGGTTGCCGCTCGTAAGTTTATCGAGCAACAACTTCCTGCGGCAGAAGCCAGTGTACAAAAAGCAAGTAGGGCACTTCGTCGCTTTAAGGAACAGAACCAGATTGCCGCACTGGATGAGGAGAATCAGGCAGCCGTAACCGCCAATGAAGAACTTCGCCGTCGGCTTTCAGAACTGCGATCAGACCTGTCTAATACTAATGCTCAAGTTATTGAATTCAGAGATCAATTAGAAATGATTCCCAAAGAGGGGATCACAATGGCTTCTTTGAGCCAATCTCCCGGTGTGCAAGAGGCTCTCAAACAGTTACAGGACGTTGAATCTCAAATTGCCATTAAATCTAGTCGATACCAGGATGAAAGCCCTGTCATGCAGCAATTGCAGGAGAAGAGAGCCAATTTAGTCGTTGTTTTGGATCAACGGATTTCACAGATCCTCAATGGTCAAAAAGTTCCCTCTAGGCTCAACTTGCAAATTGGTGAAACCAGGGAAGCATTGGTTGGAGATTTCGTGCGATCGGAAATCCGCCAAAAGGGACTGGCAGAGCAGGTTTGGGCACTCTCTAAAGCCCAGGAGGCTTATCAACAGCGTATTAACGCAGTGCCTCGTTTGGAGCAAGAACATCGGGAACTAACCCGTCAGTTGGAAGCCGCCCAAACTACCTACTCATTACTGCTGCAAAAATTTCATGAAGCCAGGGTGGCAGAAAATCGCAATGTTGGCAATGCCCGGATCATTCAAACAGCAACAAATCTGGAGAAGCCGGTTTCGCCACGTCCCTCGGTGCATCTGTTGACTGGCACGATGCTGGGTATATTGCTAGCGATCTCAACGGCTTTGACACTAGAGTTCAGGGACCAGTCAGTGCGAACCGTCAGGGCAGTGAGAGAACTCTTTGGCTATCCCTTACTGGGGGTCATTCCCTCTTTCAAGCGCACTGCTCGAAACGCTACTCCTGAAGGTATGCCTCCTGCGCTCTCTGAAGTCATTGTTCGAGATCATCCCCTTTCGCCTCTGAGTGAAACCTATCGCATTGTTCAGGCAAATCTTAAATTTCTCAGTTCTGACCAGTCTCTAAAAACGATTGTTGTTAGCAGTTCTGTTGCAGGCGAAGGTAAATCGGTTGTGTCAGCCAATCTGGCAATGGCAATGGCACAAATGGGCAATCGAGTTCTGCTGATCGATGCTGATCTGCGATCGCCCAGTCAGCATACACTCTGGCATGTCCCTAATGAAATAGGCTTGAGTAGTGCAATCCTGGAACAATTGGAAGCACAATGTCTAATTCGAGAAGTGGCACCCAATTTAGATTTACTGGTTGCTGGGAAGTTGCCCATGCACCCGGCAGCATTGCTGGATTCCCAACAGATGACCAGTTCCATACAACAGCTTGCAACCCATTACAACTTTGTCATTATCGATACGGCTCCGATCAGTTCGGCGGCAGATGCACAGATCTTGGGCAAGATCGCAGATGGACTGTTGTTAGTGATTCGTCCGGGCATTGTCGATATGGTTAATGCCACTTTGACCAGGGAACGGTTGGAACAATCGGATCAAAACGTTCTGGGTTTAGTAATTAACGGGGTATGTCCAGAACATGAACCCCATAGCTACTATTACTACTCATTCAACCATGGCTATGGTAACAAAGAAGGATCGCCATCCTATGGAACTTCCGCCAGTCACACTCCGACGTAATTTTTCCTGGGCATTCATTGGCAATGGAGTCTATGCCGCTTCCCAGTGGGGAATGTTAGTTACCCTTGTAAAACTGGGCAATCCTGAGATGGTCGGACAATTTACGCTGGGATTTGCAGTGACAGCTCCAGTGTTGATGTTAACGAATCTCCAGCTTCGTGCTGTACAGGCAACTGATGCGAAGCAGCAGTATGGCTTCAGTGACTACCTGGGTTTGCGGATTCTCTCAACCGTATTGGCTCTAGTGACCATCACGGGAATTGTGCTGGCGGGTCAGTATCAACCAGAAACAGCTCTGACCATTTGGCTGATTGGTTTGGCTAAAGGATTTGAAGCATTGAGCGATATTTGCTATGGGTTATTTCAACAGCATGAACAAATGGAATGGGTTGCCCGATCGCTCATTCTGAAGGGACCAATCTCTTTAATAGTGTTAGCAATTATTGTTTATCTATCTGGTAGCGTGATATGGGGTGTGGCAGGGCTAGCGATCGTTTGGGCAAGTATCTTATTCCAGTATGACTTTCAGAATGGAAGATCGATTTCAGGTAGTATTCATCCCCATTGGCAAACTAGTAAATTATACCAGTTAATTTGTTTAACTTTTCCGTTAGGAATCGTGATGATGTTAATCTCACTAAATCTCAACATTCCACGTTATCTGATTGAGTGGAAGTTGGGGGCGAGAGAGTTAGGGATCTTTTCAGCCCTGAGTTATCTCATGGTTCTGGGAACGATGGTTATCAATGCTCTCGGTGAAACTGCCAGTCCCAGGCTTGCTAAGTATTATGCGACAGGTAATCGACGGGCTTTTCAAACTCTTCTGTTACAGTTAGTCGTGATCGCCGTCTTGATTGGCAGTGCAGTGGTGCTGATTGCTCTGGTTGCAGGCAAGCCTATTCTGATGCTGCTTTATCAACAGGAATACGCTCAATATAACCATGTCTTTATTTGGCTCATGGGTGCGGCTGGAATGGGGTATGTGGCATCTTTTTTAGGCTACGGTATGACTGCCGCCCGCTATTTTCGGATACAGGTTCCCCTATTTATATCGACTGCCTTAGTCGCTACCATAACTTGTCTCTGGTTGTTACCTACGAAAGGGCTGCAAGGGGCAGCGATCGCCCTGCTTTTGGCAGCGAGTATGCAAACCCTCATCAGTACGGGAGTCATTATCCATGCCTTATGCACCATCAATAAACCAGAAGCACTATCAGCACCCTGCGCGTGATAATGCAAGCCCCATACGGATTCTCCATGTTGTCGGTAGGATGGATCGAGGTGGAGTTGAAACCTGGCTGATGCATGTCCTGCGTCACATTGATCGCGATCGCTTCCAGATGGATTTTCTGGTTCATACAACTGAGCCTTCCGCCTATGATGATGAACTTCGTGCTTTGGGTAGCCGCCTGATTCCCTGTTTACATCCCTCTCACCCACTCAGATATGCTGCCAATTTCAAACGGATTCTCCATGACTATGGACCTTATGATATCGTCCACAGCCATGTGCATTACTACAGTGGCTATATTCTTCGTTTAGCTGAACAGACAGGAGTTCCAATTCGAATTGCACACAGCCATCTCAATGCAGCACCTTTAGAAGTGAAAGTGGGATTACTCCGTTATTTGTATCTGGAGTTAGCGAAAAGATTGATTAACCGCCATGCAACGATTGGTTTAGGATGCAGTGATGTGGCAGCTATCGATTTATTTGGTCAGAATTGGCAACAGGATTTCCGACGGCGATTGCTTTACTGTGGTATTGACATGGCACCCTTTCACATACTTGTTAATGCTGCTGAGGTGCGTACCGAGTTTGGTATACCTACAGATGCTCTAGTTATTGGGCATGTTGGACGTTTTCAGGCACAAAAAAATCATCACTTTTTGGTAAAAATTTTTGGTGAGTTAACTCATCAACATCCCAAGTCATATTTGTTACTAGTAGGTGAAGGGCATTTGCGCTCCGAGATCGCTCACAAAGTTGAAATAATGGGTTTGGCAGATCGTGTCATCTTTACAGGTAGCCGTTCAGATATTCCTAGGCTAATGTTAGGTGCAATGGATGTATTTCTTTTACCATCATTAAGTGAAGGGTTACCAATAGTAGGACTTGAGGCACAAGCGGCTGGATTACCTGTGATTCTTTCTGACGAAATTACAGATGAATGTCAAAAAATTAAATCTTTAGTGTATCAGATCAGTCTTTCTGAACCGCCATCCGTCTGGGCTAAAGTAGTTCTAGAAGCAGGTCGAGAAAAACAAAATATATCTCAAATTGAGAGTTTGATATTTCTGGAAAATAGCGAATTTAATATCTTTTATAGTATCAAAGAATTAACGGAAGTTTATGGGAAGAAATGCGTTTAAGGCAGAAAGTCTTAATAAGGGTAGCCTAGGAATCTATACGGGATTTCAAGTCTCCCTTCTGATTATCGTAATTCTGTTTCGGTTAAATTATCATGCCTTTGATATTGAGTTGGAGCCCTTAATTTATTGCCTTAGCTGTCTAATAGCCGGTTCAGCTTTTTGGACATTTTATTCCTGGTTTTTTCTGACAAAAAGCCTATTTGATCCTTATCTAATATTCTATTTTTCTGTTTTTCTATTCAATGCTGGACAACCATTGCTTGAGATCTTTCACTTAAATGAAGATGGTATTTTAGGAGGGCTACCATTCTCTAATGATTTTACTCGATCTAACCTTGTTGATACACTTTTTTTGGTCATTCTTGGTCTAATCTCCCTTCATCTAGGAGCTTTAATCAGTCTTATAACTTCTAATAAAAATATATGTTCAGAAACTCCTTTGGAGTTATCTATTTCATGTGTCAGAAGTCAGAGTTGTTACAAGATCGGGTTTTGGCTTCTCGGAATATCTTTTTTGCCAGCGGTTAGTGTACTTTTATCTACCCTATCATCAGTTCTATCTGGTGGTTATGGACTACTGTACGAGCAAGATTATGGAACTGGATTGAATGCTGCACCAGTGATCTTAGCGACCTTTCTGATGCCTGCCTCTTTCTTCGTTTTAGTTGGCAGCAAGAATGAACCCATAGGGCGGCGGATCGCTGGAGTAGTAATTTTTTTCTATGTGCTAACGCGTTTCTTCCTAGGACAGAGAAATCATGCAGTTATGCCACTGATTGCATTCGTGTGGCTATGGAATTTCTATATTGCACCACTTCCAAAGACAATACTACTTGTTTCCGGCTCTTTGATTATGTTTGTGGTTTTTCCTCTAGTTTCAGTAACTCGATCAGTTATTGGTATGGATCGTTTATCTCTTGACTTCTTAATAGAAAGTTTTACTTCAATAGATAATCCTGTCATCGCTTCAATTGCGGAAATGGGATCATCAATGATGACCGTTGCTTATTCATTACAACTGGTTCCGAGCCTGCGAAATTTCCAACTAGGTGTTGACTACATCTTTGCGTTATTCACCTTAATCCCAAATGTTTTTGGAGATCTCCATCCAACCATTGCCCGTGGTCTTATTGAAAGATGGCTCACTGAACAGGTCAACCCTTATTTTGCCGCAGCAGGTGGAAGCTATGGTCTATCGCTTATAGCTGAGGCATACGTCAACTTTGGTTGGATTGGTACACCAATTACTCTAATAATCATTAGCTTTTTATTTACCAGATTCACGCTATGGGCAATGATGTCCAGGGATCCCGCAAAACTTGCTATGTTGACTAGTTTTCTTTCATTTTTTCTATTCTATGCGCGGGCTGAATCTGCCATCATTCTTCGCCCCCTCGTTTGGTACTCTTTGTTTCCATACATCTGGGTTTGCTTCTTAGATTCTTTAGGATCTAGAAAATTTTCAAGATAACACTACTTCAGAAGTGTTATTCACTATTGATATAAGTTTCAAAAAGTAGAATTAAGTGTTCAGTTTTACTCCTAGAGAATTTGATAAAACTTGTAATAAACACTCGTAAGAAAGCTGGAAATTTTGAATGGTTAGATCATTCTTGTAAACTTCATAAAACCAAATACCACGTTTCTAATAATCTTTTTTCTTAAGAGTTTACCTGTAATAAATGATTCCCCTTCAGGAAAATACAATATTACCGAGCCATGAAAGTTGTTATCGTATTAGAACACCGATTCGATCGCACGCCAGATGGGGCGGTCTGGACTCAGACTGGATTTGCCTATCCGTTGTGGGGACGCTATTTAGAAGTATTTGATCAAATTCGTGTTGTCGCCCGTGTTCGAGATGTTTTATCGGTTCCTTCAAATTGGATGCGGGCAGATGGGGAAAAGGTTAGTTTTTTAGCAGTACCCTACTATCTTGGTCCCTGGCAGTTTTTGTTAAAAAGAAATCAAATCATCCAAACGGTCAGAAATGCTGTTGATAGAGAAGATGCCGTTATAGTCCGTCTGGCTTCAACGATCGCATCATGCTTATTGCTTGAACTCTATCGAACAGGACATCCCTATGCAGCAGAAGTGGTTGGCGATCCCTATGATGTCTTTGCTCCCAATTCAATTAATCACCCATTGCGCCCCTTTCTCCGCTGGTGGATTCCACGCCAACTGAAGCAGCAATGTTCTAGAGCTTGTGCCGCCTTGTATGTGACCAGGGAAACGTTGCAGCGGCGCTATTTCTGCCCTCAGTATTCCGTTGGAGTTTCGGATGTTGATCTTCCACCAGAAGCATTCGTCGCATCGTCTCGTTCTCCCCAAGCAGGTTCTGGTCCGATTCACCTGATCCTGATTGGTTCTCTAGCACAACTTTATAAAGCTCCAGATGTATTGATCAATGCAGTCTCAATCTGTGTAGAAGAAGGTTTGGATCTCAAGTTAACGATTCTTGGAGATGGTCAATATCGGACGAGTTTAGAAGCGTTGGTACGAGAAAAGGAACTAGAGGCTCGAATCTGCTTCATGGGGCAATTAACCGCTGGTGATGCGGTACGCACTCAATTAGATCAGGCTGATTTATTTGTTTTACCTTCTAAAACCGAAGGTTTACCGCGAGCTTTGATTGAAGCAATGGCACGAGGGCTACCCTGCATTGGCTCATCGGTGGGAGGCATCCCTGAACTGCTCCCTGCCGAAGACTTGTTTCCTCCGGGCGATGCAGTCCTACTAGCCCAAAAAATTCGGGAGGTTGTTACTGCCCCAGATCGGATGGCTCGTATGTCAGCTCGCAATTTAGCCAAAGCCAGAGACTACAGAGCCGAACTACTACAGCAGCAACGGATTGAATTCTACCGTTATGTGCGTCAGCAAACTGACAACTGGCTTACCAGCCATAGTGAGGCAAGGAAATGACTCAAACAGACCAAAAAACAACTGTATTAGTCACTGGTGGATGTGGATTTATTGGTTCGCATCTGACTGGAGCTTTGGTGAAACGAGGTTACAAGGTTCGCATTTTAGATGACCTGTCTACGGGTAAACGTGACAATATTGCCTCCTATTCGCCTCAAGACGTTGAGTTATGGATAGGTGATATTGCTGATTTTGAAACCGTTGAAGCAGCGGTTGAAGGTTGTGAATATATCTTTGATGAAGCCGCGATCGCCAGTGTTCCCATATCTGTTAACGATCCCATTGGCACTGACAAGGTGAACTATGGTGGCACATTAAATGTTCTAGAAGCAGCTCGTAGACACGGGGTTCGCCGTGTTGTGTTTGCTGGCAGTGCGGCAGTGTATGGAGACGAACCAACACTGCCAAAAACCGAGTCCATGTTGACCTCTCCCATCACCCCTTACGCGGTAGATAAACTGGCTTCTGAACTGATGGGGCATTGCTATGCGCGAATGTTTGGACTGGAGTTTGTCTGTTTGCGATATTTCAATGTATTTGGTTCCCGGCAGGATCCATCCAGTCCCTACTCAGGTGTCATCTCCATTTTCTGCGATCGCCTGCGTCGAGGAGTCGCTCCCACAATTTATGGAGATGGCGGTCAAACCCGCGATTTTATTCATGTAGCAGATGTAGTTCAGGCTAACCTCCTGGTCATGGAACATCCGAAGGTGTCGAACAGAACGTTTAATGTTGGTCGAGGAACTGCAATTTCACTGCTAGATATCATCAATTTATTGAATGAGTTAACCGGGCAAAGGGTACAACCGATGCATCAACCACCGAGATCTGGAGATATCCGTCACAGTTTAGCCAATATTACAGCCCTCACGGCTTTAGGGTGGACACCTGTTGTCAGTATGCGGGAGGGTTTGGCGGAGTTATTGCAGGCATCTTATCCCCTGGTCACAACAACCACGTCTGGCAAGTAGGAGGGCTTAAATTAAAGCCACCGGCACAGTTGGTGACAGCGTCGCTCAACCCTCTTTCCAGCCAGCGATCGAGCATTGAGCCTCGTCGAAATACATCTTACAAAGAATTGTAAGTAGGCATTCCTAATTAATTGTGGAAAGGGGGAATGGGGGCTTTGCCCTCAGGCAAGGGGGTTCCACCCCCTCCACCCCTAAATTTATCTTCTATTTAATTACCCTCACCTACTTATCTACCGACTTATTGCTAAATAGCAAAATTAATTAAAACTATGCGAGTTCTCCATCTAGTAAAAACATCAATTGGTGCGCCTTGGGCGGTGCGACAAGTGCGAGAGTTGATCCAGCTTGGCGTTGAAGTTCATGTTGCAGTGCCAGCGGGTGGTCCCCGAATCGTGGAGTATGCCGCCGTAGGAGCAACAGTTCATGAGGTACAAACAGATTTTCCCCTGCGCCGACCCTGGCGTTACTGGCAGGTATTTGATTCATTGCGGCAGTTGGTTGCTCAAGTTAATCCAGATCTGATTCATAGCCACTTTGTTGGCACAACCTTGACGATGCGGTTGGCGCTAGGTTCACATCATTCAATTCCTCGCATTTTTCAGGTGCCCGGAACATTACACCTGGAGTATCCTTTGTTGCGCTGGACTGAGGTATTGACGGCTGGCAAGCATGATTACTGGGTTGGTTCCTGCCAGTGGACCTGTCAATGCTATCGCAAAACGGGAGTATCCCTTGATCGGGTTTTTCTGTCCTACTATGGCATGGACTTACACCTGCTAAACCACCAGCGAATTGGAAAGTTGCGGCGGGAACTGGGTGTCGATGCAGACACAAAACTGGTGGGTATGGTTGCGGCAATCTACGCCCCAAAACGTCTGCTAGGTCAAACTCAAGGAGTTAAGGGGCACGAAGATTTAATTGATGCGATCGCCCTCTGTTTACAACAGGAACCCAACATCCTGGGTGTTTTTATTGGGGGTGCCTGGAATGGTGCGACTGCCTATGAACAACAGTTGCGTGACTATGGCAGAAAGAAATGTGGCGATCGAGTTATCTTTTTAGGAATGCGAGATGATGTTACGGACTTGTTGCCGGATCTTGATGTATCAGTTAATCCATCACATTCCGAGAACTTGGCGGGAACGACTGTTGAATCTTTAATGTTTTATGTTCCCTGTGTAGTGACCAATGTTGGAGGATTTCCTGATCTGATTCAACCAGGTGAAACGGGCTGGTTGGTTTCACCTGGAGATCCGCAGCAATTGGCAGAAGCAATTCTGGAAGTACTAAATGATCCGCAGCGATCGCACCAGTTGGCAATCCAGGGCGCTAATTATGCCCGCCAGATGGTGGATATACGAGAAAATGCAAAACAGATTTTCAAGATTTATCAAACAATTTTGCCTGAAGTGACGCATATTTCAGGACAAAGAGGTAGGGAAGAACTTAACGTTTCATAAGTCTGGCAAATCATAAGTAGGCATTCCTAATTAATTGTGGAAAGGGGATTTCACCCCCTCCACCCCCAAATTTATCTTCTATTTAATTACCCCCACCTACTTAAGTTTGGCAAATTGGCAGGGAAACAACACTAAAGACTGATAAAACGTAAACGAGGTCCTAATTGCCATGATTAAGCGAATTTTTGATGTGATCGTTGCGGTGATTGGATTAGTGATTCTTTCACCCCTGCTACTTTTGATTGCAATTGCTATCTACCTGGAAATGGGTAGTCCCATTCTATTTACGCAACCACGCCCAGGGCAACAGGGTAAAGTCTTCACCTTTTACAAATTTCGGACGATGACTAACCAGCAAGATGCAGCAGGCGGATTATTACCCGATGAAGAGCGTTTACTTCCATTAGGGCGCTTTTTGCGACAGACTAGCCTGGATGAACTGCCCCAACTCTGGAATGTTCTTAAAGGTGATATGAGCATTGTTGGACCTCGTCCTTTAGTGGTTAGATACCTACCTCGTTATACCCCTGAACAAGCCCGCCGACATGAGGTTAAACCTGGCATTACAGGTTGGGCACAGGTCAATGGACGCAATGCCCTGTCCTGGGAAGAACGGTTTGCGCTGGATGTGTGGTATGTCGATTCTCGCTCGTTCTGGCTCGATCTCAAAATTATTGCCATCACTTTCTGGAAGATTTTCAAACGTGAGGGCATTGACTATCCTGGTGATCCCAGTCTGTTTGAGTTCAAGGGAAAGTAATACTCAATCTATCAAACGTAGCTTAAACCGATGAATCACAGAATTATTAGTTTATCTGATCCACTATGGATGCAAACTCTTACCCAGCTAAAGCATGATGTCTTTCACCTGCCAGAGTACCTCGCTTTAGAAGCTCGTCGAATTGGAGCGATTCCGGAGGCATTTTTGTTTGTAGAAGAAGACAGACAATTTTTTCTACCCTATCTTTTACGAAAGTGTGAGGATTTGTTTGGTTCCGCGATTGCAACCGACACTTTTTATGATGTTATTTCACCCTATGGTTACCCTGGTATTTTACTGAGCGAGACAGCCAAACAAGATAAGAAATTTTTAGGGCAAGCCCTGAAACAACTAGAACTTACTTTACAGTCAAAGCAGGTTTGTTCTGCTTTTTTTCGCCTGCATCCAGTCCTAAATCAAGGTTTCTCAGAGCTTTGTCCACCGGAACTTTTCCAGAAAATGGGAGAAACCGTTTGGATTGATTTGACACAATCTCACGAGGAAATTTGGCAACAAACCCGTTCAGATCATCGTAAGGATATTAATCGCAATAAGCGCAACGGGTTTGTTGCCAAAATCGTTCCATTCCAGCAATACTTTTTTGAATTCATAGAAATTTACCACGAGACGATGGATCGGGTCGGAGCAAATAAAACTTACTATTTTAATAACGCTTTCTTCACCGATCTGCTCTCTCTGAAAGACCATTTACATCTCTGTATTGTTGAAATTAATCATCAAATTTCCAGTGCTTGTCTTATCTTTGAATGCAACGGCATCGTCCATTCCTACCTGAGTGGTACCAAAAATCAATTTCTTAAGTTCACACCAGAAAAACTTCTTTTTGATTACCTTCGCTTCTGGGCAAAAGAACGGGGAAATCAGGTGTTCCACATGGGGGGGGGAGTGGGCAGTTCCAATGATGG
>CAZGDE010000042.1:22758-25920 GCA_964524315.1 uncultured bacterium
CAATGATGGTGTCTACTATTTTAAGTCTGGTTTCTCAAAACTGCGGCTCCAGTTTCTGACCCTACGCCTGATTATTGATCAGGAGAGCTATATGTATTTAACCAACTTGCGGGCAAGATCATTAAAGACAGAATCGGAAAACTTACTAAATAGTGGCTTCTTTCCCGCTTACCGCTACCTAGAAAGCCCATTGAAAGAACCGCAAGAAAGGATTGAAGCTCGCGTAGAGGCAACTCTTCAGACAGTTTAAGTAGAGGTTCTACAAAAGTCGCTTTCGTTCCACTGTAACCATAGTCAACCTAGAATTTTTTAGCCCCTACTGGCATGGAGGGAATATGGCTTTTCCAACATCTGTGAATACATGGTTGGCACCGCTGTTACCAAAATTTTTACGAGAAGATTACTCTCCCTACCAATGCAAGGTTTCCTCTATACGGGCAAATTACAATCTCAAAGCTCGAAAAGTCCATCTTCAGAATCTAATTAAAACCTGGTTTAATACCGGAAATAACCCTTTTCTCCATCCTGTTGAGTGCAAGAACTGCCTTTTTGACACCCAAATTCCCAATATTTATATTGGCGCTGATGGGCTGTGCAACATGTGCAGGACATACAAAAATAACTTTAAACAGGAAATTCTAGATAGTGAACTTGAAACATTTCTGAACACTCCTAGAGAAGAGGGAGCAAAGTTTGATGCGGTGGTTGGCTTCTCCGGGGGAAAAGATAGTGCAGTTTCTCTCTGTATGGCACGAAAACGATTTGGCTTAGATGTTATCGCAGTGCTGGTTCAGAATGGATTTATTCCCGAAGCTGTGATTGAAAACGGTCGAAAGCTTTGTGAGAAACTGGGTGTTGAACTGGTGGTACTCAACATTGATTTAGCACCCTACGTTAAAGAGATGATTGATAACAATTTTAAAAATGGCTATCCCTGCTATAAATGTGGCGATATGTTTCATGAAAAAATTCAGGATTATTGTGCCAAAAATCGCATCAATCGAATTATTATGGGGCGTAACTGGTGGCACTGGATAGAACCGGAGGTTCGTTCTACTCGCTGGGTAAAAGATGAAGCCACAGGGCTAAAAATGCAAATCTTTGCGCTTCCTTTCGTTTTGCAGTTAACGGAAAAGGATGTCTATCGAGTTTTGGATGAAATCGGGTGGTCAACAGTAAAAATTCATGGCAATAGTACCAATTGTATTCTTCCTGGCTTAGTAGAATATCAGGCAAAACAACAATTAGGCTATCATCCAGAATTAAATTTACTTTCACGGGAAGTGATTACAGGGTTTTTAGATAAAGAAGAAGCAAAACACCAATTATCTGATGTCAGAGACAATACAGAAACATTGCACAGGCTTGTCAATGAAAAACTTGCAATTATTCAAGAACGGCAACAACAAGCAGGCGATATAAGTGGTGTTGAATAGTTGGTGAATAGGGAGATCTGTGCACATTTGCGACAAGCAGTTTATTCATAATCCTGCCATTCTGCAAGAGGTTTACTGTGCTGTTGAAAGATAACAAACTACCCCATACCAGTCGTCCAATTTTGTTATCCCCTCCCCACATGGGCGATTGGGAACTGGAGTTTGTCAAAGAGGCATTCCAAACCAATTGGATTGCGCCAGTCGGTCCCCATGTAGATGCCTTCGAGCAAGAATTTTGCCAGGTTGTTGGTGCTGGTCATGCCGCAGCGGTCAGTTCTGGCACAGCGGCTCTGCATCTGGCTCTGAAATTAGTGGGTGTAGAACCCGGAGATGAGGTGTTTTGCTCAACCCTGACCTTTGTGGCTACGGCAAATCCAATTGTCTATCTGGGCGCAACTCCCGTTTTTGTCGATAGTGATCGCTCCTCCTGGAATATGGATCCTGATTTGTTGCAGGATGCAATTCAGCAACGGGCAGCGCGAGGGAAATTACCAAAGGCGGTTGTAGTGGTACATCTCTATGGTCAGAGCGCCGACGTCGAGCCAATTTTGAAGATCTGCGATCGCTATGAAATTCCGTTGATCGAAGATGCAGCTGAATCCCTCGGTGCAACCTACAAAGGACAGGCATCCGGCACAATGGGACGGATTGGGATTTACTCCTTCAACGGCAACAAGATAATTACCACATCCGGAGGTGGAATGCTGGTTTCCAACGATTCCCAGTTGGTGCAAAAGGCACGTTTCCTGGCGACTCAGGCACGGGATCTAGCCCCACACTATCAGCATTCTGAAACTGGCTATAATTATCGCCTCAGTAACGTGTTAGCAGGCATTGGGCGAGGACAGTTACGAGTATTGAGCGATCGCGTGGCTGCCCGTCGGCATAACTTTACCGTCTATCAGAAGAGTTTGGGGCATCTACCGGGCATTAAATTCATGCCAGAAGCCCCCTTTGGTCGAGCAACACGTTGGCTCACCTGTTTAACGATAGATCCGGCAAGCTTTGGTTGCGATCGCAACCAGGTGATTCAAGCTTTAAAAGCCCAGCAGATTGAAGCCCGTCCAGTCTGGAAACCATTGCATCTACAACCTGTTTTTTCAGGTTCTGAAGTGATTGGGGAATCGGTGGCCCAGTCTCTATTTGAACAAGGTTTGTGCCTGCCATCTGGTTCCGGTCTGGAAGAAACAGATTTAGAACGGGTGATCCAGGTTATTATCCGTCAATTTGAACGGTAAAAATTCTGGTAGTAACCTTTCTTCGCTAGAGTAAGGAATACTGGTGCTGCAAACATTTTATCTCCACATATCCTTGTTACCCTTTTATCAGGGTAAGAGCCTGCTGTATGCCTTGAATTTCTGCCCCTTTTGAAATGAATCCACTTGCGCCAAGCTTTTCCATAAGACTGAGGCTTAAACCGGCTTCTGACGTTAAGAAGAAGAAGGGAATATGCGCTGTATTCACGTCGTTTCGTATTTGTTTCAGTACTTCAATTCCATCGAGTGCTGGCATATTAACATCGCAAAAAATTAGATCGGGACAACGTGACTGGGCTAGCCGAATGCCCTCCAACCCATCCTCTGCTGTAACTGGGTAGAATCCCTCCACTTCCAGCCATTGGGCCAGAACAAATCGAAACATTTCATTATCGTCAATAATAAGAACTGTTTTCATACAGTGATCCTAAATAGGAGATGAACAGTAGCCGTACATAAACGCTTTGGCA
>CAZGDE010000043.1:0-1492 GCA_964524315.1 uncultured bacterium
GTGGTAAGGTCAGAGCGGCGAGTGCGGGAGAATGGCAGGGCGCAACGTTTACCGTCAGTTTGCCATTGCCCGAAAGCGAGAAAGTTGGAGAAACAGGCATGCAGGCAGAAGTGACGTGGGGGAGTGACCTATCCCATGTGCCCCTCGCGGCTTTGACCCATCCACCGCTCACGGATGTGCGCGTGTTGCTTGTGGATGACGAACCCGATATGCTCGACCTCGCTGCCTTCATCCTGGAGGAGTCGGGGGCGGTGGTGCAAACGGCTACCAGTGTGATTTCGGCGTTAGAGTTGGTGCCACAGTTCCAACCCAATCTCGTTCTGAGTGATATTGCGATGCCAGATCAGGATGGGTATGAACTGTTGCGACGGCTGCGATCGCTGTATCCAGAGGACCAAATTCCGGCGATCGCTTTGACTGCCTATGCCAGTGAAAGTCGCCGCGAAAAATCCCTTCAGGTTGGATTTCAGCAACATCTGACGAAGCCAGTTGAGCCACAACAACTGGTTGCTGCGGTTTTAAGTGCAATTGCATCAAGGAGAACCTAGTGCTGGCAGAAACCCTAATTGACCTGGCTCCCGATGCAATTTTCATTTCTGACCTGAATAGTCGGTTGATCGAAATTAATGCACGTGCCTGTCATTTGCACAAAGATGGTAGCTGCATTCCTACCGAAGTCAGTACCAAAATTCTTCCAGATGGCCGGTGGGTTACGTTTGTGCGAGATCGGCGCGAATCCAACCAGACTGAACTAGCTCTGCGGACAACGGAGCAACAGCTACGCCAACTCAGTGACTCGATCCCGCAATTTGTGTGGATATAGAATGTCCAGGGTGACTTAATCCATGTGAATCGGCAGTGGTGTGAGTCTTCAGGATTAACCCTGGAGCACAGTCAGGATCGCGCCCGTCGAGCGGAGTGTTATCATCCTGACGATCGCCCCATTATTTCCGTCAGGCCGAGGGTGGTTCAACGCGCAAGTACGGTGGGTTGGGTCTGGGACTGGCAATCGTCCATCATCTGATAGAACTGCATGGGGGCACCATTACCGCTGAAAGTGGTGGCCTGGGGCAGGGGGCAGTATTTACGGTGAAACTACCACTGCTGGGCGATCGCGCTGCCTGCTGCGGTAGTCGTTCAGGTCTGTCCAATGGTCTTGATTGAAACTGGGTGCTTGGTTGCGGGTGAGAGTGCACCTGTTTTTCACTTTTGTCATCCATACTTGATAGCGGTCTGATACTGAACCCGATTATTCAACCTGCGCTGTTTGTTTTTTGTAGATTTGTATCCAGCCTATGCAGCCTTCCTACCTGATCTGGCAAAAACGTCGTGCGCTTCTGGCCTGTCTCGACGAGCGATCGCAGGGACACCGTTTGCGTTCACTTTTGGGACTGTTCCTTCTGGCGACAAGCCTGATGGCTTGTCAGGGAAAAGACCCCAAAAGAGTGGTTTCGGCAGTGCCAGTGAAGTTACAGATCGTGCAGTCCAGTGC
>CAZGDE010000043.1:1502-25781 GCA_964524315.1 uncultured bacterium
GTTGCCAACAGTTCGGAGTTTGTAGGGACGCTGGAATCTGCCGAAAAGGTAGATTTGCGCGCGGAAACCCAGGGGCGGATTGCGACGGTGTTGGTACAACCGGGCGATCGTGTCGACCAGGGAGAGGTCATTTTGACCTTGCAACCGGCTCAAACCGCGCCCCAGTTTGAGAGTGCGCAGGCGGCGGTGGGTATTGCCCAGGCGAACCAGGGTGCTACAGTGCAGCAGTTGCGGGTGGCAGAGAAGAACTTAGACGTTGCCCAGACTGAGTTAGCCAGTGCCGAGGCAAGTCGAAATCTGGCCAAAACTAATTTCGATCGCGCAAACTTTCTACTAAACCAGGGGGCGATCGGTCGGTTTGACTATGACCGGGCCAAGACAGATCTGGAGATTTCTGGTAATCGAGTCAAGGTTGCCCAGGAAAAGGTAGCCGCCGCCCAGGCAACGGTCGGGCAGGCGCGATCAGTCGTGGGACAGGCCAGTGCGGGCATTCGTCAGGCTCAGGCCCAGGCAGCGGCAGCAGCGGTGAATGTTGAGTTTAAACAGGTTACGGCTCCGATCGCGGGGACGGCTGGGGAAGTGATGGTCAAAGTAGGTGACCTGGTTTCGACTAGCCAGACAATCACACATATTGTGCGGAACGATGCCCTGGACTTGCGCCTGTCCGTGCCATCGAGCCGCTTAAACCAGCTTCGGAAAGGATTAACGGTTGAGCTGATTGATCCCACCAGTCGCAAACGCATCGGTACGGGTAAGGTTAATTTTATTTCACCCTCGGTAGATGCAGGGGCGCAGGTCGTACTGGTTAAAGCCCGGTTCCCCAACAGTAATCGGAATTTGCGGAATGGGCAGTATGTGGAAGCTCGCATCATCTGGGATCGGGGTACGGGCGTATTAATTCCCACCAATGCCGTTTTGCAGGTGAGCGGCAAAAGTTTTGCCTATGTGGCCGAGACGGATACCTCCCAGGGGCAGGTGCGGCAGGTGGCTCGGATGCGTCCCGTGACCTTGGGCGAAATTCAGGAACAAAGTTATGAGGTGGTCAAGGGCTTAAAACCGGGTGAAAACCTGATTGTTTCGGGGATCTTGCGACTGAAGGATGGTGTTCCCATTCAACCGGAATCGTAGGAGGGCACAGTCATGTTTTTTTCGATCGCCACCCCCTTCATCAAGCGCCCCGTGTTAACGACAGTCTGTACGCTGATCATTCTGCTACTGGGTGCCGTGTGTATCCCGCTGTTACCCATTAATTATCTGCCGGATATTGCCCCAATTCAGATCAAAGTCTCTGCCATTTACGGTGGTGCCGATGTGAACACCGTCGAAGATACGGTGACGAGTGTACTGGAACGGCAGATTAATGGGGTGGAAGGCATGGAATACATGACCTCCAGCACCTACGCTGGCAATAGTTCGCTCTCGGTCTACTTCGGTTCCAATACGGACAAAAACACCAACCAGGTGAACGTCCAGAACCGGGTAGCCCAATCATTGCCCCAGTTGCCCTCGGCGGTGCAACAGTTGGGGGTGACGACGAAAGCTGCCTCTAGCAGTATTTTGTTGATCTATGGCATCTATGGCGAAACCGATGAGTATGACGACATTTTCATCAGTAACTATGTCGATCAAAACATTGTCGATGTGCTGAAACGGGTACCCGGTGTGGGGGATGTGGCGTTGTTTGGGCAGAAAACCAATGCCATGCGTCTCTGGCTCGATCCCAATGCCCTGGCCAGTCGCCAGTTGACGGCATTGGACGTCGTGAATGCGCTCAAGTCGCAAAATGTTGTGGTTGGTGCGGGGGCGATCGGGCAGGAACCCGTCCCCACTGGACAAAACTATGAGTTGCCGATCCAGATCCAGGGACGGTTTAAGAGTGCCAGCGAATTTGGCAGATTGGTGATCCAGCGTGGTCAGGATGGTGGTCTGGTACGATTACACGATGTTGGACGAGCAGAACTGGGGGCTGAGAACTATGCCAGTAACGCCCGCGTAGATGGCAAGGTGGGGGTAGGGGTTGCCATTTACCAGGCTCCCGGTAGTAATGCGCTGGATGTTGCCGATCGCCTGGCTACCCAGATGCAAGAAATTGCTGCCAGCTTTCCCCCCGGTTTGCAAGTGAAGCGGGTGTATGACACGACGGAATTTGTCAAAGTCTCAATTGAGGAAGTCGTCATCACTTTATTGCAGGCGTTTGTGCTGGTGGTACTGGTGATTTTCGTCTTCCTGCAGGACTGGCGCACGACGGTTATTCCACTGATTGCGATTCCGGTGTCGTTAATTGGGGCAATGGCATTTGCGTTTCTGTTTGGTTTTTCGATTAACAACCTCACTCTATTTGGATTGATTCTGGCGACGGGACTGGTGTGTGATGATGCGATCGTGATCGTGGAGTCCTGTACGGAGAAGATCCAGAAGCAGGGGATGACTGCCAGCCAGGCGGCGATCGCCTCGATGGAAGAGTTGAGCGGCGCGACGATCGCCACCTCACTGGTGCTGATGGCAGTCTTTATCCCAGTGGCATTTTTCCCCGGTTCAACGGGCAAGTTGTATCAGCAATTTGCTCTGATTATTGCCTTTTCCATTGCTGTGTCTACCTTCAATGCCCTCAGTTTCAGTCCCAGTATGGCGGCGCTTCTGTTGAAACCTGCCAACCCTGCCCGTGGGCCTTTGGGTTGGTTCTTCGGCAAATTCAACCAGGGGTTTGCCTGGGTCAGCGATCGCTTCCTTCGTCTGGTGCGGTATTTCATCCAGATTCGTTACGTTATTCTGGGCTTGTTTGTCGCGGGTCTACTGGCGACGGTGTATATGTTTACGGCTGTGCCTACGGCTTTCGTACCCGATGAGGATCAGGGCATTTTTCTGGGCATGATCCAGGGGCCGGATGGAGTGTCTCGTAGCTATACCGATCGGGTGATTACCCAGGCCGAACAGATTATGGGCAAGATCCCCGAAATCGAATCAACCTTCACGGTCAGTGGTACCGGGTTTGACGGTAATGGCCCCAATCTGGGTTTATTCTTTGCCAAACTCAAGCCCTGGAGCGATCGACCCAATCCTGATCAGAGTGTTGAGCGCATTCTCAGAAAACTGAATGGTCAGTTCCAGTCAGTTACGGATGCAATCGTAGCCGCCTTCAATGCTGCTCCCATTCCCGGTTTTAGTGCGACGGGTGGAATCGAGATGCAGTTGCAAGATCGCACGGGTGGACAACTGACCCTGGATGACTTTGCCCAGAATGCCCGTCAAATTATCGCTAAAGGCAATGAACAACCAGCGATCGCAGGAACAGTTTCCAGCAGCTTTACCACTGGGACTCCCCGGTTGCAAGTGGATATCGATCGCAACAAGGTAGAAGCCCTCAACATTGACTTTCAGCAGGCACTTGCTACCATTGGGGCAACCCTCGGCTCCCAGTACGTCAACGACTTCACACTGGGAAACCGCAATTACCGGGTCTATGTCCAGGCCGATGGGATCTACCGCAACTCCCCAGACGACATTGGCAAGCTCTACGTCCGCTCCCGCGATGGGGTGCTGGTGCCCCTGGCGCAGATTGCCACTATCACGCCCACTACCGGGCCACAGGTGATTGGTCACTATAATGGTTACCGTTCGATCAAACTCCAGGGAGGACAGGCTCCGGGCTACAGTAGCGGCCAGGCGATCGCCGCGTTGGATACGGCCTATAAGGAAACGTCTCTTGCTGGGATCGGGCGTGACTGGATTGGTATTGCCCGCGAACAACTGGCCGCCGGAAACCTGGGTGTGCTGATCTTTGCCTTTGGCATCATCATGGTGTTCCTCACCTTATCTGCCCAGTATGAGAGCTATATTGATCCAATGATCATTCTGCTCACTGTCCCACTGGCATTACTGGGCGCATTGGGGGCGATCGCCCTGCGGGGTCTGACCAATGATGTCTACTGCAACGTAGCGCTGGTGATGCTAATCGGACTTGCCAGCAAAAACGCTATCCTGATTGTGGAATTTGCCAACCAGGCACGGGCAGAGGGCTTAAAACTCACTGATGCAGCCTTGAAAGCCTCCCAGGAGCGGTTCCGTCCCATTATTATGACGGCTGCTTCCTCCCTGGTAGGGTTCTTCCCCCTGGTGATTGCCAGCGGTGCGGGTTCCGCTTCCCGCTGGTCGTTGGGCACTGCCCTCTTTGGGGGCTTGCTCGTTGCTACGGTACTCAGTTTGCTGGTTGTCCCCGTCCTTTATATCGTCATTAAAGGACTGGCAGAACGCTTTCTGGACAAAGGGTCTCGTCCTCAACCACCCAAATCTGAACCCGCGATCGCTGAAGAACGGGCTCTCAGCAGCAATTTCTCAGTTGAAACTGAATCGTTGGGAGGGGAGTAACGACCAGTAGGACTTGCCAAATATTCGCAAACTGCACAATCCCAAACCTCGAATCCCAAATGCTCCTGAGTACTCTGACAGAACCGATCGCGATTGAAGAAAGTCTCCAGCAATTTTTGCTGATTATTTCTGCTGCCTTGGTGGTGGCAACGATTTCGCAGATTGTGCCCTGGCTACGGCAGGTTCCCTACACACTGATGCTGGTGATTACGGGCATGGGACTGGCACTCCTGGACATTCGTTTCTTTACGCCTTCACCGGAACTGATTCTGTGGATTTTCCTGCCGCCGCTATTGTTCGAAGCGTCGTGGAATCTAAGTTGGAAGGACTTAAAGCGTGACCTGATCCCGATTTCTCTCTACGTGACGGTAGGAGTGGCAGTCACGATTTTGGGCATTGCCCTGCCCCTGGCCGAGTGGAGTGGCATTAGTTTACCTGTGGCACTGCTGATTGGTGCCTGCCTGTCTGCCACCGATCCTGTTTCTGTCAGTGCTTTGCTGAAGGAACTGGGTGCGCCACCCCGGTTAAAAGCACTGGTCGAAGGGGAAAGTATGTTTAACGATGGAACTGCCGTCGTTGCCTTTAGTCTGGTCATTGGCATTGCGTTAGGAACCGCAAATTTCGACCCGCAAGACCTTCTGGTGAATTTCCTGACAGTTGTGGGTGTGGGCCTGCTGGTGGGCGTGCTTCTGGGCTTTGGCATTTCTTACCTGACCCAACGATTTGATCTACCCCTGGTGGAACAATCCCTCACTCTGGTATCTGCCTATTCTGCTTACCTGATTGCTGAGAAGTTAGGCGGCTCTGGCGTGATTGCCACCGTCGCCACGGGGCTGATCTTAGGCAATTTTGGCTCCCAGATTGGCATGAATCCCCGTACCCGCATTGCGGTTAGCGAGTTTTGGGAGTTTGTTGCCTTCTTTGCCAATTCCATCCTGTTTTTGCTGATTGGTGCCCAGTTTCGTCTCAATACGGACGGCGAAGATCTGGCCCTGGTGGGCATAGCACTGGCAACGGTGGTACTGACGCGAGTAGTGGTGATCTATGGCTTGACGTTCCTCAGTAACAACATTACCCAATCAGATATTGATCTGCCAACCCAGACAATGCTCTGGTGGAGCGGTTTGCGAGGTGGTGTAGCGCTGGCACTGGCATTGAGTGTACCCGATGATTTGCCGGAACGACGAGCAGTGCTGGTATCGGTGTTTGGGGTGGTTTTTCTCACAACGCTGCTCCAGGGTGCAACGGCAAAACCCATCCTGACGGCACTGAAATTAATTGAGATCAGTCCCTTGCGCGATCGCTACCTGGAAGTGATCGCGCAGCAGGTGGCGTTGAGCCGAGTACTGGCGTATTTACAGCAACCTGCTTCCACGTTTGGCATTGAACCAGTCACCTATCAGGCAAAGGCGGCAGAGGTCAGGCAACAACTCGCTACGCTTCAGGATGAAAGTAGCAAATTGTGTCAGCAAGATCCGGAACTGTTGGAGATTGGGGCCCAACAACTGCAGCAAGATTTGTTTGCGATTGAAACCGCAACTTATACAGAATTCGTGCGAGCGGGACGGTTAAACCAGGAATTACCCGGGTTGCTTGATCCAATTAACCATCACCTTGCGAATGAAGACGTTGTTACTTGAGCAATTAATTGGAGGTAAGTGATGGCTTCTGAGGCGAGTCCATGAATTACAAAATGCTATTGTTTGCGGGAGGTGTGACGATGGCGATCGGTATGGGGTTAGGAATTATTCTGGCTACGATCCTTCCCACTCCTTACTCGACTGGGGTTTATCGGGCACAGCGGACTGGTTTTATTATTACCGGAGCGATCGCAGGTTTAATTGTGGGTGCGAGCCAGGAAGCAATTCGTCAGCTCAAGCAGCAACAAGATCAGGATTAATGTAACTACAAGCAGACACTCACCACGGCGGAAGTAGAAAACATAAATCGGAAAACTTCTATCCGAAAGCTAACAATAAACGTTCAGGATTGTAGAAATAAATCACAGAGGTCATCACAATGGAAATTAACCGCCCCAATCAAAAAGCTTTAACGACAGAAGACTTACAACAGCTTGAGAAATTAGAAAAGCTTCTCAAGAAAGCTGTTGCTGATGGAGTTGTCACTCGCTCAGAACTAGATGCCATCAAGGTGCAACTCGCTGCCGATGGCAAGGTCATGATTGAAGAATTAGATCTGGTACGCCAGTTTATTCAGGACAAAGTGAATAAGAATGAGTTGGTCGTTGAATTATTTGGTTAAGTATTAAGTTTGGTTGAGTACGAGTCATTGATGTCGAGTATCATGCCCTTACCATTTGCCCATGAAGCCGCCGACCAATCGCGAACTGCCCGAAAAACTACACCAGGACTTGCTGGATGATTCTAGCTTGAGTCTTAATTTTTTAGTGTTAGTTGTGTCTTCCTGCGTTATTGCAACGTTAGGACTGTTAACCAATAGCGCGGCAGTTATCATTGGTGCCATGATTATTGCACCGTTGATGAACCCATTGCGGGGGCTGGCGCTTGGTGCCTTGACGGTCGATCACACCCTGTTCCGTCAAAGTGTGGTGGCGCTGGCAACGGGTATTGCAGTGGCAGTTGTGACCTCGGCCTTGATTGGTAGCCTGTTTCAAATCCCGGCTCTTTCCTTTGGTTCGGAAATTCTTGCCCGTACCCAACCAACCCTTGCCGACCTGGGAGTTGCACTGGCGGCGGGTGGTGTGAGTGGGTTTGCTAAAATTCGTCCCAAGGTGAGCGATGTACTGGCAGGAACGGCGATCGCCGTTGCTCTCATGCCACCGTTATGTGTGGTGGGTATTTCCCTATCCCAGCAGTCTCTCCCCTATAGTAGTGGCGCGTTTCTGCTGTTTCTGACGAATCTGTTAGGCATTACACTGGCGTGTATTCTCACGTTTATCTGGGGGGGATATGCACTCGATCTACGGCGCATGCGACGGGCGTTGCTGTGGTTTGTTTCCTTAACCGGTATCCTGCTCGTGCCGCTCTCGTTCGGCCTGTTTTCCCTGATCCAGCAGGAACAACTGAAAGCGGTGGTCAAAGGTTTGTTACAACGGGAAACAATTACAATTGGGCAGCAGACTCAATTAATTAGTCTCACCCTATCTCGTCCCACGTTTCCCTGGGAACAGTCAACTGATCGCCTCACCATCGTCGTTGCTGACAAATCGGGCGAATCCATCACCCCCAAGCAAGTACAGGAATTAGAAAAGTTTCTGGAACAGCGATTGGGCCGGAAACTAATCCTGGTAGTGCGCGTGTTTGAATTCCAGGAAGTCACCCATGGGCGACCACCTTCCTGATGGGGTAGAACGGAAACAAGCATGGTGTGATCTCGCACCGTATTAAGACAAATTGTTAGTGTATACAATGATGCGATCGCTCCGATCTCTGCCCTGTTGGTGACTGGAGGTAATGGTTTCGTTGCTGTGCATTGAATACCACTGCAAGCCATCAATCTGGATAGTTTGCCTATTCGCCCTGACAGAGAACGCTACTCTAATAGACGGATTTCATATCAACCACTGAAGGAGACTAATATGAGTGAAAAAATTGATAAATTCTGCGATGACTTGAAACTACGCCTGAATGACATTGAAAGTCACCTAGTCCAGGTAAAAGATAAGTTAACTACAGCTTCTAAAGATGCCGAAACAACCATTCAAACTAAGCTAAAAGAAGCAAAGACGAATTTAGAGGCAAAGAAGCAGGAAGTGGTTGCAGCGCAGGAAAAACTAACCCAGCGCCTTGAAACCAAGAAAGCCGAACTGGACGCAGACCTCGCTGAATGGAAGGAGAAGAAGGAACAGGAAAAACTGTTGAAGCATGCTGATAAAGCCGAAGAATATGCGCTGGCAGCAATTCTGTTTGCAGCGGCCGCCGCAGAAGAGGCAGAAATCGCAGTGTTGGAGGCGATCGAAGCCAGAAAAGTCGCAGAGAGTATCACCGTCGATACCTGATATTTTAGACCTCCGCGTTTTTGAAAAACGCGGAGGTCTGGAAGAAGCCACCGCTCCCCGTGAGAATTGGTATAGTTCACTGGTGTGATTTTTGTGACTCTGGTGATTGTGCTTCTGTCAAAGCTTTCAATGCTTGTTGGGCGACACTTTGCTTCGGATTGAGAGTTACAGCCATTTGCAATGCTTCGATCGCCTTGGGAAACTGCTGCAATTGGGCCAGCACTAATCCCAGTCCTGTCCATGACTCGGCACTGGTTTTATCGAGGAGAATGGCCCGTTCATAACTTTCCTTCGCATCGGCATACCGTTGCATCGCCACCAGAACAACTGCATGGTTTTGCCAGCCCAAGGCCAGTTTTGGGTCAGCCAAAATCGCGCGAGTGGCAGAATCCAGGGCGGCAGGTTGGTCACCCAGCGACCATTGCACAGCACTGAGATTGGCCCAGACTCCGGCATTTTGGGCATCCCGTTTGAGAACCTCGCGATAGGCTGCGATCGCCTGATCCGGTTTGTCCAGCGATCGCCAGATACGTCCCTGATTTGCCCACGCCTGCACATTATTGGGATTGATTGCCAGCGCCTTATCCACCGATGCCAGTGCTTCGTCATAACGCTGGAGGTACCACAGGACGACGGCACGATCATTCCAGCCCTGATCCCAATCAGGGCGCATACCAACCACCCGATTGGCTGCGGCCAACGCTTCGTCCAGTTTGCCCTGTTTGGTCAACGCGAGACTTTGCTGGTTAAAGGCATGGGTGATATCGGCATCTGCGCCCCAGACTCCATCTCCCTGCATGGCTTTTTGACAGGCGGCCAGGGCGGATTCTACCTGTTGTACCTGGTTCAGGGCTTTGCACTGGGCCAGTAGATACTGGGAGGAGGTTGGTTGCAATTCAACGGCCCGGTTGTAAGCGATGAGGGCTTCCGTCATCCGTTTCAATTGCCGCAACGCTTCCCCCTGCTGGAACCAGGTAGGGGCATGATTGGGATTCAGGAAAAGGGCACGGTCGAATGCCTGCACTGCCAGTTCTAAATCCTGGGTGCTGCGATGGGTCAGACCGCGAATGAACCAGGCGATCGCCGGATTTTCCGATCCCCAGTTCCCATTTCCATTCAATGCTGCCTGATACGCCTGGATTGCCTCTTTCTGGTCGCCCAACTTTTCCAGGGCTTCGCCTTTGTAGAACAGCACCAGTGAGTCTGTCGGCTCTTTTTCTAACGCCTTTTTATAGAGATCGATCGCCGCTTTGTACGTCTCCTTCTCGTTCACAATCAAACTGCGATAACGTTGAGCCGTTAAGGGTGAGCGATCGCCCCAATTCGCATTGGCCTTGATTGCTTTCTCGCATGCGGCCAGGGCGGGTTCCTTCTGTCCCAGTTCCATCCAGGCAATGCACTGATCCGTCAATGCCTGGGCATTGTTGCCCTGTCGCCGGATCGCTTGATCCAACGAGGCGATCGCTTCGGGATATTGCTTCATGCCTAACTGCAATGCCCCATACCGCGCCCACAGTTTGGCATCCCCCGGACGCAGTTCAATGGCCCGCTCACAGGCTTCTAACGCTTCCTTCGGTTTGCTGGTGGACAGGACTGTGCAGAGCTGAATCCAGTAATTCGGATCTTTCAAGTCCTGAAAGCGATCGCGGGCCATGACTGGCGCTGGTAAAAACACCATGCCTGCCAGGATTGGCAGTGCCAGACAGATGAGGGAGCGGGGATGGTTCAGCATTTCCTCTACTTCCCGTCATTAAATTGCGGTGGTTGTTCTGCGGGAGAGAGGCGATCGTCCACAGCGGGAGAGGGTACCCCGATCGGAATGGGACTGGGGGTACCAGCCGTGCCAGCACCGCCTCCAGTTGTGGTGGGGCTACCGGCGGCACCGGGCGTATCTGTGCCGGTGTCTCCGTCGCCGGAGGGGCTAGGCTGGGCGGGATTGAACACTTCAATGGTGACAGAACGAAGGACGGGGTCGCCTGTGGCCGGTTTGACCTGGAGGGTCAGGGTCGTGCTGCCCTGGGGACTGAGGGGCAGGTTGAGTTGACCGCTCAGAGGGACACTACCAGGGGTAGGATTGAGTTCGACGCGGGTTGTACTGCCACCCTGAACCCGCCAGCGTACCTGAATGGGGGCAGGCAGTTTACCAGCGGGAACTGCCAGTAATAGTTTGGCAGGGGCTTCCTGACCATTGATTTGAAAGTTGAGAATCTGGGCTGTCTGGGGCTGAATTTTGATGACTTCGGTGGCTTTGGGTTTGTTGTCGGGGTTGTCCGGTTGTCCGGTGGCGATCGCCTGTAGTTCCAACCGATACTCGCCTACCATGTTCAGGCCCGTGGGCACATTTCGGCAGATGAGCAGGGGGCCGACTTTACAATAGGGTTGCAGGGCCTCGGGTAACTGCCCCGGTGCGGGAAAGGAAAAGAGTAGATCACCCACCATCTTGCCGTCTTTGTCCCGTCCGACCAGGTGCAGCGCGGTCACATCCTGGGGCATGGTGACGGCCCAATCGAGCCGGACACCCGCGCGATCGGCGACGGGGATGGCTTTTTCGGCAGGGGTGGGATTGCCAAACCCGGCTTCCCGATAAACGAGGGACTTTGCCACTAATGCGGTCACGGTGGGGAACGGTTTAGCCGCAATCTCCACGGGATTAGTCTTAAAGAAGAGGGGTTTTGCCCGTCGCCGTTTGGGTTCCAAGGTCAGTTCAAAAACGTATTTCCCGGGCTGGAAGGCATCGGTACGAACCTGGTTACAACTCAGCAGGTGCTTCTGTTGGGTGCAAAAGGGTTGGAGTGCAGCCGGTAGTTTACCATCACTAAAGTCATACACCAGCGGCCCGCTGAGAATGTCACCAGCGGCACTGTAGCCCGTAAGTTTGAGGGTACGGATCTGTTCGGGATGTTCGATTTGCCAGCGAACCCGCACCATGTCGCCATTCACTTCGGCATAGCGGCTATCTTCGGCAGCAAATTCCAGGACTTCGGGGGGGGTGGGCGGACGCAAGAATACCCACCAGATCAGGAAGATGAGTGCCCCCAGTAACCCCAATCCCGCCAGTAGGGCCAGTAACAGTTGCCACCAGGGACGGGGCATCCAGGTGAGGTAGCCCTGCAACGTGGGGGGCAGGACGGGATGCAGTTCTGGGTCGGTAAAGTCGAGCCGAAAGGGGTAGATCTTGCCACTACCCAACCAGGGCCGCGTCCACCAGCGGCGGGGTTGGCCCTCAATGGGGAGTTGGGCGGTTGTTTGGGGGGCGATCGCCAGCGTATCGGTAGGTAGGGAATAGGTGCAGCTACCCACTGGTGTGAGTGGGGTGAGGCGTACCTGCACCTGTCGGGGTGTATTGCCCAAATTGGCAAATTGGACGAGAAACTGGGCCGGGCGATCGCGCACCTGTTCCTGTACCAGTTGCAACTGGCTCTGCAACTGGTAAACGGGGTTAACTTGCAGGTAGACCAGTGACAGTAAACCCAGGTTGGTGTCATTTTCGGAGGAGAGGCGGAAGGTGGGCAGGTAACTACCCGCTAAGGGCAGAGCCGGGGGTAGGATGATGACGCGGGCATTACCGCGATCGCCGGGGTTGACTCCCACACTATCCGCAAGCTGTACCAGCCCCAGACCACCAAACTCACGCGGATATTCCACCTGCACGCGCCAGTCATCGGGCAGACCTGTACACTCCAACCGGAAGCGATCGACGCGTTCAGAGCGGTTTTCGACGATCAGTTCTACCGTTGTCGGGGTTCCCGGTTGCACGATCAGGGGGCGATCGGGCGTGGTAATCGGGGTGAGGGTAAAGGTGGGATCCTGGGTGGTAGCGGTTGTTTCCGGGGCCAGGATTTGCAACCGGCAACGGGTGGGTGGCAGGTAACAGTCGGAATAGTTGCCCTGGGGGCGAGCCACCACCTCATAGTCAAACCATTGCGGTAGGGCATCGGCGGGTACTTCAATGCAGAAGGTTAACTCGCCACTTTTGCCACTACTAAGTGCCAGCCATTGTTCCGGTTGGGGGCACCACTGCTGTAACAGATCCGATGGCGACTCTAACCGCACCTGCACGACGGCATCCTGTTCGCCCCGGTTGGTGAGGGTGACTCCCAGGAAATGTTTGGCTCCCGGTGTGACCCGATCGCGATCCCAGGCTGCCACCACCAGACTCAACGGTTGGAACGTCAGGGTGCTGCTTTCCGGCGGCGGATTGGTCATTTGCCACCTCCTGCCAGAACCGGGCAGCGATCGCGCCGTTGCCCATCGGCTTCCAGCGGCAGGCGATATAGCCTTACTTGACTGTCATCCCCGCCACTGGTGACCAATACCCCATTGCGGATTTCCAGCACATCCACCGCATTTAAGGGTTGGCTGAACCGCCCCAGAACCCGCCCTTCTAGCAAGCTAGAACGGCGCATGCCCTGTCCATCCAGGGCCCACAACTTCACCTCACCATCATCACCACCGCTGGCCAGAAAACAGCCATCGGCACTGAGGGCGACGGCCCGTACTGGACTGCCACTATGCCCTAACCAGGGTTTGTCAATGGGGGCACAGCTACCCCGGTTCTGGATGCAGGTTTGCATATCCCACAGGCTGATCCGTCCCTGGGTATCGGCCACGGCCAGCAGCCCGGGCTGTTGCTCGGCCACACTGAGGCTGGCAATGTAATCGGTGGAGCTACCGGAGGGATAGGGCATTTCCAGGAAGGGGGCTGTTTTTGTCGCCGCCGCCTGTTCCCGGTTGACTTCCAACAGCAAGAAACGGTTGTAACGTCCGGCGATCGCCAGATGACGGTCGTCATTACCGACCAGCGCCATTGCTTCAATGGCAAAGCGGGTGTCGTAAGCCCGCCTGGGAGCGGTTTGTTCCGGGAGGAGATTGGTCATATCCCATTGCAACACCAGGCCGCTACCATGGCCGCTATATAAGGTACGGGCATCCCGGCTAAATACTAGAGCAAAGACGCGATCGTCTTTATCCGGGGTCAGGCGCGATCGCTGGCCGGTGAGTAAGTTGGCAATCTGAATCTCGCCATTTTCAAATCCTAAGGCGGCCTGGTCATTATTCACGGGACGGTAACGAGCGACCCGCACTGCTTTTGTGAGATTGCTGGAGCGGCTCTGTGTTCGTAGCCGTTTATAGTCGACCTGCCAGCGCCGAATCGTCTGGTCATCGGCACCACTCAACACTTCCGTACCCTGCCCATTAAACTGTACGGAGTTGACGGGGCCCCGGTGGCCCGGATCAGTCAGTAAGGCCCAGAGCAATGCTCCCAACCCTAACGCCAACAGGGTGCCAATAATCTGCAACCAGAGGGGAATTACTGTAAACAAATGCACCTGCAACATCTGGGTACTGTTGTGCAGGGGCAGAGCCGTAGCGCTGGGTGGTTGTGCTGTGACTTCGTAACGGTGCAACCGCGCCCAACCTAACCAGGGTAACCGCTTTTGTATGTAGAGGGGAACACGACTGATACCCACCGGAAAGGCATCCGGTACCTCGCCCAACGATACGCCGGGTGGGAGGGTATCCGGTGAAAGAGTGACCGCTGCTGAACGATCCTGCTGCCAGAACCAGCGACGTTTAGTCTGCACTTCTCGGACAGTGAAATGGACGCCGGGTGCCACATTGCTCCGGTTGTCTACCTGCAAGTGAAAGGTGGCCGTCCCCTGGGTCGGATTTTGCCAGCGGCCCAACACTTCCGGGATGGCACATTCCAGTGGCTCACAGGCAAATTCCAGGTTTCCGGCGGGTAGGATGTGGAGTTGGCCAGTCGTGACCACGGTGGGAAATCGCCCGGTGGCTTCCAGTTGTACAGGGTAGACCTGGCTGGGTGCCTGCATGGGCGAAGGGATCTCGCACTCAAACCGTACCTGTTGGGGTTTCCCTGGTAGCAGGGTAATGGTTTGCTGGATGCCATCCGGAAACCAGCGATCGGGCAGACCAGAAAGATGTAGGGTCACATCGATCGCCGATCGCACCGGATTACTGACCTGGGCAATAATGGCAACCGTCTCGCCGGGGAGGGCTTGTAGCGACGGTACACTCAGCGCCAGGGTGGGCGGTTGGCCCTGGAGTCCATCTGCCAGGAGGCGTAGCGGTTGGCGATCGTACTGATTATCAAGTTCCCGCGAGGTGACTTCTACCGTCAGGTCGATCGCGCCCCGAAATTGTTGGGCAATGGGAGGCAGGTCAAAAATCTCGACCTGAAAACGAGTGCGATCGCCCACGGGAATTTTGGCAGACACGGCGGGGGTAAGGCGATACCAGGGTTTGGTGGTGTCGGTGTTAACTCCGGCGGCCAGGAGTTTTACCTGGAAGGAAGCGAAGCGATCACTATCGTTGTAAACCGTGGTGTAGAAAACCGCCATTGTCTGATTGGCACTCAACGTGACCTGCCGACTGGATAGCTCGGTAGTAATCTGCTTTTTGACAGCGACGGGTTCGACCATAGGGAGGATGAGAGACGAGGAGAAGGAACGGCTAGGAGGATTGAATCCGGCTTTGGAGGTTGTCAGTGGGGAGGTTGGCAAGGGCCAGGTGGGGCTGCATGGCCTGGATCCACTGGTGCCGTTGCGCGGCGAACTGGAGGAGGTTGACCCCCCATTCCTGGGCCGAGCGGAGGACTTCACGGCAAACTGCCGGATTCGACTTACGGCCCCAGTAGCGAGTCAGGTCACCGACGATCAGGACTAAACCATCCC
Organism: uncultured bacterium; assembly: GCA_964524315.1. GTDB lineage: Bacteria > Cyanobacteriota > Cyanobacteriia > Leptolyngbyales > Leptolyngbyaceae > CAZGDE01. The sequence continues at coordinate 16,542 of CAZGDE010000043.1, forward strand.
AGTTTTTGACATAAATGGGGTGTCCCTGGCAGGTGGGGAACTGGCTAAAGGTAAAGGGTTGCCACCGCAGGGGATGGTCGTCGTCCAGTTCGCCAAAGCCAGTCAGAGATCGCCCCAGTTTCGTGGCTACGGTCGCCAGTTGTTGGTCAATTTCAGCCAGTCGTTGGGTGATGGCGCTTTGATTGGCGACAATTTCGGCCCGCAGTTGGGCACCCGTTTGCTCCATCAGGTCGCGATCGCGTTCGGCTTCCAGTAAACCAGTCTGTAGTTCCTGCCCGATGTCGAGTAGTTCCAGCAGGTTCGTTTCGGCGAAGTCGGCGGCGATGAGCAGGGTTCCCCCCCGATCCAAATAGGCTTGCAGGCGGTGTAATGCTGGGTTGGAGAGAGCGAGGAGCGTGGGGTAGGGGATAGCCAACAACTGACAATCAATCATGGATTCGCGACCCAGGCCCACCGCTGCATAGGTCTGAATGATGGGGATGCCGTGCAGGGAGGGATAGAGACCGGGGAGAGCTCGCAGCAGATCCTCAAAGCCCTGGCGGGTGGGCAAATCGGTGGGGCGATCGTGCGTGACCAGCCCTACCTGTACCTGTACCAGGGGGTAGGGTTGGGGGTGTACTCGATAGCGAAAATCGAGTTGGTTGGGGGCGGGGGCAAAGACGTCGGGTGGTGCCTGGATCAGGGTAGTTCCCGGCAACAGCAGGATACGGCACAATTCCACGTCACGCGCGTCCAGATGTAGTTTTTCGACGATGCGGAAGGTTTCTCGTACTGTTTTGGCGGCGGCGGAACGACGTAGATCATCCGGATCGACATAATTGACGGCCAGGTAGACCAGTAGGGGCTGTCCCGCTGGCGGTTCGGATGAGATCCGGAATTCCTCTGGCTCCTTCACAACGATGGGATTGCCCTCAACGTCGATCGCCACTCCCGGTTGCACTTGCAGTAACCGGCCATCGGGTTGTCCTGGTAAGGGAGCTACGCCCAACCCGTAGATAATGCCTGCCTGGTGCAATGCCTGATATTGAAAATTCTGCCGTTGCCGATGGTACTTGTGCGCCTGTTGCCAGCGTTCCGCATTGATCGCCAATCCATCACTGATCTGCAATCGTTCGAACACTTCCAGGCGGGGATAGGCACGAAACTCAGACATGGACAGTCTCCTCGACCGGGGCAATTTCTAAGTCATAGGTGCATACGACTGGTTTTTCCTGTTCGATAATCGTGCGCACCAGGGTTTCATCCAGGTAGTGATCCGCATTTGGGCATAACTTTACGTTGAAATGCAGGGGTTTGCCACCACCCAAAATCGCGGTTGGCCCCAGATCGGTGGCACCCAGGACAAATCCCTGGCGGGTGGCCGTATGGATCTGGATCGGTTGTTCGTGTAGGGAGCGATGGGGATTGGTTATCGGCAATCCCGTATAAAGATGCAGGTAGAGTTGCAAACCCCGTTTCGTGCCCCGCCAGCGATAAATTTCCATAGCCCGTCGAATGAGCGATCGCTGCTGGGCCACACTCCAGGTTGCCTCATTGTGCCAGCCGACCCACTGTGCCAGAAAGGGCAGCAATGCCTCCGGTGCGGTCAACGGATCGAAATAAGCCCATAGGGTTTGCAGGGTATTCACGGCTGGTTCAAAGGACTCCTCGAACAGTTTCATAAACCGCCCGATAAAGTCCACTTCCCGATACACAGCGGGCAAAAACTCCGGGTAGAGACTGCGGGGCCGCAAAAACAACCGAAAGGGTTCATTGGCCAGCAGGTGCCCGGCATGGTTGGTATGGGGTACACCATAGACCCGCACTTCGCCCTGGTAATCGAGGGTGAGGGTTTCCTCCGGGGCGATCGCCCCCCGTGCTTCAAAAAAGTCCTGCTCTGGCCGAAACCGTACCACTGCCTCGGTCTGCCGTTGCGGTGCCAGTTCCGACCCTTCCGTATGGGAGCTATACCACGATCGCGGAAAGTCGCCCTGCACCTGCAGCCGATAGTTCAATGCCTGGTCGCCCCGGTTCTCCAGGCGGATCACCATCTCCGCGACTTCTCCTGGACAGAGGCATAACCCCGGCAGGGCGGCGCTGGTCATTTCTGCCAGTGCTCCCCAGGTGGCCATTGTTGTTGTGCCGACAGGGGGTTGATCCGGTACCGACATCGGTAACAGTTGTAACCGTAAGGTGCGGTGATCGGCAAAGCGATCGCTGGGAGAATCGGCACGCTGGCTCATACGGTCATCTCTCCACCCAAAATCTGAACCCGATGGGCCGATTGCCGTTCCACGTCTGCCCAGGAACAAATGACCCCTGTGGGGCCAGGATCCACAATGCCACTGCCCACTGATTGCCGTTGCCAACCCGTCTCTGCCCGTAGTTCAAAGAGTTGAATGGTTTCCAGGAATTGCACCCCCGGTGTGTTCTGGAACAAGCGCACCAGATCCGACTGGTACAATGGTGCGCCCATATCCCACCCGTTCCCGTGCCGGCCTCCCGTCAAGGGATTCAGTAACCGATAGAGGGATTGGGTCAGTAAACGCCGCAGGTCTTCCCGTGGCGCACCCACCTGAAAGTCTGGTTCCACGCCTAACACGGCCTGGACGGAAACACCCACATAATCTGGCGGCAGGAGTTGTAACTGGGTACCGAGTAAACAGCGATCGCCCAAAAACTGCTCAATGTCATGCTGCAAGGGTACACTCAGACGGAATGCTTCCGGTGGAATGCCCATTTCCAGCGTTTGCACGTTCACCCGTGGTACCACATACACCGATGCCACCCCCGGCGGATTAGCGGATTGTTGCCGGGGACAGTAAGCCCGTGCTACGGCCCGGCTGGATTGTAACGTTAAGGTTTCATAGTCTTCCGGGGTAACGGCCCGATTCCGGGTACGTAATAGGCGTGGCACCCGTAAGACTGCTTCATCCAGACTTTCCTCATTGGCTCCATCCCGCGCCGGTTCGTGGTTCGTTACCTGTTTAACGTAGGGCAAGGCAGTTTTGAGAATCCGCAGGGCATGTTTGGGCACATTGCCGCGATCGCCCCCACCGGTTCGATAAGATACCATATGCAGCAATGCGCCTCTAGGGGGAACGGCTCCATACTGGCGTTCCAGCGTTTCTACCCGTTCCAACTGGGCCGGGTCAAGGGTTTGCCCCTGCCACTGAACCTGCCGCCGCAACTGCACCTCTTCCTGCAGGTGTTTGGGCTCCCGGACGAGCGGGCCAAACTGGATGCGACCAGTACGAGAATCGAGGGTGTAATGGCGATCGGTGGGGCCGGAGGTGGCGAAGGTATCCACTTCCTGCCAGCGTTGGGGGGGTTCGCCAATGGGGCTAACCTGTAGGTATTCGTTCTCTTGCCGTGCCAGAATGCCCTGTTCTTGCAGGTAGAACGCCTGTCCAGGGGTACCATTACTCTCTCCTAGCAGTTCGTTGAACACATGGGCACATTGGCTGGCCCGTACCCGTCCCCCCATCGTTTGGGCGGCCAGGGTCGTTAGGTGGGGAGAACGGCTGAAGCGATCGGTGGGTGATTCCAGGCAACGGCACCGTAACCAGCGACCGTAGTAACCGGCGAAGGTGGTCGGTACCCAGGCCAGGGGCAGGTGTAAGGTGATATCTGCTTCGCTGAGTCCGGTCACCCCCCGGCGATCGACATCATCGAAACTAAATCCTTTCGTGCCGTCCTCGTCTTCCCGGAATAGTACCGATTGCCACTCTAGCCCATCCCAGGCTTCCCAACGGCGGGGGGGACGGTTGGGATTAATGCCCGTGGAACCCGCTGGTTCGCCTTCAATCGTTAACACAATGATGCTGCCATCCAATGGCTGGGTGGCGTCAAACACCAGATAGAAACAATCCCCCGCCTGGGGCATCATTTGAAAGACGGGTTGTTGTTGGCCCACCCAGCGCCCGAAGTTGTCGCGCGTCCACTGGTTTGTCAGGCGATCGCGTACCTGTTGCGGTTGATCCGTCGCTTCTTCTTCCGTCAGAAAATAACGAATGGTTGGTACCCCAAACGGCAATTCCTGATCCGTACTAAAGACGATCGCAGTCTCAGATTCGGTGCGTTCCGTGGCGACCTCTGCCCCCGCCGGGATAGCGGGGATCGTGCCAGCAGCATCCTGGGCGCGGGTGAGATAAAAGGCCAGGACGGTATGGGCCGGGGCGGGTGGTTGTAGCTGAATGCCTAACAATTCCAGGAAGGCGACGTAATTTCGCCGGGGCACCTGGTTGAACCGCAGGAGCATCTGATCCGTCAACCAGGCAAACAGTTCGATCAGCGTGACACCGGGATCGGAGGGGTTATGGTTCGTCCATTCAGGACAGTAGCGGGGAATCCGGAGCAGACATTCATCGACCAGATCCTTAAAGGTGCGATCGTCCAGATCCGATTTGGGTAGCTGGGTGAGAAAATCAAAATCCACAGGATATCCCTACCGTTAAATTAACAATTCGCAAGCTAACGATTTTCTGCCTCTAAGTCGGTCGGCACCAGATAAAAGGGATACACCAGGCTACGCGGGTCATGGGTTCCTTTGGGGTGGTAACGAATGGTGACATCCACCCGCCCTCGCACCGGGTCGGGATCAGTCAGGATCTCATCCAACTCAATTCGGGGTTCCCAGGCTACCAGTGCTTCCTCGATATACAGGCGCAATAGCAGCAATGTTGTGGTGTTTAATGGTGCAAACACCAGTTCCGAAAGGCGCGAGCCAAAATCGGGACGGTAAACCCGCTCGCCAATATTGGTACGCAAAATCAGGTGGATCGACTCTTCCAGGTTTTGCTGTTCGGTTGTCAGTTGCAAGCTACCCTGAATATTGGTCTTGAGGGGAAACCCAATTCCCTGTCCAATGATCGAGGCCATGCGATAGTACTCCAGATTACTTGGAAGTACCTTTAATGTATTGAGCTAACCGCATTCGGGCTATTTGACGAAAGTTAGGAATCTGTTGAACGTAGACCTCGGCGGTTTCGGAAACCTCCGGGGTTTCATTTGCGATCGCTGTGACTGGGCTGTGACTGGTACGATCGATCGCACTCGTCCTTACTGGCGTTGCGCTGTATTGGTTAGTTGGAATCTGATTAGTTGAAATCTGAATTGTTGAGACAGATTGTTGCGTGTGAATGTGGTATTTGTGAGCGTTTGTACTATTTTCGACCTCTACCCTATCCCAGATCCTGGTGGGGCGTAGGTCAACAATTTAAACAATTACAAGGTAAGGAGATTTCTAGAAAACAAACTACCTGCAGGGGGAGGTTTAGCAACAGAATGACTAGTTGATGCGAGGGCTCTGGCACAATTTGCCCCGATGCCAGGTACATTTTTTCTGGGAAACCGCCTAAGGGCCAAACAAACGTGCAATTGGAAAACCAATACAGTGTAGAGTTTCCTGTTTCAACTCAATCTTGCAATGTCTTCAATTTTAATGAACTAGAGTTCTTTCAACGCCTGTTTCGGGTCTGCTTGCGGCTGTGGTAATGGCAGCTCTACCTATTTGCGATCGCTAATATCAAAATATTTCCTTGATGCATTAGTTAGGAGTATATGAATTGGGCATAGTGCTATCACAGGTGGCTTTGAGTTACCCAAGTCAGGAAATAATTTTTTCTTTGTAACTTATTACTTAAGGATTCTTTACTTTTAGTGTTCTGGTAGTGTGGAAAATTATTGCTGTTGCGTCTTATGTGATGATGGAGCATTTCCCTTCTCTTGTTCATCGTTGCAGATACTTCATCAAGTCAGACAGTATTTTTCTTAAGAAATATGGTTTGAAGGATGGATATGTCTGCCTTTACCGATAAAAGAATAACAGTCGCTAAATAATTCTCTTAATCCATCACTCAACGGAGGGGAAATGAGTCAATATCCTTCAGTTCTCTCTGGCCTAAGTGTTTTGGTTGTGGAAAGTGAACCAATTGTCAAAGATATTTTGATTGACGTATTGGAGTCGGTTGGCGCGAATACCCACTTCGAGGAGCGAATACAGGGCGCAGTCGCGTACTTAAAAGCCTTCATTCCAGATTGTATTCTCTGTAATGTGAATTTACCGGATGGTAGCGGTGATTCGTTAATTGCATATCTGCGTCAGGTGGAGGCAACCATTGGTGTTTCGCAAACACCGGCGATTTCAGTTGTGGACTCCAACCGGGTGGTCCAGACTCAAGAAACGGTAGAACCGGGATTTCATGCCATGATTACCCATCCCTGGCGCGTTCAAGAAGTAATCGACACGGTTCGTTATGTGACTGGACGAGCCTGATAGAGAAGCCATGCCGCTGGGGAGCGATCGCCGTGGCTGCCGTTGGTTGACGCGAAGGCTGTTCTACCGAACGCCACGCTCTGGCAGAAAGCAACATTGAACCATAAAACTTTCTTACGCAATCGTGGGTTGTAGGGGCGATCGGTAACAATAAAAACCATCACTGTACTGGTTGCTACCGTCGCCCCATACCTGGAATGGACACCATCAAATACCTCCTGCCGGAAACTCAAATGCCTACTGCCTGGTATAACATCCAGGCAGATTTGCCCCAGCCTCTTCCTGCCGTTCTCCATCCCGGCACTGGGCAACCCATTACTCCCGCCGATCTGATGCCACTCTTCCCGCTGAGCCTGATTGAGCAGGAAGTGAGTCAGGCCCGCTGGATTGAGATTCCTGACGAGATTCAGTCCATCTACCGGCAATGGCGACCCACCCCCCTCTATCGTGCCCGACGGTTGGAGCAAGCCCTTGATACGCCTGCTCGCATTTACTACAAGTACGAAGGTGTGAGTCCGGCGGGTAGCCATAAACCCAATACAGCGGTAGCCCAGGCGTATTACAACAAACAAGCGGGAGTCAAACGGTTGACCACCGAAACGGGAGCCGGGCAGTGGGGGTCGTCCCTTGCCTTTGCTGGGGCCTTGTTTGGGCTGGAAGTGCTGGTTTACATGGTGAAAGTTAGTTACCACCAGAAGCCTTACCGCCGTGCCTTGATGGAAGCTTATGGTGCCAGAGTGGTGGCCAGTCCCAGTGAGGAAACCCAGGCGGGGCGATCAATCCTGGCTGCCCACCCCAACAGTACAGGTAGCCTGGGTATTGCGATCAGTGAAGCGGTCGAAGTGGCCGCCCAGGATGAAGAGAGCAAGTATGCCCTGGGTAGTGTGCTCAACCACGTATTGCTGCATCAAACGGTGATTGGACAGGAAGCCCTGGCCCAGTTAGAAATGGCTGGTGACTATCCCGATGTGGTGGTTGGTTGTACGGGGGGAGGCAGTAACTTCGCGGGTATCGCGTTTCCTTTTTTGGGGGCCAAACTCCGGGGTGAGCGAGATGTGGAAATTGTGGCGGTAGAACCTGCGGCCTGTCCAACTTTGACACGGGGTAAGTACGCCTACGATTTTGGTGATACGGCCCATCTGACGCCGCTGGTGAAGATGCATACATTAGGCAGCACATTTGTCCCGGAAGGCATTCATGCGGGTGGGTTGCGCTATCACGGGATGGCTCCCCTGGTCAGCCATGTGGTCAATTTGGGGCTGGCAACACCGCGATCGGAGTATCAGTTGGGGTGCTTTGCAGCGGGACTGACCTTTGCCCGCAGTGAAGGGATTTTGCCGGCACCGGAGGCAAACCATGCGGTGAAGGCGGCGATCGATGAGGCGTTGAAGTGCAAGGAGTCGGGCGATCGCAAAGTCATTCTCTTTAACCTGTGTGGACATGGCCACTTTGATATGCAGGCATACATGGACTATCAGGCTGGCAAACTGGTAGATACCGAATACAGTGCGGCGGAAGTGGCGATGGCTTTGGCCGGATTGCCCGTTGTGGGTTAGGGTGCATGGTGCTGCCATTATCCATGCCGTTGCCCTTACCGGATGCGGATCTGGTGTTCTATCCGGCTTTGTTGCATGGTCAGGACAGCGATCGCGTCCTGACTGAACTGACCGGGGCGATCGCCTGGAGGCAGGACTGGATTACGATCTATGGGCGTTCCCTGCCTCAGCCCCGGTTGACTGCCTGGTATGGGGATGTGGGCAAATCGTACACCTACTCTGGGATTACGATGAACCCATCACCCTGGACGCCCAGACTTTTGGACCTGAAGGCAACAGTGGAGGCAGTAGCGGGGGTTGCCTTTAATAGTGTGCTTTTAAATCTATACCGTGACGGCAACGACAGCATGGGTTGGCACAGTGATGACGAGCCGGAGTTAGGACCGAACCCGGTCATTGGTTCACTCAGCCTGGGGGGCACTCGTCGCTTAGTGCTGCGGCATCGTTTTGAGAAAGGGTTGAAGCATCAACTGGAATTAACATCGGGTAGTTTTCTGCTGATGCGGGGCACCACGCAACATTACTGGCAACATCAGGTTCCCAAAACTAAACGGCCGGTGTTGCCACGCATTAATCTGACCTTTCGAGTGATTAACTGATAACGGTAAACTAGTACTTCCTAAGAAAACTGATTTAGTTGAGCTATCTCAATTCGTTTATCAAATGCTTCTGGCACAGTAGAGATAGCTCCTGCTATTCCCACTGTTATGACCGCATCCCCATTAAACCCCACTGCTACTGAATCACGATCGCCAAATCTCCAGACCCAAGCCTGGTACCGTCCCGTGTTTTCACCGGAACACGGCGTATATGTCATGCTGCTGGTGTCCTTTCTTTGTGGGACTGCAGCAGCGGTTGACTGGACATGGGCAACAACACTGGCACTGATCTGCGCCTTGTGTGGTTTCCAGGCAGAACATCCCCTGGTGGTTCAGATTAAACAGCGACGCAGCCCAAAACCTCGATTGCTTGTCTGGGGTGGGTTGTATTCCCTAGTGGCGATCGCCCTGGCCCTTTACCTTTACTGGCAACAGGACAATTTTCGATCACCCCTAATATGGATTTACGCGGGAGGGATCGCGGCATTTTTAATTGATGCTATCTCTGTCTTTTATCGAGAGCAAAAATCGGTTTGGAATGAGCTAATTACGTTTTTTGCTGTGTGCTTATCGGCTCCACTGGCCTATGTTGTGACCACCGGGACAATTTCACCGTCAGTACTGGGGTTATGGCTTTTAAATGGTTTATTTTTCTCCAGTGCGATTTTCACAGTGAAGTTTCGTAAGCATAAACAGCACCCGATCACTCCCAGTCTGATTTATCACGCGATCGCAGGATTGATGGTGGTGGGCCTGTGGGCGATCGATTGGTTATTACCCTTAGTGGTGCAGAAAAGTATTGGAAGGGTTGATATTGGGTCAGTCTCAT
>CAZGDE010000044.1:0-14924 GCA_964524315.1 uncultured bacterium
CCGGGCGAGTACGTCGCTTCGCTTGCCACTGGGCACCCACCATCCCCCCAAAGCCAAACCCCAAACCCAGCCAAATTACATTCGTCCAATCCATAGTTTTTCCTTCACACCTCCAGTGCCACGGCTCCCTGACGCAAGACATCCCAGCCGTTACCATTCCAGCGGATAACAGTCGATGGCACGCCTGAAGCCACCGTGTCACCCCCTAATGCCTGTAGATCCGATGGTGCCAGAGTTAACACTTCAGGAAACTGCTGGGCAATGTCATCCATACTTAACAGTGGTGGTTGCCCGGAGCGGTTAACACTGGTCGTTGCCAGGGGCCCGGTTTGCGTCAAAATCGTTTGGGCAATCGTGTGGTTGGGAACTCTTAACCCAATGGTCGTTCGATCAGTCGGATTGATTGCGGGAGGGACGCGATCGCTGGCAGGCAAAACCAACGTCAGGGCCCCTGGCAAATACCGATCAGCCATCGCTTGCCAGATTTGCCGGTCAGCCGAATTACCGGCCACATATTGCCCGAGGTCAGCGATTGTGGCGGCCATCAGGATCAGTGGCTTGTCCAAACGGCGCTGTTTGGCAGTAAAGATCAAATCGGCGCGATCTGGACGCACAGCTAAAGCGGGTACCGTATCGGTGGGAAAACTAATCAGGAAGTCGCCTGAACGTGCTTTAGTAACAAAATCATGCAACGGAACGTGAGGCATCGAACCAACCAGGTAAACAGATCAAAGTTTTATCCGCAATCAGCCTCACCCTTTCACCAGGAGAAACACAGTCCTCTGAATCGTTGGGTGATTAGCTCAGTTGATTACAAAAAACAGCCCCTTAGTCTCAGGGATGTTAGGGTGAATGGAAGGGTATGTACTGCTAGCCTGACTTAGCCATACATGGAGACTTAGCCATGCGTGGACATTATGCCTAATTAAGGTTACACAATCCATTAATTATGCTTTAACAAGGTACTAAGCCCGATTCAGATTGATCTATTCTGATGGATAATTGGCGGATTTCTATCACGCCAACAATATTTCCTGAACGAGCCAAGGATCAGGTCTCAATATTAGTACCTATATACTTAATTATGTTGAATGCCTTCTTGCAAACCATTGAGCTAAGAACGGCAGTAAAACCTTTAACTTACTCCCTGCCTCCGGGTGCATGATTAACATCTACTGGTTGCAGTAGCACCACCCTATCGTTACGCGTCTTTGCCTGCTTCTGCTTCTTATAAACTCTACTGAAATTTAATGACGGTTTCAGGGATATGGGTATCCTCAACTTAAATAGCAACTTTCAGGAAAGGTAATGAAGCTGGAACACCTCAAAATTCTGCGTCAGCAGTGCCAGGATGATGCAGCGTTTGAAGCAATCCAGCGCATCATCCTCAGGCTAGCTGACGATTATCAGAAACTTGAGGCCCAACTGGAGCAAACAACGCAACAACTAGAGCAAAGCCAACAACAAAACCAGGATCAAACCCAGCAAATCCACTTTCAGTCTCTATTGCTTGACCAGGTTTGCAATGCGGTGATTGCCACCGATTTGAATGGGCGCATTATTTCCTGGAATCGTTACGCTGAAACACTTTACCAGTGGCAAGCCCATGAGGTAATCGGACAAAATATTTACGCTCTATTGATACGGGAAAATGGGGAAAAATTAGCGCGGCGCATTTTTGCCACTACCAACCGTTTCAATGTCTGGCAGGGAGAACTATTTTTACAGCGTAAGGACAGCAGCCAGTTCTGGGCTGAGGTGACCAATACGCTCCTGCGGGATGAAACGGGCTGTGAGATTGGGTTTGTTGGCATTTCGGTCGATATCACGACCCGCAAAGAGATGCAAGAGGTGCTAGAAAAGCAAGCAGAGGCAGCCCTGCAACAGGTAGAGCGCAAGTATCGCAATATCTTTGAAAATGCGATTGAGGGCATTTTTCAAACCACCACAGATGGGCAATATCTCAGTGCTAATCCGGCACTGGCCAGAATTTATGGCTATGCATCACCGCAAGCGTTGATCGCAGGTTTGACGGATATTGAACATCAACTGTATGTAGAACCCGATCGCCGGTTAGAGTTTTTGCGGTTGATGCAAACCGATGGGTTCGTGTCTAATTTTGAGTCACAGATCTACCGCAAAGATGGCAGTGTCATTTGGATTGCGGAGAATGCCAGGGCTGTACATGATGACCGGGGGCACCTGCTTTATTTTGAGGGCACCGTCGAAGATATCAGTGAATGGCGGCGATCGCAGGAAGCCCTCCGCCAGAGCGAAGAAGCCCTCGCCAAGCGGGAGCGTTACCTGGCAGCCCTGGTCGAGGTGCAACAGCAATTGCTGATTTTAGATAACGAAGCCGAGATTTTCAACCGGGTTCTAGCGCCACTGGGGCAAGCAGCCGGTGCCAGTCGCGCTTATATCTTCACCAACAGCCAGGATGGCACGGGACGGTTATTGATGAATCAGCGGGCGGAATGGTGCGCTGAAGGCATCCAACCAAAACTTGAGAACCCGATTCTGCAACATCTTGCCTATGCGGAGTTTTTTCCGAATTGGCTCCTCCCACTGCAACAGGGTGACGCAATTGCCAAAACGATCGCTGATTTTTCCGAGTCCGAACGACAGATCCTAGAGCCTCAAGGGGTTTTGTCGATCCTGATTCTCCCCCTGATCGTACAGGGTAACTTTTGGGGTTTCATTGGCTATGACAACTGCATGGAAGCGCGTCCCTGGGAAGATTCTGAACGGGCATTGCTGAAAGCTGCCACTACGGCCCTATCCCTATCGGTGGAACACCGACGATCGCAGGCTGCGCTCCAACAGAGTGAATCGCGTTATCGGGCTGTTGTCGACGACCAGACCGAAATGATCTGCCGGTTTTTGCCCGATTTCACCCTCACCTTCGTTAACGATGCCTACTGCCGTTGTCACGGGAGATCGCGGGAAGCATTACTGGGGCGGAGTTTTCTTCCCTTCATACCGGAGCCATACCGCACCGATATCCAACAGCAATTGACGGCCCTCACACCCAACCATCCAGCCATCACATACGATCAGCCCTTTGAAAAACCCGATGGGGAATTAAGCTGGCTACAGTGGACGGATCGGGCCTTATTTGATACTCAAGGTAGAATTGTGGAGTATCAATCCACCGGACGGGACATCACGGAACAAAGGAATGCGGAACAGGCACTCCGGGAAAGTGAGGCAAAGAACCGGGCCCTACTGGATGTCATTCCCGATTTACTTTTCCGGATTCATCGAAGTGGCATCAACCTGGATGTCAAAGCCGAAGATGAGGGAATTTTAGTTGCACCCAAAGACCAAATTATTGGTAAACATTTTGAAGAATTCTTGCCAGCAGACTTAGCTCAGCAACGACGGAACTATGTGGAACGCACATTGCAAACGGGCGCACCACAGACTTACGAGTATCAAATTTTCGTCAATGGTGAATGGCGCGAGCAGGAATCCCGTATGGTCGTTTGTGGGGACGATGAGGTTCTGGCAATCGAGCGCGATATCACTGATCGCAAACGGAATGAACGGCAGTTACACCAACAAACGGAACGAGATCGCTTATTGGGGGCGATCGCCCTGCGAATTCGACAATCCCTTGACCTGGCTAATATCCTGGGTCAGACCGTAGTTGAGGTGAGACAGTTTTTACAGGCTGACCGGGTGCTGATCTACCACTTTGCGAGTGCTGACTTGGGCATTCTGGTTGCTAACTCGGTCGCCCCTGAATGGAGCCTGGAAGATGCACTGGATTCCCATAAAGTCTGGTACCGCGACAGTGAGGCAACTTACGAACAGGGACAAACCAGTATTGTCAACGATGCAGCCCACGAGCTACTACCACCGGCCTACCAGGAGTTTATGGCTAAATTATGGGTACAGGCCAAACTGGTCGTGCCTATCTTGCAGACCAATCAGTTGTGGGGTGTATTGGCAGTTCATCAATGTTCCAGTACCCGACAGTGGCAAGCCTTTGAGGTGGACTTCTTAGAAAAACTGGCAACCCAGACCGCGATCGCCATCCAGCAGGCACAACTCTTTGACCAGTTGCAACAACAGGCACGCCGGGAAAAATTGCTGAACCAGATCAGCCGTGCCCTTAACTCCAGTCTCGATCCCGACCATATCTTGCAGGAAATTGTCGAACGCACCGGGGAATGTTTTGCGGTTGATCGCGTGCTGATTTATACCATCGACCAGTATGTGCAAGTGCGGAACGAATGGCGGCTGAACGATGACATCCTGACCCTGCTTAATTTCAAAGCCCCCATCAGCGAGTTTCCTGATCTGGTCGATACCCAGTCTAACTTCTATCAGCGGGGTGTATTCCATGCTCCCAACTTTTTGGCGCATGGCTCCACGGCGACCCGACGCATGATGGTGGAACAAATGCAGGTGCGATCGCTCCTCTCGGTACCACTATTCATTCGCGAGCAGTTATTTGGCATGGTCACTCTCCATGTCACGGCTGACTATCGTACTTTTACCACCGAGGAAATTGAGTTATTACAGCGAATTGCGGACCAGGCGGCGATCGCCCTCTACAACGCACAAAGCTATGAACGCCTGGAACACCTTGTCAAAGAGCGAACCTTTGAGCTAGAGCAGGAAAAACTCATTTCCGAATCAGCCAACCGGGCCAAAAGCGAATTTTTGGCAACGATGAGCCACGAACTCCGCACACCGCTCAATGCCATTTTGGGATTGTCACAACTCCTGCAACAGCAAATTTTTGGTGCGTTAAATGCGAAACAGCTAGAGTACATCAGCCACGTTCACAGTAGCGGTGAACATCTGCTGCTATTGATCAATGACATCCTTGACCTGGCCAAGGTAGAGGCAGGTCGCGAAACCCTGATGCCGGTGCCGTTAAATGTAGCCGACATTTGTAAGTACTGTATGACTCTGGTAAGAGAACAGGCCTATGACCAGGGCTTACAGTTAATTATGCAAATAGACCCGTTAGCCCAGATCTGTGTGGCCGATGAGCGGCGCTTAAAACAAATCTTGCTCAACTTACTGTCCAATGCCATTAAATTCACCCCCGCCGGGGAAGTATCCCTCCGGGTGACCAAAAATCCCCAAGGCACATCCTTTGCGATCGCCGATACGGGTATTGGCATCCCGGCGGAAAAGCTCGATCTCTTATTTAAGCCATTCTCTCAATTAGATAGTCAACTCAATCGGCAATATGCCGGCACGGGATTGGGATTGGCGCTTTCCCGCAATTTGGCCCGGTTGCACAATGGCGATATTACTGTCGCCTCCACCTACGGCAAAGGGAGTGAATTTACCCTGTTTCTACCCGACAGTCCCCTCCAGTTACCCCAACCCGAAACAGAATCTACCATCAATAGCAAGAACAGCCAATTCGCCAGACACTCCTGTGGCGTGGGACGGATTTTGCTCGTTGAGGATGATGCCCGGAGTGCGCTGTTATTGCAGGACTACCTCCGGGCCACCGGGCATCAGGTACAACATTTAATTGATGGCACTGATTTTTTGCTCAAAGTCCGAGAATTTCGCCCCAACTTGATTCTGTTAGATGTTCAATTATCCAGCGATCTGACGGGATTGGATCTGTTGACTCAGTTACGCCAGCAAACTGATGGCGATCGCTTCCCAGTGATTATGATTACGGCAATGGCAATGTCCGGCGATCGCGAAACCTTCCTTGCCGCTGGTGCCAATGATTACCTGAGCAAACCAGTTAATGTCATTCAACTGGAATCAGTCTTAATGCGATATTTATAGGATTATGGCGATCCTCAATCATCTGTCACCATCTCTTAGGTGGTCATTGGTGATTCGTTATTTGCCTCAAAATGACGCATGACTGTCTCAACTATTTGATGGCCGCCGGGACTAGACCCGACTCAGTTGGCGAAACTGTTGCACCTCCTGCCATGCCTGCCGGAAGTGCCCCTGCATCAATGCGGCAATGCCACTCAATGCGTGTAATTCGGGCAATTGGGGGGCCAGTTTGAGCGCCGAGGTCAGGGCCATCTGGGCTGCCTGGGGGCGGAAGTCATACAGGTTCACAAAGGCGAGATAGGCGTAGGGAGCGGGATTACTGGGATCCAGTCGAGTGACCTCTTGCAGGGCGGCGATCGCTGGCTCGACGCGTCGCTTCAAAACCTGGGTCAGGGCCAACGTATAAGCAAAGATACGGTTCTTCGGTTCCTGTTGCAGGCGATAGGTCATTGCCTGCCGGGTTTGATCCACATAGTCTTGCAGAGGATCGTACTGGTTCATCCGGCCAATTTCGTCAAATACCCGATCCAGAGCCGTGCGCCCCTGAGGCAGGGTCGCAGCCAGCGATCGCAGTTGGGTCACCAGATCTAATTCTGGGGCGGCAACGGGAGCAGCCGTCGGGTCGATCTGAAGTTGAACCGGCGGAACGGCGATTGCCTCGCTTTTGCCCGTTTTACGATTCACATAAATAGCATCTAGCGTATAGGTTCCCGGTGTCGCATTTGCCGGTGGCAACATGGCGGACTGTTCCGTCACCTGAAAGGACAGATTCGCAAAAGCCTCGTACTCACTCGAATGGAGCGACCCCATACCAATGCCATGATCGTGAAACCAACGGCTTTTGCCCCGATTTTCCGGCTCTTGCCTGCGCCAGGTCAAAATGACCAACCCCGACTGTAATGCCTTCCAGGAACCTGACCAGGTGTAACTGACCGGAACGGGTTGTCCGGGAGGAACCCGGTCAGGTACCAGCACAGCATTGAGTTGAATGGGTGATAGTAGGGCCTTAATGGGTTTAGTGACCGCCGTTGGCGCGGGATCAAGTTCAAACGACTTTACCTGTACAGGTGGCACCCGCCGCCGCCACAGATTCAGGTTGCTCGCATCGGGTAATTGCCAGGTATCGTACAGGCTAAATTCGTTCCCTTGCTCAACCATCTGATTAATGGCGGTTTGGGCAGTTGGATTGCCAATCGACCCCTGACTACCCGTTTTAGTCAGAAACCAGGAGAGCGATCGCCCATCCTTCTGGACAAAGCGGTTCCGTGTGCCCACCTGTCGCCCGTAGACCTGAAAATTGCGTAAATTACCGTAATAGTTGACATTGTGCTGGTTAATCGCCGGAGTAGACGGTAACACGCCAATCGTCGAACGCAGGTACGGTTCTGCCTTAATCACATCGGCCACAACTTCAGCATGGGGATAGGGCTGTCCCAGGTAGGGAGGGTGGTAGGCCAGCGCATTGTGGGTGGCTGTCGCTGGCAATCCTAACGGCAAAAGATTCAGGCCCATCAACAGCACCGCCAGACTGACCGCCCCCCAGCGTAATAACTTCCAGCCTTGGGGCAACAGGGTAAATCCATAGGCCAGAACTATCGCCAGCACAGGCAAATACGGAACAACGTAGCGGTCATCCTTATTCAGGTTCAGGGATGACAGGAGGTAACCTGCCAGCAGAAACAACCCGAGCCAGTACAGCGATCGCTGGGTTCTGCCATAACGCCGTTGCCGATAGGCACGACTCATGGGGGCATAGTCTCTCTCACCGTACCACTGGCTACTGACCCGCGATCGCCGCCAGAAGAACACAACACCCGTCAGGCCAACTACCAGCAATGGCAGTGACACCATCTTGGGCAGGAGACGCAAATACAACGTCCAGGCATCGAGCGATAACAGAGACGGATCCCCCTCCGCGATCGCGGAGTCTACCGTTGCTCGCTTCGTTGCCGATAGCATCAGTAACCAGTTGGTACGATACCAGCCACCAAAAATGGGAATGGCCAGGGCGATCGCCAGAATTAATTGCAGCAAGCGAACCCATTGCCACCGCCAAAACGTTTCAACGACAGCAGCGGCGATCGGTATGGCCAGAAATAAGATCGCTGGTTGCTTGGTCATCAACGCCAGCCCCAAAGTGAGACCAATGGCGATCGCCAATAGCCAGGAACGAAACGTATTGGCCAGTTCCAGAGCAACAGCCAGGAAAGGAACCGGGGCAGTTGGCTCACTTTCCGGCACCTCTTCCTTATCCCTATGGGGCTGAGGCGCTTTATTCTCTAAAGGTGCGTACTCTCTGTCCTTGACCTGATCTTTCTCCCGTTCATCTTTGGTCTCGTCAATTTTAGCGGTAGTCTCAGCGGCAGTCTCAGCGGCAATCTCAGCGGCAATCTCGCCTGTTGGCTTTAATTGCCCCTCTTGGGATTGACCGCTATCATCCTTTACATCTTGGTTCGGTTCGACTTCCTCCGCCCTGGCTTGTTTTCTGACGCTTCTGATGCCCTTAGAAACTCCTGGCTGTCTGGCTTCAATGCTCTGTTCTCGCCACAGGGTCAAACAGGTAAAACATAAGGTCACCATTGTCGCCAGGGGAAAATCCAGCAAAAAATCTAGCCGGACGCGATATAACCCTGGCATCAGCAGACAGAAAACTGCTGCCCATAAGCCAACCGAAACACTGAACAGGCAGACGCCCAGCCCATAAACGGAACCCAGTAAAATCGCACTATAAACCAGATTTATGGCCGTACTCTGGTCAA
The DNA here is from genome assembly GCA_964524315.1 of uncultured bacterium. Lineage (GTDB taxonomy): Bacteria > Cyanobacteriota > Cyanobacteriia > Leptolyngbyales > Leptolyngbyaceae > CAZGDE01. The sequence goes on from CAZGDE010000044.1 coordinate 8,532, forward strand.
CTCCCTGCCCCAACAGACTCAGGAGCGGACTCGTCGAAATGTAAACCAGTGGTGGAATTTTGGTAGACAGTTGCCAGAACCGCACCCACCAGTCAGGCGCGCCCCACTGGGCAGATTGCAGCGCTTGCCAGTAGTTGAGGGCACCCGTTAGATAGTCAGCCTGATCCCAGGCAGGCACATCATGGTCAAGGGCAAACCAGAGGCGATCGCCCATCGCTCCCACCAACCAGATCAATCCCAAAATGGGTAAACCCTTTACCCAGGCATGTTGCTTACGATCAATCACCGATTCAGCTCGACTACTGCAATTTTTTTTTCATCTTCACATGGGAAATTCCCGCCTCTTCAAAGACGGGCCCTTCTGGCTCAAACCCCAATTTTTGGTAAAAGTCCTGCACCTGTGTTTGAGCATGGATTTCGATGGTAGTGATGCTGGATGAGCGCAAAATTTCTAAGGCTTTTTCCATCATTTTTCGACCAATCCCCAATCCCCTTACTTCTGGCAAAACAGCGACCCGTTCTAACTTCGCCGTTTGGGAATTGATTAGCCGGATCCGGGCTGTTCCCACGGGTTTATCGTGCAGATAGGCCAATAAATGGTCTGACCTATCTTCGTTATCATCAAATTCCAGCGATGGGTCTACTCCCTGTTCGATTTGAAACACCCTGTACCGGATCTTAAAAACCTGGGGCAATTCTGCTGGTCGTTCTGCAAGCTTGATGATCAGGCTCATAACAGAGATAGATTTCCTGGACAACTAGGTTCTAGACAGATGCTTTAGCCAGACAGTTCGAGACAGTGATTAATGTTGGCCGATCCCTTTTGAAACATCCTCTACGCTAAATTTCAAATTTCGGGAACACTGAAAAAAGGTGATTGTAACAATTGCTCGTAACAAGGTGCATCTTAATACAGGAACGGAACATTGGTAGACGATCGCGCATATTGGCTTGCCTGGTCACACATTAATGGCGTGGGCCCAATTCTTCTCAAACGGTTGCAAAAGGAATTTGGAACCCTGGCTGCGGCCTGGGAGAGTAGCACCTCAGACCTCACTGTAGTTGATGGCATTGGCCTCCAAACAGCAGAACTGATCACAACCGTCAGGCGAGAGATCGATCCACACCAACTTTTACAACACCATGAACAGGAAAATCCTCACTTCTGGACACCTGCCGATGCGGACTACCCCCGCTTACTGTTAGAAACACCCGACCCGCCCCCCATCCTGTACTATCGGGGCAAAGTGGATCAGCAGGAAAATCAGGGGCTAGTCCCACTGGTGGCGATCGTCGGTACCCGGGACCCATCCGACTATGGCAAACGCTGGACTCGGCGACTGACCGCAACCCTGGTACAAAATGGCTTTGGGGTTGTTTCAGGTCTGGCGGAAGGTATCGATACCGAAGCCCACCGTACCTGTGTTGACTTTGACGGACGCACCTTGGCTGTGATGGGAACCGGGGTCAACCTGGCCTATCCCTGGTTTAACCGTCACCTTTACCAAAAAATCTTGCAACGGGGTCTAGTGATGAGCGAGTACCCCGCTGGTACCCAACCCGATCGCACCCATTTTCCCCGCCGTAACCGCATCATTGCCGGACTATGCCGGGCTGTTTTGGTAATGGAGGCTCCCCAGCGATCGGGGGCCCTGATCACTGCTTACTATGCCAATGAATATGGGCGGGATGTTTATATTTTGCCCGGTAGTTTGGACAACCCCCGGGCAATCGGCTGTCTCAATCTGCTGAACCAGGGGGCACAGGCAATTCTGGGAGAAAGTCACTTGCTCGAACTGCTGGGAACGATACCCAAGCTACAGCCTGCCCCCGTAGCCCAGCAAACCCAACTCCCCCTCGATCTGGAACCCACGCTACAAACGATCCTCCAGACCCTCACGGAACTCTGCCAGAGTGACCGTATGGAGGCGATTCCCTTTGATCTGCTGGTGCAAAAGTCGGAACTGTCCTCAGGGAGCGTTTCTAGTGCCCTGCTGCAATTGGAGTTGATGGGAATGGTGACACAGTTGCCAGGGATGCGGTATCAGCGGCAATGATTGGTCATTTGGTCATTGGTCATTAGTTATTGGTTATCGGTCATTGGTTACTGGGATTGCTATCTATCGGGTCTAGTTTGCTTCTACGCGCCAGTTTCGCGATCGCGTTCCAGCAGAATGGTCACAGGCCCATCGTTCTCAATGGCAACCTGCATCATGGCTCCAAATTTGCCGGTTTCTACCTTTAAGCCACTGGCCCGTAATTTGGCCACGAACTGATCATATAGTGCCTCTGCGGTGGGAGGAGCAGCCGCGCGATCGAACGACGGGCGACGCCCTTTACGACAATCACCATAAAGCGTGAACTGGCTAATGACCAGTAACTCACCGCTAATTTCCTGTACCGATTGGTCAAATCTGCCACCCTCATTGGCGGGAAATAGCCTCAGTTCCAGACATTTCCGCGCCATCCATTCCAGTTCGGCATCGGTATCCGTACTAGATATACCGACGAGCAAATTCAGCCCGCGACCGATCGCCCCCACAACCACGCCATCCACCGTCACCTGGGAAGATGTCACCCGTTGCACCACAACCCGCATCGAAATTACCTCACATCTCACACCCAAACCCTTCCCCGATCACCCTTCCCCGATCATCTCAACCCTAAATCGAGGATGCAAACGGGGATGAAGTAGCCGTTCAACGGGCCGATCCTGCTGCAAGTGCTGTTCTGCGATCGCTGGTACATCCTCTGGTTTCACCCGACAATACCAGATCTCATCCGGCAGTACGCGCACCGTTGGCCCCATATTGCATTGCCCCTGACACTCACTGGCCGTGATCGTGACATCAGGAACAGCCTGTACCAGAAAAGCGTCTAATACTGCAGCGGCACCATTTTGACAGCAGCTAGTGTGTTGACAAACAAGAACTTCCCGGACAGCAGTCATAACACTCACTCAGGTGTGTTTTCCATTCTAGCCAGATGCGAAAAAGAGAAGTCAGAGCAGAATAAAGGTATGTCCTCACTTCACCCCTCACAAGGACAGTATCCCTGACTCTGTTGCACTTGAGAAAGTTACACACAGCAATCAATTCTGTCCGTCTCAGTACAGGTGTGCTGTGTAGAAGCAATTAGATACCCTCAAAACCAGCGTTATGAAATCCCACACTTCCGTATTGCTCGTCATCGGTGCCGCTTCATTAGCCGCTTTAACCGGAGTGACTATTGCCTGTACATCCGCTTCAAATCCACCCACGGCTATAGTCAACACGCCTGAATCAACCACCGCACCAGCACCAACCGCTACAGCCACCCCACAGTCACCTGCTACACCCGCTACCAGTCCGTCGCCCACACCAGATGCGTCATCGGTAGACTCCAACCAACCAACCAACGATATTAGCCGCACAGTTGAGTCCTGCAAAATTCGGATGGCAGTGGTGAATGACCCCGAATCGCCCCTGAATGTGCGATCGACACCCGACACGACGGCAGACAATATTGTCGGGCAATTGAAAAATAAAACCTATGTGACCGTTGTGAAGGAGCAGGATGGCTGGTTCCAAATTACCACTCCTACCAAAGGCTGGGTTGCCAAAAACCGGACGGACAGCGGTTGTAACCAGAAGGTTGAACGAATTACTCTAAACGACTCTACCCAGCCAGTGACCATTAGCGATCGCTTTGTCGGTACGGGGAGCCATCGCTACGTCATCAATGCCAGTGCTGGACAAACCATTATTGTTGACCGCAACCGTGGCCCCATGCCATCCCTCATCGCTCCTGATGGCACCTTTCTCCTGGAAGGCCCTTTAGAGGAGAAACGGCAACAATGGCGCGGTAAACTGGCTCAAACTGGTGAATATGTGCTGGAATTAGATTCTAATTTCAAAGGTTATAAATATACCTTTTCCGTAGAGGTCAACTAACGGCAGATGGTGAGCGATCGCATTTCTAAGATTGTGCTGGTGGCAGCGGTTGCCAGTTTCTTCAGTCTGGTCGTGTTCAATAACCTGACTGATTATGGAACAAACTTTGCCTATGTCCAGCACGTCCTCTCCATGGACACCATCTTCCCGGACAGTCAGCTCAAGTGGCGCGCCATTAACAACCCGGTCATTCACCACATCTTCTTTGGCAGCATTATTGCGTGGGAAGCCATTGTTGCCAGTCTATGCTGGGTCGGGGCCGCCCACCTGAGTCAGGCACTTCAGCAGGATGCGACCCAATTCAACCAGGCAAAATCCTACGTGATTTGGGGTCTAACGGCTGGTTGTGTATTGTGGCTACTGGCATTTCTGGCGATCGGTGGTGAATGGTTTGCCATGTGGCAGTCACCCGTCTGGAATGGGCAGGCGATCGCCTTTCGGATGTTCGTGATCACCAGCGTTATTTTATTAATCGTCCGCCAACCCGATTGAGCAGGCAGAGCGAAACGGCAAAAGACCAGAACGGAGGATACAGACCTCCGAGGTCTTTTGAATCAGTTTCAATTTAGGATCGTGGATTAAATAAGATCGGCAATTTATCGGTAGGGGCGAAGCATTCGGTAGATAAATCTAGGATCGTTGCATGGACTGTTATCCGAATGCTTCGCCCCTACAGAATCACGGGTTTATTCTGTTCGCATTCCTTAGGAGATTTGTAGAAAACAAACAAACTACCCGTAAGGGCAGGTTTAGCAACAGAATAACTGGCTAATGCAAAGAACTTTAGCAAAACCTGCCCCTACGCCAGGAACACTTTTTTGGGAAACCACCTAAGCTCAATTGCTCAACCCGACCTCGGAGGTCTGCGGCAAAAAACCTCCGAGGTCTAAGATTCTAGCGGCTAAAACTCAGCACACTGCCCAGTGCCCGCACCATATTCTGTGGTTCCATTGCATCTACCGCAGCGGTAGGTTCATAGCCACAGTGAACCATACAATCCTGGCATTTAGGATTACCACTGGCGCGACCGTACTTATCCCAATCGGTGTTATCCAGCAATTCCTGATAGGTCTTGTAGTGGCCTTCGTTCAGCAGGTAACAGGGCTTTTGCCAACCCAAAACACTGTAACTGGGCATGCCCCAGGGCGTACATTCGTAATCCTTTTCGCCGGTGAGGAAGTCCAGGAACAGGGGATTGTGGTTAAAGTTCCAGTTTTTCTTACCTGCCTTATAAGGAGCCATAATTTCCCGGAACAGGGCGCGGGTCTGTTCCCGCTTGAGGAAGTGATCCTGATCGGGAGCCCACTCGTAGCTGTAACCGGGAGAGATCATCATGCCATCAATCCCCAGTTCACTGATGAAATCGAAGAAGTCTTGCATCTCCTTCGGATCCGCCCCTTCAAATACGGTGGTATTGGTTGTCACCCGGAAACCTTTGGCCTTCGCCGCTTTGATGGCTTTGACGGCAACATCGAAAACGCCTTTGCGATCGACACATTTGTCGTGATGCTCCCGCAAACCATCCAGGTGAACACTGAAGCTGAAATAGGGAGACGGTTCAAACTTGTCCAGGCTCTTTTCCAGCAGAATGCCATTGGTACAGAGGTACACATACTTACGCCGCTCTACCAGTCCCTTTACAATCTGGTCAATCTGAGGATGGAGGAGGGGTTCGCCACCGGGAATTGCCACCACCGGCGCACCACATTCTTCTACCGCCGTAAAACATTGTTCGGGGGTCAGGTTTTGCACCAGGATGTCAGTGGGATGCTGGATTTTGCCGCATCCAGAACATGCGAGATTACACCGAAACAGTGGCTCTAACATCAGTGTCAGAGGATACTTCTTGCGGCCTTTGAGCCGCTGGGTAACGATGTATTTACCGATCTCAAGTGCCTGCTGAATGTGAACTGCCATGTGTTGTGTAACTCCTCATCTGAACCACTAGTACCCGACACCTGATACTTGACATTTAATCAAGTAACGTAACCATATTTTACAAACCACTCTACGGCATCTTGCAGGGCAGTAACAATTGGGGTCTGGGGTAAGTCCAATTCTCGTACAGCCTTTGCTGGATCATAAAACATTTGTTGGGTTGCCATCCGGACTCCATCTACAGGCACAGTTGGCGACTTTCCGCAGCGGGCAAGGATTTGTTCGTCAACCCAGGCAACCGCTAAAGGAACCCAGGCAGGAATCGCCGTTTTCGGAGCCGGTGTACCCGTAATGTCAGCCAGGTGGTCGAGGATTTGCTTGAGAGTCAGGTTTTGGTGCCCCAGAATGTAGCGATCGCCCCTTTTCCCTTTCTGCAAGGCTAACAAATGCCCCCAGGCCACATCCTGCACATGGATCAAATTTAAGCCGGTATTAACGTATGCTGGCATCTGTCGCCGGAGGAATCGCAGCACAATGTCGCCCGTTGGGGTGGGTTTAATGTCCCAGGCACCAATCGGACTAC